>NZ_JAMYTH010000001.1:0-423033 GCF_040322415.1 Mesorhizobium sp. M0152
GATCGAACTGATCGAGAAAACCAACCCGGAATGGTTCGAACTCTTTCGCGGGACTGGGTGGTAGGTTCTGGATCGCCGTGATCGTTGCGAATGTCACGGCATGGATCCTAGGGTCTGCGCCGCGTCGCTTCGCTCCTTGCTTCGCCCTAGGATGACGACGGGAAAGATGTTTTCGGCCAATCTCGAAGGTTACGGATTGCCATTGATGTCGAACTCCAACGCCTGCGATTAGCCTGGCCTCCACGCCGTCGTCATCCTAGGGCGAAGCAAGGAGCGAAGCGACGCGGCGCAGACCCTAGGATCCATGCCGTGACTTCTGAGCGATACTACGGTGCGGGCTTCTCTTCCGCTGAATCGACAGATGCTACAGCCCCACGTCTAGCGAGCCTCCCGGCAGCCGATTGACAGCACCTCTCATCTGTGCAGAAATTGGTTGGACCATTGGACCACTTGGAGAGAGCGTGGACCAGAACAGCCTGCCACCCATCCAGACCACGGCGCGCGACGACGCCGTGCTGAAGGCGTTGGTGGGCTTTGTTCGCGCCGAGGCCTTGCAGCCGGGCGAGAGACTTCCGACCGAGCGTATTCTGGCCGAGCGGCTGAAGGTCAGCCGCAACACGGTGCGTGAGGCGCTGACGCGGTGGGAAGGGCTCGGCCTCGTCGAGCGGCGGCAAGGCAGCGGCACCTATCTCAAGGCGGCCGTGTCGCCCGACATGCTGCATTTGCCGCTGACGCTGGCAGGCGGCAATGACTTCACCAGCCTGATGCAGACGCTGGAAATACGCCGTGCGCTGGAGGCGGAGGCGGCCGCCCTTTGCGCCGAGCGCGCAAGCCAATCCGACATCGCCGAGATCGAACGCAAGCTCGACATCATGGAGCAGGCTTTTCGCACCCGCGACGGCATGTCGTCGGAGGAGGACTGGGAGTTCCACCAGGCAATCTACCGGGTCTCGGGCAATCCGCTGTTCGAGCAGATCATCGCCGCCATGCACGAGTTGTTCCATCGCTTCTGGGAGCATCCGCTGGGCGTTCGCGACTTCGGCCACGCCAGCTTTCCCTACCACCGGACGATCTACGAGCGCATCGCTGCGCGCGATCCGCAAGGCGCCCGCGACGAGGCACTCAAGCTGATCGCCACCGTCGAGGACGATCTGAAGCGCGGCGCGGCCAAACTCAAACTTTCGAGCCAGACATGAACGAGCATCCAGCCGCTTTCGACTACGACTATCTCGCCGAGGCGGCGACACTGCTGGCCCATGACGAGCCTTTCCCGGGCGGCGCGGTGGTGCCGCCGATCTACCAGACTTCGCTGTTCACCTTCGCCAATTATGCCGAAATGGCCGACACCTTTGCCGGCAAGCGCAAGCAGCCGATCTATTCGCGCGGCGACAATCCGACGGTGATGGAGTTCGAGGCGCGGGTGGCGGCACTCGAGGGCGCTGAAGCCGCGCGCGGCTTTTCCAGCGGCATGGCGGCGATCAGCGCCACCGTGCTTGCCTTCGTCGGCGCCGGCGAGCGCGTCGTTGCGGTGCGCAATTGCTACGGCGACGCCTACAGGCTGTTCGAGCGGCTGTTGCCGCGGCTCAACATCAGGGTCGACTATGTCGACGGCTCCGACCCGGACGCGGTGGCGGCGGCACTTCCGGGCGCCAGGCTGCTTTATCTGGAAAGCCCGACCTCGATGATGTTCGAGCTCCAGGATCTGCCGCATCTGACCCGGTTGGCCAGGGAGCAGGGCATCGTCACCACGATCGACAATTCCTGGGCGACGCCGGTGTTCCAAAAACCGATCGCGCATGGCGTCGATCTGGTGCTGCATTCGGCATCGAAATATCTCGGCGGCCACAGCGATACGGTCGCCGGCGTGGTGGCGGGCTCGGCCGCCCACATCAAGCACATCAACGAGCAGACCTATTCCTATCTCGGTGGCAAGCTGTCGCCCTTCGAGGCGTGGCTGCTGCTGCGCGGGATGCGCACGCTGCCACTGCGCCTGCCGCACCATATGAAGAGCGGGCTTATCATCGCCGAACGGCTGAAGGCACATGCCAATGTCGAGCGCGTCAACCATCCCGTCTATTCGAACCATCCGGGCAAGGCGACGCTGGCCGGCTATGGCGGACTGTTCTCCTTCGAGGTGACGGACGATATCGACATCCCCGCCTTCGTCGACGCGCTGAAATATTTCCGCATCGGCGTCAGCTGGGGCGGGCATGAAAGCCTGGTCGTGCCGGCCAAGGCGTCGCTGGAGCAGACGCCGGGACTGAATTCGATGGCGCGCTTCGGCGTTAGCCCCCGAACCATCCGCTTCAATGTCGGATTGGAGAATGTCGAAGACTTATGGGCCGACGTTGCCCAGGCCTTCGAAAAAGCCAGAAAATAACAAGCGGGTTCAAAATGGGAGTCTTGAACATGAAGAAACTGACCGTCATGCTTGCCACGGTTGCGGGGCTGGCGATTTCCGCCGGAAGCGCGCTGGCCGATTCGACCCTCAAAATGGTCGAAGTCATCACCAGCCCGCCGCGCACCGAGTTCCTGAAAAAGCAGATCGCCGAGTTCGAGGCGGCCAATCCCGGCGTCAAGGTCGAGCTGATCTCGCTGCCGTGGGGCCAGGCCTTCGAAAAATTCCTGACCATGGTGCAGGCCGGCGACACGCCCGACGTGGTCGAGATGCCGGAGCGCTGGATGGGCCTTTATGCCAACAATGCCCAGCTCGAGGACCTCGGTCCCTATATGGCCAAATGGGACGACGCCAAGACGCTCGGGGAGCGCGCCAAGCAGTTCGGCTCGACGGTCAACAACACCCAGTACATGATCCCCTACGGCTATTATCTCAACGCGCTGTTCTGGAACAAGAAGCTGTTCAAGGAGGCCGGCCTCGACGGCCCGCCGGCGACGCTCGACGAGTTCGTCGCCGATGCCAAGAAGATCTCGGCACTGCCGGGCAAATACGGCTACTGCCTGCGCGGCGGACCGGGCGCGTTCAACGGCATGCACATGTTCATGAACATCGCCGCCGGCAAGGGCGGCTACTTCAACGAGGACGGCACCTCGACCATCAACGAGGAAGGTTCGGTCAAGGGCCTGCAAATGCTGGCCGACATGTACAAGGACGGACTGGCGCCGAAGGATGCGGTGAGCTGGGGCTTCAACGAAACCGTCACCGGTTTCTATTCCGGCACCTGCGCCATGCTCAACCAGGATCCCGACGCGCTGCTCGGCATCGCAGACAAGATGAGCGCCGACGACTTCGCCGTGGCGCCAATGCCTGTCGGACCGAGCGGCAAGTCCTATCCGACGCTCGGCTATGCCGGCTGGGCGATGTTCGCCAACTCGCAGCACAAGGACGACGCCTGGAAGCTGATGGCGACGCTTTTGTCGCCCAAGGACAATCTCGAATGGGCCAAGGAAGTCGGCGTCATTCCGATCCACAACGGCGCCGACCAGGACGCCCACTTCAAGACCGAGCAGTTCAAGGGCTGGTTCACCGAGCTGAACAGCGACAAATACGAAATGGTGACGCCGCCGACGCATCTGGAGAACCTGGGCAATTTCGTCGACCAGGTAGCGATCAAGAATTTTCAGGAAGTGCTGCTTGGCCAAAAGCCGGCCAAGGAGGTCGCCGACCAATGGGCGGCCTTCCTGACCAAGGAGCAGCAGGACTGGCTGGCGAAAAACAAGAAGTAGCGCGCGCCTTTTTCCTTCTCCCCGTTTCACGGGGAGAAGGTGTCACGAAGTGACGGATGAGGGGCGGCGCTAAGTTCTGAAAAGCTGGCGCTGCCCCTCATCTGGCTGTCCGTCCTCCGCAGTAGCTGCGCTGCAGCTGCGGAGAGTGATCCGGCATCTTCTTCCCGTGGAACGGGGAGCAGGACGCTGTGCCAACGCCGGCCCTACCTTTCACCGCAGAGCGAGCTTAATGACCTATGCCGTGTCCGAAATAAGATCCGTCGGCAAGCCGCGTCGCAAGCGGCTATCGCACGCCACCATCGAGCCGTGGCTCTATCTCAGCCCGGCGATCATCCTGCTGGTCATCGTGCTTCTGGTGCCGCTGGTTATCGGCATCAGCTATTCGTTCCGCAAATTCTCGGCCTTCAAGTCGGAATATGTCGGGCTCGGCCAGTACCAGGCCATGCTGTCGGACCAGGTGCTGGGGCAGGCGCTGGTCAACACGCTGTGGTGGACGGTCGCCAGCCTGTTCTTCCAGTTCTTCCTCGGCCTTGGCCTGGCGCAGCTGCTCGACAAGCCGTTCTGGGGCCGTAAACTGGTGCAGGCGCTGGTGTTCCTGCCCTGGGCGGTGCCGTCCTTCCTGTCCGGCCTCACCTGGGCCTGGTTGTTCAATCCGATCACCGGTCCGCTGCCGCACTGGCTGTTTGCATTGGGGCTGAAGGCCGAGCCGACCAACGTGCTCTCCGATCCCTCGACCGCCATGTGGGGGCCGATCGTCGCCAACATCTGGTTCGGCATTCCATTCTTCGCCATCACGCTGCTGGCGGCGCTGAAATCCATTCCGTCGGAACTGCATGAAGCGGCGGCCATCGACGGCGCCTCGCCCTGGCAGCGCTTCACCAAGGTGACGTTGCCGTTCCTGGCGCCGACCATCGCCATCACCGTGATGCTGCGAACCATCTGGATCGCCACTTTCGCCGACCTGATCTTCGTCATGACCGAGGGCGGGCCGGCCGGGTCGACCAATACGGTGCCGGTATACATCTATGTCAGCGCCTTCAAATCGCTGGACAAGGGCTATGCCTCCGCGGTGGCCGTGCTGTTACTGGTTCTGCTCATCGCCTATGCGATCGCGCTGATCGCTATCCGTCGCACGCTAGTGAGGCACGTCTGATGATCGCGGGACGCTCGGCCTCGCAGCGCTTTTTCGGCGGCATAGGCCTCTACGCCGCGATCGCCGCCTATGTGGTCTTCGCCCTGTTTCCGATCTACTGGACGCTGAAGATCTCGGTGACGCCGGAGCGGCTCCTCTATTCGGAAGGCATCACCTTCTGGCCGTCGCGGATGACGTTGCAGAACTTCGTTACCGTGCTCGAGGCCACCGATTTTCCACGCTATTTCCTCAACAGCGTCATCGTCTCGGTATCGACGGCGGCGCTGGTGACGATCATCGCCACGCTCGCCGGCTACGCCATGTCCCGCTTCATGTTCCGCGGCAAGGCAGCGCTGGCGCTGATGCTGCTTTTGACCCAGACTTTTCCGCTGGTGATGGTCATCCCGCCGATCTACCGCGTGATGGGTCAGATCGGCCTGATCAACAGCCTGACCGGGCTGATCATCATCTATACCGCCTTCAACACAGCCTTCGCCACCTTCCTGATGCAGTCCTTCTTCGACGGCATTCCGAAGGACCTGGAAGAGGCGGCGATGATCGACGGCTGCACGCGTGCGCAGGCGATGCGCCGCGTGATCGTGCCGCTGACGCTGCCCGGCATGGGCGCTACGCTCGGCTTCGTCTTCACCGCCGCCTGGAGCGAGCTTCTGTTCGCGCTGATGCTGATTTCCAGCGACGACCAGAAGACCTTTGCCGTCGGCCTGCTCACCTTCATCGGCAAGTTCGCCGTCGACTGGGGGCAGATGATGGCGGCGTCCATCCTGGCGTTAATCCCGGTCTGCATCTTCTTCGCCTTCCTGCAACGCTATCTCGTCACCGGCCTGACCGCCGGCGCCGTCAAAGGATAGATCGATGGCTTCAGTCACGCTCGAAAAGGTCCGCAAGGATTATGGCGCCGTCCGGGTGCTGCACGCAGTCGACCTCGAAATCGCCGATGGCGAGTTCGTCGTCCTGGTCGGCCCGTCCGGTTGCGGCAAGTCCACGCTTTTGCGCATGATCGCCGGACTGGAGGAAGCTTCCGGCGGCGAGATCCGCATCGGCGAGCGGCTGGTCAACGACGTCGCGCCGAAGGATCGCGACATCGCCATGGTGTTCCAGTCCTACGCGCTTTATCCGCACATGGACGTGTCGAAGAACATGGGCTTCAGCCTGATGCTGCGGAAGGCGGAGAAGCCGGCGATCGACGAGCGGGTCGACGGTGCCGCCAAGCGGCTCGGCCTCGACACGTTCCTGCAACGCCTGCCGCGGCAACTGTCCGGCGGCCAGCGCCAGCGTGTCGCCATGGGCCGCGCCATCGTGCGCGATCCCAAGGTCTTTCTGTTCGACGAGCCGCTGTCGAACCTCGATGCCAAGCTGCGCGTCCACATGCGCGCCGAGATCAAGGCGCTGCACCAGCAACTGAAGACCACTTCGGTCTATGTCACCCACGACCAGATCGAGGCGATGACCATGGCCGACCGGATCGTCGTCATGCATGACGGGCTGATCCAGCAGGTCGGCGCGCCGCTAGATCTCTATGACCGGCCGGCCAACATGTTCGTTGCCGGCTTCATCGGCTCGCCGGGCATGAATTTCCTGCCGGCGACGGTTCGCAAGGGCAGGACGCTCGACGCCGTGCTGGCCGACGCCCAGATGCTGCGGCTGCCGGACGGGCTGCCTCTGGAGGATGGCGATGCCGTCACCGTCGGCTTGCGGCCCGAGCATATCAGGCTGGCCGGTGACGGTGCTCTGCAAGGCGAGGTGGGGGTCGTGGAGCCGCTCGGCCTCTCGACGCAGTTCTACGTCAAGGCGGCCAACCAGCAGCTCTGCGTCTTTGCCATGGGCCGGGCCGGCGTGAAGCCCGGCGACGTCGTGCGTCTGGCGGCCGATCCGGCATCGCTGCACATTTTCGATCCGGCAAGCGGCGATCGCATCGGGTGAGGCACTTCAGCTTCAGCCCCCAGTGAAAACAAAAACGCCGCCCAATGGGCGGCGTTTCGACATTTCCGGAAAACCAGATTACTTGATCTTGGTTTCCTTGAATTCGACGTGCTTCTTGGCGACCGGATCGTACTTGCGGAACGACAGCTTGTCGGTCTTGGTACGGCTGTTCTTGCTGGTCACGTAGAAGAAACCGGTGTCGGCGGTCGACAGAAGCTTGATCTTGATGTTTGCGGCTTTGGCCATGATATCAGTCCGTTGTGTTCGTGGGGTTTTGGCCGCTGAAGCACGGGAAAACACCCGGACGCGGGAAACTTGCCGCGACACATAAACAACGTGCCCGGAAAGTCAAGCCCGGCGACAGCCCGGCGGAGCTTGTGAAGCGGAACGGTCGAACAGCGACAGTCTATTTGCCGAAGTCAGCGCAGTCCGCCGAGCTGCCAATCTCCCCCCTCGTGGGGGAGATGTCCGGCAGGACAGAGGGGGCGCCGTAGAGCGCCGATCTCCCAATTCGCCAGGCCGATCTGGCTCGGCCCATCCTAGATCTTCACCGAACCTGCGCTGCGTGTAGGCCGAAGATTACAGCAAGGCTGGCGGGACAGCGCCCCCCTCTGTCCTGCCGGACATCTCCCCCACTTGGGGGGAGATCGACCTTCATCTCGGATTTCGCCAATCACCAATGCTCACGCGTCCGCTGTGGCTGGCAAGGCGATTTTCTTCCAGTCTCCGGTGGTGTTCCACCAGCGATTCGGGTTGGCCTGATCGTCGAGCCCCTTGGAGCGGCTGGCGAGGATCGGCTGGATGCGGATCACCGGCTCCTGATAGGAGTGCGCCTGGAAAATCGCTTCGACGACGCGGGCGGCCAGCGGCTGGTCGTCGGGCAGTTCGAATGAAACTTCGACCGTTCCGGGACGCCGGCGCAATTCGGTTTCGGCGCCGGCCCCGTCGAGTGGCCTGTAGCGCTCGATGCCATGTGCCGACTGGTAGGCGTTGCGGTCGTATTTGCCCATGGCCAGCGGGGCTATCGCCACCACCGCGTCCATGATGCGGTCGACATCCGCTGCCGGCGCCTGGAAGGTTACAAGCAGCAGAAGCGTCATTCGTAGGGATGTGGTTTCAAAGCCGCTGTCGATCATGGAAGTGTCCTCAACTTCGGATATTGGGACACTCTTTTAACCGGATGCTCCTGACACGGTTGTGTCAGTAGCCGTATCGTGCCGTCGCGCTACAGCAGGATCTTGCGGACCAGCCTGATGCTGACCAGGGCGATGTAGGCGGCGAAGAACAGGCCGAGCGACCAGCCGAAGCCAGACGGACCGAACGCATCCATGCCGATGCCGATGGCCTGCGGGCCGAGCACCATGCCCACGCCGTAGCACAGCACGAAGGCGGCATTGGCCGATGCCAGCTCGTGGCCGGAAAGCTGCGAGCCGAGATGGGCAAGGCCGATCGTGTACATGGCCGCGACCACGCCGCCCCAGACGAACAGGAGGGCCGCCATCAGGTGCCAATTCTGGGCGAAGAAGGGCATGAAGATCGTGCCGGCGAGGCCGACGATCGCGCAGGCGAGCAGCAGATAGCGGCGGTCGCTGACGCGGTCGCTGATCATGCCGATCGGGATCTGCAACAGCACATTGCCCAGACCGATCATGGTCAGGAGAAGTGCCGCGTCGGCCTCGGAGTAGCCGATGCGGTTGCCGTAGACCGGAAATAGCGCGAAGCCACCGGTTTCGACGGCGCCGAACACCAGCACCGCGAAAGTCGCGGTCGGCACCAGCCAGATGTAGCGCAGGAAGTTGCTGGTCTCGCCGTCGGCCACAATGGTGGGGCTTTCGTTGCGGGCCGCCAGCACCGGTATCGCGGCCAGCGTCACCAACGCGATGATGACGCCAAAAGGCCTGAAACCGGAGCTGCCGAGATGGGCGAACAGCCACGGCCCCGCGGCAAAGCCGAGCGACAGAACGGTCGCGTAGATACCGAGGACAAGGCCACGCCGGTGTGGCGGCGCCGAGGTGCTGATCCAGAACTCCGACAGGATGAACAGCACCGTCAGCGCGATATGCAGCACGACGCGCAGTGGAAACCACATCCAGAAATCGGGTGCGAAGTGGAAGCCGACGAAGGCCAGCGCACCTGTGGCGATCATGGCGATCATCGTCCAGGCGACGCCGAACCGCATGGCGAGCGGCGTGGCCAGCGGCGCACCGGCGATCGAGGCCAGGCCGGCGACCGCCGTGTTGAGGCCGATCATCGAGGCCGAATGGCCGCGCGTTTCCAGGATGACGCTGAGCAGCGGCATGCCGAGGCCGATGGCGATGCCGACGACGCTGATCGACGATATCGCCGCCACCATCGGCAGCCAGTGTACGCGTTCGTCGCCCTTTTGTTGGGTATCGACCGTCATGTTATGTCTGAATACTCGATGTTTTACAGAATTTCGCGGGTGAAGCGGTTGCGGACAAGCCGGTAGAAGGGCACGGGACCGCCCGGACGCAACAGCGGGTCGTGGACGAGGCGGCTTTCCAACTCGTCCAGGATCATTCGGGTGATGTCGGGGATGTCGGCTTCCCTGGCCTTGGCAAGCGGCAGCCAGACCAGTTCCTCGAGTTCGTTCGTAGGGCCGCCACCCGGCAGTTCGACGGCGACGTCGGAGCGCCATGCGCTGAAGAAACGAGTGTCGAAGCGGCGTACCCGGTTGGGTGGGGTGACGGCGCGCGCGATCAAGCGCAGCATGTCCAGGCAGGGTTGGACGCCGTGTTCGGCAAAGCCTTGCCAATCGGCCCTTGCGGTGGCGAACGCGCCTTTGCGGCCGATCAGCAATCCGGCTTCCTCGTAGGTCTCGCGGATGGCGGACAGGGCGATAGCGCGGGCTCGCGCCGCGCTTGTGCGCCCAGGACCGGCGATGAGCTTTGATTCCTGGTCGGGATGCAGCGCGGTCGCCGCGGGAATGCGGCTGTCCGCCGGGTCGGTACGGCCACCGGGAAACACGAACTTGCCTGGCATGAAGGCGTGGCCGGCACTACGGCGACCCATCAATACACGCACCTCGTCGCCCTCGCGGTCGAGCAGGATCAGGGTCGCGGCGTCTCGTGGACGAATCGCCCGGCCGCCATGCGTGGCCAGACCCTTGTCGATCTTGTCGACCTCCGCGTTGGTCATACCATCCATGCGCAGGACCTAGCGGAAACGTCTTGCATGCGAAAGTAGCCTTGACGATTGGCATGTTGCGCCAGGCAGCACCTCAGGCACCGGGGTGGGGCTCAGCCACGTCGTGTTCGCCACCAAAACCGTGCATATAGAAGGCCCATTGCAATCCGATGACGGCACCTTTCACCGGTTGCAGCAGGGCAACCGACAGCAGGATGGTCAGTGGTACCCAGATGGCGATGTGCTGCCAGGTGGAAAGCGTCGATGTCGCCTCCACGCCCATGAAGGCACCGAGAACGATATGGCCGACGATGACGATGACTAGATAGGCGGGCAGGTCGTCGGCGCGATGGTGGTGAATTTCCTCGCCGCAGACATTGCAGGTCTCGACGGCCTTGGTGAAGCCGCGAAACAGCTTGCCTTCGCCGCAGTTCGGGCAGCGGCCGAGCATGCCGCGCTTCATGGCCGTCCACAGCGGGCGGGCAACCCGGCCCGAGTGATGCTCGCCGCCAAAAACCTGTTGTTCCATCATCGTCTCCTGCCGCGCGGACCCGATCGCGATTGCGACGCGCGGGCGCGGCCCTTGGCCTTGTGAAACGACCTTTTGGAGCCCGGCAGGGGCTTCGGGTCGGTCAACATCTCGAAGCGCATGGCACCTGCCATGGGTGCCACCTCGACGAGCCGGACCTCGACCCGATCCGCGAGCTGGTAACCCTTGCCCGAGCGTTCTCCGTACAAGGAGCGAGCCGTTTCATCATATATATAGTAATCACCGCCCAGCGTTGACACCGGGATGAAACCATCCGCGCCATACTGCGGCAATTGGACAAATAGTCCCGATTTGGTGACGCCTGAAATTCGGGCATCGAAACGGTCATCGATGCGCTCGGCCAGATAGGCGGCGATTAGCCGGTCGACCGTATCGCGCTCGGCCGCCATTGCACGGCGTTCCGTGCCGGAAATCAGCACCGAAACATCCTCGAGCCGCGCTTCCTCGTCCTGCGTCAGCCCGCCCGGGCCGAGGCCGAGTGCGGCGATAAGTCCGCGATGCACGATGAGATCGGCGTAGCGGCGGATGGGTGAGGTGAAATGCGCATAGCGCCTGAGGTTGAGGCCGAAATGGCCGATGTTCTTCGGCGAATATTCGGCCTGGCTCTGCGAGCGCAGCACCACCTCATTGACCAGGCCTTCATTGTCGGCCCCGCGCACGCGCTCGAGAATGCCGTTGAACTGGGCAGGCCGCATCTGCGCGCCGCGCGCCAGCGACAGGCCTAGCGTCTGCAGAAATTCGCGCAGCGATTCCTGCTTGGCCATCGAAGGCTCGTCATGGATGCGGAAGACCAGCGCCTGCTTCTTGGCCTCCAGCGTCTCCGCGGCGGCGACATTGGCCTGGATCATGAATTCTTCGATGAGTTTGTGGGCGTCGAGCCGTTCCGGCACGACGACGCGATCGACCGTGCCGTCGGGCTTCAGCAGTATCTTGCGCTCCGGAAGGTCGAGTTCGAGCGGCTGGCGGCCATCGCGTCCGCGCTTGAGGATCGCATAGGCATCCCATAGCGGCCTCAGCACCGCGTCGAGAATCGGTCCGGTCTTGTCGTCAGGCACGCCGTCGATCGCCGCCTGCGCCTGCGGGTAGGCGAGCTTGGCCGCCGATTTCATCATGACGCGATGGAAGGAATGCCGGATCTTCCGCCCGTCCGCCGAAAAAACCATGCGGACCGCCAGCGCCGGACGATCCTGGCCTTCGCGCAGCGAGCAGAGATCGTTGGAGATGCGCTCGGGCAGCATCGGAACGACGCGATCCGGGAAATAAACCGAGTTGCCGCGCTTCAGCGCCTCGCGGTCGAGTGCCGTGCCGTGGCGGACGTAAGCAGCGACATCGGCGATGGCGACCGTGATGACCACGCCGCCAGGGTTCTTCTCATCGGCATCGGGTGTGGCGAACACCGCGTCGTCATGATCCTTTGCGTCGGCCGGATCGATGGTGACCAGCGGCAAGTCACGCCAGTCCTCGCGATGATCCATTGTCGCGGGCTTGACGGCTTCGGACTCAGCGATGACGTCGGCCGGGAAGATGTGCGGAATGTCATGTGCGTGGATGGCGATCATCGAGACCGCTTTTTCGCTGGTCAGCGAGCCCAGCACGTTGAGTACTTTTGCTCTCGGCAATCCATAGCGGGAGGCTCGCGCGGGCTCGACCTCGACCAGGTCGCCGTTTTTGGCGCCGTTCTGGAATTCCTTGTCGACGATCAGTTCCGGTTGACGCCGCTCCACCGGCTCGATGCGCAAGCTGCCGTCCTGAAGCACGCGAAAAACACCGAGAACGGCATCGCTGCGCTTCTCGAATATCTTCACCACCCGTCCGGTGTAGGCCGGGCCGCCCAGGGCGACATTCGTGTCGTCGGCGGGAAAAGTCTTGGCCAGCACGCGGTCGCCGATGCCCGGCGCCGGTCCGCCGCCACTGCGCGACAGACGGATGGAAACAATGGGTGGCGGTCCATTGGCGGTGTGTTCGGTGGGACGCGCCAGCAGCACGCCGTCGGCGTCTCGGTCAAAAATGTCGAGTACCGTGACATGGGGCAGGGCGCCGACGCGGGCCAGCCGCTTGCGCTCTTTGGTCAGGACGCCTTCATCCTGCAGGTCGCGCAGGAGATCCTTCAGCCAGATGCGATCGTCGCCACGCAAGGCGAACGCCTTGGCGATATCACGCTTTCCCGCGCGATCGGGATTTTCGGCGATGTAGCGCAGTATCTCGTCACGCGACGGCCGGTAGTCGTCCTTGACCTTGGCCCTCGTGTCGGCGGTGCGCGGATCGCCGTGGCCTCGTCCGGTGATCTTGCGCGCCACGACGGCTATCCTTTTTTCTTTGCGGCCGGCTTCTTGGCGGCCGCCTTCTTGGTTGCAGGCGCTTTGGCCGCGGCCGCCTTGCGGAACGGCTTCTTGCCGCCACCGCCCTTGGCTTCCTTCTCGGCAATCAGCGCCAGCGCATCGTCCATGGTCACCGACTGCGGATCCTTGCCCTTGGGCAATGTGGCATTGACCTTGCCGAAATTCACGTAAGGTCCGTACTTGCCGTCGCGCACGACGATCTTGCCGCCGCCATCCGGATGGTCGCCAAGTTCCTTCAAGGCCGCCGGCGTGCCGCCATTACGGCCGCCCTTGCCCTTGGACTGCTTCTCGGCGATCACCGTGACCGCGCGATTGAGACCGATGGAGAACACGTCCTCGATGCTGTCGACATTGGCGTAGGTGCCATCATGCAGCACGAACGGACCGTAGCGGCCGAGCCCGGCCGAGATCATCTTGCCGGTTTCCGGGTGCTTGCCGACATCGCGCGGCAGGGAAAGCAGGGCAAGCGCCTTTTCATGGTCGATCGAATCGGGCGTCCAGCCCTTGGGCAGGCTGGAACGCTTGGCTTCCTTGCCATCGCCACGCTGGATGTAGGGGCCGAAGCGGCCACTGCGCAGCGTGATCTCCTCGGCGGTGTAGGGATCCTTGCCGAGCACCTTGGTGCCGTCCTCGCCGCCGCCATTCTCGCCATTCGGGTTGGCGGCGTCGCCAAGCTGGCGGGTGAAGGAGCATTCGGGGTAATTCGAGCAACCGACGAAGGCGCCGAACTTGCCGAGCTTGAGGGAAAGATTGCCGGTGCCGCATTTCGGGCAGATGCGTGGATTGGAGCCGTCCTCGCGGGCCGGGAAAACCAGCGGCGCCAGTTCCTCGTTCAGCGCATCGAGCACGTCGGTGACGCGGAGTTCCTTGATGTCGGCGACGGCGCCCGAGAAATCCTTCCAGAAGTCGCGCAGCACGTCTTTCCAGGCGAGCTTGCCGTCGGAAATCTCGTCGAGCTTTTCCTCAAGCGATGCGGTGAAGTCATATTCGACGTAACGCTCGAAGAAGCTTTCAAGGAATGCCGACAAAAGGCGGCCCTTGGCCTGCGGCACCAGCCGGCGTTTGTCGATGGTGACGTAGTCGCGGTCCTCGAGCGTCTTCAGGATCGCCGTGTAGGTCGAGGGGCGGCCGATGCCGAGCTCCTCCAGCTTCTTGATCAGCGAAGCCTCGGAATAGCGCGGCGGCGGCTCGGTCGTGTGCTGGGTGGCGTTGATCGCTTGGCGGGCAAGCTGTTCGCCGGCGCGGATTTCGGGCAGGCGGCGGTTTTCCTCGTCGTCCGCGTCGTCATCCTTCTGGTCGGTGTAGGCGGCGATGAAACCGTCGAAGCGGATGACGGAACCGACAGCGCGAAGTTCGGCGGTGCGGGCGCCGTTGATCGCTTCGATCTCGACGGTGGTGCGTTCGATCTCTGCCGGCTGCATCTGGCTGGCGATGGCGCGCTTCCAGATCAGTTCATAGAGCCGCGCCTGGTCGGCATCGAGATATTGCCTGACCGATGCGGGGGTGCGCATGAAATCCGTCGGGCGGATCGCTTCGTGCGCTTCCTGGGCGTTCTTGGCCTTGGTCGTGTAGAGGCGCGGCTTTTCCGGCAGATATTTTGGGCCGAATTCCTTGCCGATCGCGTCGCGGGCGGCGTCGATCGCCTCGGGCGCCATCTGCACGCCGTCGGTTCGCATATAGGTGATCAGGCCGGTGGTCTCGCCGCCGATCTCCATGCCTTCATAGAGGCGCTGGGCCACCTGCATGGTGCGGCTGGCCGAAAAGCCGAGGCCTGAAGAGGCGGCCTGCTGCAGCGTCGAGGTGGTGAAGGGCGGGCCCGGATTGCGCTTGGTTGGCTTGGCTTCGACGGACTGCGCCTTGAAGGTCGCACCTTCGAGCATCGCCTTGATGTCGTCGGCCTGCGCCTTGTTGGAAATGTCGAGCTTTTGCAGCTTCTTGCGCTCGAACGCCGTCAGCCGCGCCTCGAAATTCTCGTTGCGCGGCGTGCCGAGGATGGCGGCGACCTGCCAATATTCCTCGCGGATGAAGCGCTCGATCTCGGATTCGCGGTCGCAGACCAGACGCAGCGCCACCGACTGGACGCGGCCGGCCGAACGGGCGCCAGGCAGCTTGCGCCACAGGACCGGCGACAGCGTGAAGCCGACGAGATAGTCGAGCGCGCGGCGGGCTAGATAGGCATCGACCAGCGGCGCATCGATCTGGCGCGGATTGGCCATCGCCTCCAGCACGGAAGACTTGGTTATGGCGTTGAAGACGACGCGGCTGACCGGCTTGTCCTTCAGCGCGCGCTTCTGCTTGAGCACCTCCAGCACATGCCAGGAGATGGCTTCGCCTTCGCGATCCGGGTCGGTGGCGAGGATCAGACCGTCGGCATCCTTGACCGCCTTGGCGATGTCGGCGAGCCGCTTGCCCGAGGCGGTATCGACCGCCCAGGACATTGCGAAATCCTCGTCCGGGCGCACCGAGCCATCCTTGGCCGGCAAATCACGGACGTGGCCGAACGAGGCCAGAACCTTGTAGTTCTTGCCTAGGTATTTGTTGATGGTCTTCGCTTTGGCCGGCGATTCGACGACGACGACGTCCATGAGGTCTCATATCAGCTGTGATGCGGCAGAAGAATTCCGCTGCGCGCGACGAAATCTCGGTTCTGTTCGTCGCTCACATGGCCGCGCTTTTGCATCCGGTCAAGGGGAAGCGCCCAAATTGCCGGACGGTCCGCAGCAATACACTCTAAGAGTGTATGGAGAACATCACAGAATTCCGGTCGAGGGACTCTGTGCGGCGGTGTCGCCGGAAACGACCTGCTTCATTTCAATCGAGTCGCGGAAAATCAGGGCCGACATACAGCGGTTTGCCATAGCGCGTCGGACAAAAGCCGGCCGCCGGGATGTCCGGCGACCAGCCTTGTCCAGCCAGCAGGCGGGAAACGGCATCGAGGACTAATCGGCCTTGACGATATGCCAGACACCGCCGACGCCGTCACCGCTCACGTCCCCAGCCTTCTTGTCCTTGATGAAAGTGTAGACCGGCTTGCCGTCATAGGCCCACATCCTGGTGCCGTCGGTGCGGTCGACGACGTTCCATTCGTCGTCCGCCTTGGCGCCGGCCTCGGCCTTCAGCGGCGGCCAGTTGGTGGCGCATTTGTCGTAGCAGTTGGTCTTGCCCTTCTCATCCTTGTCATAGGTATAAAGCGTCATGCCGTTGGCGTCGGTGTAGATCTTGGTGCCACCGACCTCGGCTTCCTTCCATGCCTCGGCGGCGAAGGATGCGGCGGTGCTGAGCAAGAGCGCGGCCAGCCCTGCGGTCATGGTTTTCATAGAGATCTCCTTGGATGATGTGGAAGAGGCGCGGGAAATCGCGGCCTCACAGCATCAACGCCTGCGGCCCGTCGTTTCTTCCTGACAAGCAGGATCTTGCCAACACAATGGTGATTGGTGGACAAGGCTGCGCGTCGCTATATCAGCCACGGCATTGGAGTTTTTGGGAATGGCATTGGACATCGGCTATGTCAGCGCGGTCGGAGCGGGGGCGATCTCGTTCCTGTCGCCTTGCGTGCTGCCGCTGGTGCCGCCCTATCTCTGCTACATGGCCGGCATCTCGGTCGACGATTTCCGCGGCAATGCCGGCGTGACGGCAAGGCAAGGCACGCGGGGCGCGCTCATCTATTCCTCGATCGCCTTCGTGCTCGGCTTCTCGACCGTGTTCGTCGCGCTGGGCGCCGGCGCCTCGACCATCGGCCGGCTGCTGCGCGTCTGGCAGGAACCGCTGGCGATGGGTGCAGGCGTGCTCATCATCCTGATGGGCCTGAATTTCCTCGGCATTTTGCGTATCCCGCTGCTGTCGCGCGAGGCGCGCTTCCAGTCGCAGGGCAAGCCGGCAAGCCTGCTTGCTGCCTACGTCATGGGGCTGGCCTTCGCCTTCGGCTGGACGCCGTGCATCGGCCCGGTGCTGGGGCCGATCCTGACGCTGGCAGGTGGCCGGGAAACCGTGGGCGAGGGCGCGCTGCTGCTCGCCGCCTATTCGCTTGGGCTCGGCATACCATTCCTGATCGCCGCGCTGTTCTCCGGCGCCTTCATGCGCTTCCTAGGCAAATTCCGCGTCCATCTCGGCCGCGTCGAAAAGGCCATCGGCGCATTACTGGTGGTCGCCGGCGTGTTCTTTCTCACCGGCGGCGTGCAGACCGTGTCGTACTGGCTGCTGGAGAATTTCCCGCTGCTGGGGCGGCTGGGATAGATGTTGGGCGGATGAGCGCCGCTTGCGCCCGGCAATGAACGAGCTGCTCCACGATCTCACCGGAATTTAACCGCATTGGTGCAGCATGGCGCCACTGCTAGCATGTTCTGATTCCCAACCCTTTTCATATGGTTGTCCATTCATGAGCCAGAGATCCTGCCTGTCCGTCATCCTCGCCGCCGGCGAAGGCACGCGTATGAAGAGTGCGCTGCCGAAGGTTCTGCACCAGATCGCAGGCCTGCCGATGGTCGCTCATGTGGTGAAGGCGGCGGAAGCCGCCGGCGCCGGTAGCCAGGCGCTGGTGATCGGCCATGGGGCGGAGGAAATGCGCAAGGCGGCTGCAAAGTTCGCGCCGAAGGCGGAGAGCTTCGTGCAGGAAAAGCGCCTCGGCACCGCGCATGCGGTATTGGCCGCGCGCGAAGCGATATCAAAAGGTTACGACGATATCCTGGTGATGTTCGGCGATACGCCGCTGATCGACGCGGACGCGCTCACCGTGGCGCGGCTGAAACTGGCGGAAGGCGCCGCCGTCGTGGTGATAGGCTTCCGCCCGCCCAGTCCGACCGGTTATGGCAGGCTCATCGAAACAGGCGGCAAGCTCACCGCCATCCGTGAGGAAAAAGACTGCTCCGCGGAGGAGAAAAAAATCGGCTTCTGCAATGCCGGCATGATGGCCGTGGCCGGCAGCCAAGCATTGAAGCTGCTCGATGCGGTCGGCAACAACAATGCCAAGGACGAGTATTACCTGACCGACATCGTCGAGATCGCCAGCGCCAGGGGACTCGACGTCGTCGCCACCGAAGCCAGCTTCGAAAGTGCGCTCGGCATCAACAACCGCGCCGAACTGGCCCAGGCCGAAAGCATCTGGCAGGCGCGGCGACGGCGCGAGGCGATGCTGTCGGGCGTGACGCTGATCGCGCCGGAGACCGTGTATTTCTCGCACGACACCCAAATTGGCGCCGACACGATCGTCGAGCCCAATGTCTGGTTCGGTCCGGGCGTGAAAATCGCCACCGGCGCCAGGATCCATGGCTTCAGCCATATCGAAGGCGCCACTATCGCCGCGAATTGCGATGTCGGGCCGTTCGCGCGGCTGCGGCCGGGTGCGGATCTCAGGACCAAGGCAAAAGTCGGCAATTTCTGCGAGGTCAAGCAGGCCGTCATCGAGGAGGGCGCCAAGGTCAACCACTTGACCTATATCGGCGATGCCCGCATCGGTGCGGGCGCCAATATCGGCGCCGGCACCATCACCTGCAACTATGATGGTTATTCGAAGTTCTTCACCGATATCGGCGAGGGCGCTTTCATCGGGTCGAACTCCTCGCTTGTGGCGCCGGTCACGATCGGCAAGGGCGGCTACGTCGCCTCGGGCAGTGTGATCACCGAAAGCGTGCCCGACGATGCGCTCGCCTTCGGCCGCGCCCGTCAGAAGACCATCCCCGGCAAGGGCAAGGAGGTGCGCGAGCGCTTTGCTTCGGCCGCGGCCGCGAAGAAGAAGGCGGCCGGCGCGGACCACTAGCGCTCAGCCGGCGGGTTCGCGTCTTTGCCGATCGAAAACCCGAACGATTGCAGTAACCGGATTGCAAGAGCGCTCTGTCATGGTGCAGAAGCGTTCGTTATACGCAACGAAATGCAAAGTGACTTTCGCGGCAGGCCGGCCATCCCTAAGTAAGCGCTGGTTTTCCATGGGGAATCGGGGACTGTCTGCATGTGCGGTATCGTTGGAATCATCGGCCACTCGCAGGTTGCGCCGCTCATCGTCGATGCGCTGAAGCGGCTCGAATATCGCGGCTATGACTCGGCCGGTGTCGCCACCATCGAGCACGGCCAGCTTGCCCGCCGGCGCGCCGAGGGCAAGCTGATCAACCTCGAGCGCCGGCTCAAGGACGAGCCGTTGGACGGCACGATCGGCATCGGCCACACGCGCTGGGCCACGCATGGCGTGCCCAACGAGACCAATGCGCATCCGCATTTTTCCGATGGCGTCGCCATCGTCCACAACGGCATCATCGAGAATTTCGCCGAACTGCGCGACGAGTTGATCGGCGACGGCTATTCTTTCTCGTCGCAGACCGACACCGAGGTCGTCGCCCATCTGGTGGCGCGGGAACTCGCCAAAGGTCTGAAGCCGGTCGAGGCCGCGCACCAGGCCCTGAAGCGGCTGGAAGGCGCCTTCGCGCTGGCCATCATGTTCAAGGGCGACGACAACCTTATCGTCGGCGCGCGCAATGGCCCGCCTTTGGCCGTCGGCCATGGTGATGGTGAGATGTTCCTCGGATCGGATGCGATCGCGCTCGCCCCGTTCACCAATTCGATCACCTATCTCGAAGACGGCGATTGGGCCGTGGTGCGCCGCGACAGCGTCGCCATTTTCGATATCGACGGCCGACAGGTCGAGCGCAAGCGCCAGCAGTCGCTGTCGACCAGCTTCATGGTCGACAAGGGCAACCGGCGCCATTTCATGGAAAAGGAAATCCATGAACAGCCCGAGGTGATCTCGCACACGCTGGCGCACTACGTGGATTTCGTCGGCGGCGTCTCGAAGCCTCTCGATCTGCCGTTCGATTTCGCGAAGATCAACCGGCTGGCGATCTCGGCCTGCGGCACCGCCTATCTCGCCGGACTGATCGGCAAATACTGGTTCGAGCGCTACGCGCGGCTGCCGGTCGACATCGATGTCGCCTCGGAATTCCGCTATCGCGAGATGCCGCTGTCGGCGAACGATGCCGCCTTCTTCATCTCGCAATCGGGCGAGACCGCCGATACGCTGGCCTCGCTGCGCTATTGCCGCAAGGCTGGCATGAAGATCGGCGCCGTCGTCAATGTTCGGGAATCGACCATGGCGCGCGAATCCGACGTCGTGCTGCCGACGCTCGCCGGTCCGGAGATCGGCGTCGCGTCGACCAAGGCCTTCACGTGCCAGCTTTCGGTGCTGGCGTCGCTCGCCGTGCGCGCCGGGGTGGCGCGCGGCACGATCTCGAAGGAGCAAGAGAGAATATTGGTCCGCGAGCTTTCCGAAGCGCCGCGCTATGCCAACCAGGTGCTCAAGCTCGAAGAGCAGATCGAACGGATCGCGCGGGAAGTGTCGCGCTACTCCGATGTGCTTTATCTCGGCCGCGACACCAATTTTCCGCTGGCCATGGAAGGCGCGCTGAAGCTCAAGGAAATCTCCTATATCCACGCCGAGGGCTATGCCGCGGGCGAGTTGAAGCATGGGCCGATCGCGCTGATCGACGAGAACATGCCCGTCATCGTTATCGCGCCGCACGACCGCATCTTCGAAAAGACCGTGTCCAACATGCAGGAAGTGGCGGCGCGCGGCGGCAAGATCATCCTGATCACCGACAGCAAGGGCGCGGCACAGGTAAGCGTGAAGACGATGGAGACGATCGTGCTGCCGGACGTGCCGGAAATCATCTCGCCGATCGTCTACGCGCTGCCGATCCAGATGCTCGCCTATTTCGCCGCGGTGTTCATGGGCACCGACGTCGACCAGCCGCGTAATCTGGCGAAATCGGTGACGGTGGAATAGGCGCCGACAAATCTCGTTTCGGGGCCAGCCGCGGCAAAAAAGCATCGCTCAGTGATACATCTTGCTTGCGTCCGTCCTGTATCAATGTATGATACAGGCGAGGGGTGGGCGTTGATCGTTTCGTTCAAAGGCAAGGCGGTGCAAGCGGTCGCCGAGGGCAGGGCGCCGAAAGGCTTTCCGCCCGATCTCGTCGTCCGCGGCGAGCGCCGCCTCCGTGCAATCGAAAATGCCATGCAACTGAATGATCTTCGATCGCCGCCCGGAAATCATTTAGAAGCTCTGAAAGGAGGCCGCGTCGGGCAGCATTCAATTCGCATCAACGACCAGTGGCGTATCTGCTTCAGATGGACCGCTGCTGGCGCTGAAGATGTGGAGATCGTCGATTATCATTGAGTGGGCACTTGCCCTGAATCGTTGAGGACCCTGAACTATGCTCAAGTTCGCACGTCCAGTTCATCCTGGAGAATTCCTACGGGAAGAGTATCTCGTTCCGCTTGGCATGAGTGCCGGTGCGCTGGCGAAAAAACTCAATCTGCCGCGCACCCGTATTGAACGCATTGCCAAGGAGGAGATCGGTTTGACCCCTGATACCGCCCTTCGCCTTGCCAGGTTTTTCAATACTACGCCCGAGTTTTGGATGAATTTTCAGCAAGCTTACGAGCTTGAGACCGAGGCGAGGAAATTGGCATCGGAACTCGAAAAGATCGAACCACTAGAAGCGGCGGCATAGTTGGGTTTTAAAAACTTCGCAGTTCCAAACGGTCTCGCTGTTCACTAATCTGCGCTGCAACCCGCGCTCCGGTGAACCATGTCCGATGCTCCGAAGACCTCAGGCATGACCCGGCTGAGGAACTATTTCCTCACAGGTTTCGTCGTCTGCGCGCCGCTGGCGATCACCGCCTATATCGCCTGGTCGTTCATCGGCTGGGTCGATTCCTGGGTAAAACCCTATATTCCGGCACGCTACAGCCCCGACACCTACCTGTCGTTCCCGGTGCCCGGCTTCGGGCTGATCGTCGCCCTGATCCTGACCACGCTGATCGGCTTCCTGACCGCCAACATCGTTGGCCGCGCCATCGTCAATTTCGGCGAACGGCTGCTTGGCCGCATGCCGTTGGTGCGCGGCATCTATGGTTCGCTGAAGCAGATTTTCGAGACCGTGCTGTCGAACAAGGGCGACATGTTCCGGCAGGTCGGGCTGGTCGAATATCCGCGCAAGGGCGTCTGGTCGCTGGTCTTCGTCGCCAGCGAGAAGGAGACCGAGATCAATCAGAAGCTCGATCAGGAAGGCGATCCGCTGATCGCCGTGTTCATGCCTTGCACGCCGAACCCGACCACCGGATTCCTGATGTATGTGCCGAGGTCCGACATCGTGCTGCTCGACATGACGATCGAGGACGGCGCCAAGCTGATCGTCTCGGCCGGACTGGTTGCGCCCGAGGTGAAGGCGAAATTGGTGATGCTGAACGGCGAACCGATCAACGGAACCGTGGCCAATCCGCCGCTAGGGCCTCATCCGGCACGCAGGAGCCGCACCGCTTCGTCGCGGCCGAACAAATAGAGCAGCAGGCGCAACGCCTCGCCCCGATCGGATTGGAGTTCGGGGTCGCCGGACAGGATCAGCCTCGCATCGTCGCGGGCCGCCTCCAGGAGATCGGCATGCGCCTCGATGCGCGCCACCTGGAAACCCGGCGTGCCGGACTGGCGGGTGCCCAGCAACTCGCCTTCGCCGCGCAGCTTCAGGTCTTCCTCGGCGATCAAGAAACCGTCCTCGGTCTCGCGCATCACCGAAAGCCGGCGTTTTGCGGTCTCGCCGAGCGGGTCTTTATAGAGCAATACGCAAGATGATGGCTTGTCGCCGCGTCCGACACGGCCGCGCAACTGGTGCAGTTGGGCCAGGCCGAACCGCTCGGCATGTTCGATGACCATGACGGTGGCATCGGGCACGTCGACGCCGACCTCGATCACGGTGGTGGCGATCAGGATGCGCGTGTCGCCTTGCTTGAAGGCGCGCATTGCCTCGTCTTTCTCGGCACCCTTCATGCGGCCGTGGACGAGACCGATGCGGTCGCCGAACAACGGCTTCAGCGAGGCGTAACGGTCCTCGGCCGACATAAGCTTGATCTCTTCGGATTCCTCGACAAGCGGACAGATCCAGTAGATCTTCTGGCCGCCGGCGACGGCTTCGACCATGCGGCCGACGAGTTCGTCCAGCCGTTCGAGCGGCAGCGTGACGGTGCGGATCGGCTGGCGGCCGGCCGGCTTTTCCGTCAGCTTGGAAACATCCATGTCGCCGAACGCGGTCAGCACCAGCGTGCGCGGGATGGGGGTTGCCGTCATCACCAGCATGTCGGGCGCGTCGCCCTTGGCGGTGATGGCAAGCCGCTGATGGACGCCGAAGCGATGCTGCTCGTCGATGACGGCCAGGACGAGGTCGTGGAAGGTCACCGTCTCCTGGAACAGCGCGTGGGTGCCGACGACGATGTCGATCCCGCCGCTCGCCAGGCCGGCCAGCGTGTCGGCGCGTTCGCGGCCTTTTTCGCGGCCGGTCAGGATGGCGATGCGCAGCCCGGCCTTGGCGGCCAACGGCGCGATCGTCGCCAGATGCTGGCGCGCCAGGATTTCGGTCGGCGCCATCAAGGCTGCCTGGCCGCCGGCCTCGACCGCGCGCGCCATGGCGAGCAGGGCGACGACCGTCTTGCCGGAGCCGACATCACCCTGGAGCAGCCGCAGCATACGTTCGGGATCGGCAAGGTCGGCGTTGATCTCGGAGAGCGCGAATTCCTGGCTTGCGGTCAGCGAATAGGGGAGTGCGGCGCTCAATTTCTCGACGACGCTGCCGTCGCCGACCAGGGGACGGCCGGACAGGCGGCGGATCTTTGCCCTGACCAGCGCCAGCGAGACCTGGCCAGCGAGCAATTCGTCATAGGCGAGGCGTCGCCAGGCAGCACCGTCGACGGCGACATCGAGCGGGTCGGCCGGGTTGTGGATGCGGGCGAGCGCGTCGCCAAAGGCCGGAAAGCTCTGCCGCCGCATGAAGGCGCCATCCTGCCATTCCGGCAATATGGGCAAGCGCGCGAGCGCCTGACCGATTGCCCGGCGCAGCACCTTGCCCGACAGCCCGGCGGTGAGCGGGTAGACCGGTTCGACCAGCGGCAGGTTCTCGGCTTCGCTGGCGAGCGCGATATGGTCGGGGTGGACCATGGTCGGGCGGCCGTTGAACCATTCCATGCGGCCCGAGACCACGACATGCTCGCCCACAGGCATCGCCTTTTCAAGATAGGCGGCATGGGCATGGAAGAAGGTCAGCGCGATCTCGCCTGTGTCGTCATGGGCGTAGACCCGGTAAGGCACCGACCTGTTGCCGCGCGGCGGCGGCTGATGGCGGTCGATGCGCACATCGAGCGTGACGATCTGGCCTTCGGCCGAACCGGCAATACCCGGACGGCTGCGGCGGTCGATGACGGTGTGCGGAAGCACGAACAAAAGATCGCCGGCGCGCGCGGCGCGATCGCCGAGATCGGCCGCTACGACCTTCTCGATCAGCGCGCCGACCTTTGGCCCCACGCCGGCAAGCGAGGTAATCGGGACAAACAATGGATCGAGGATGGAAGGGCGCATGATGTCAGCTTATGTTGCGACGGCCGCAGCGCAAGGCTGACAGCCCCTTCTATCCACGCTATATGCGCCGCAGCAAGCGAGGATGCGGCACGATGACGGGAACGAAACGATCAAGCGAGGGGCTCGACGCCCACCGCCGCAAGCTTTTGTTCCGGTCCTGGCATCGCGGCATGCGCGAGATGGATCTGATCCTCGGCAGCTTCGCCGATGCCGAGATCGGCGCCTTGACCGACGACGAAATCGACCAATATGAGAGGCTCCTCGACGTTCCCGACACCGAATTCCTGCCGCTGATTACCGGCGAACGTCCAGTTCCGGCGGATATCGATTGTGCCGTCCTGCAAAAAATCCTGGCATCCCGCCGGACCATGACTTTCTGAACACACAAGCAATTCCAGGAAAAGTGCGAAGCGGTTTTCCCGTCCGGAATTGCGACAAACAAGACAGTGATTTGATGAGTCTCATTCCCACCATTGGCCTGCCGAAAGGCCGTGCCGGCCAGTTCATCGTCGACGGTGTCGCCGACGGCTATGAAGCATTCGCCCTGGTGCAGGCGGCGCATGAGATCGCGCCCGGCAAGCCGGTGCTGTTCGTGGCGCGGGATGGCCAGCGCCTGCCGGCGATCATCGAGGCACTGTCCTTCGCTGCACCCGGCCTGCCGGTGCTGGAACTGCCGGCCTGGGACTGTCTGCCCTACGATCGCGTCTCTCCTGGTTCGGACGCCGCCGCCAAACGCCTCGATGCATTGTCCGCCATGATCGCGCTGGCGAGGAAGCCGCACCGTGCCGTCATCCTCACCACCGCCAATGCGCTGCTGCAGCGCATTCCGCCGGCGGACCTTGTCGAAGCGCAGACCTTTCATGCCAGCCCGGGCAACCAGATCGACATGAACGCGCTCGTGTCACGGCTGGAGACGTCCGGCTTCGAACGGGTGCCGACGGTGCGCGGCATCGGCGAGTTTGCGGTGCGCGGGGGCATCCTCGACCTGTTCGCCCCCGGCTGGACCGAGGCGCTGAGGCTCGATTTCTTCGGCGACACGCTGGAATCGATTCGCGTCTTCGATGCCGCCACCCAGCGCACCACCGGCCAGCGCAAGTCGATGGCGCTGCAGGCGATGAGCGAGGTGGCCCTGACGCCCGAGACCATCAGCCGCTTCCGCCGCGCCTATATCGAGGCGTTCGGTGCGCCCTCGCGCGACGACGGGCTCTACGCGGCGGTCAGCGAAGGGCGGCGCTTCGCCGGCATGGAACACTGGCTGCCGTTCTTCTACGAGCGGCTGGAAACGGTGTTCGATTATCTGCCGGACACGCCTGTCGTGTTCGATCATCTGGCGCATGAGGCGCTGGCCGAACGCCATACGCTGATCCTCGATCACTACGAGGCCCGCAAGAAGCAGGCCGACAGCGCTTTGAAGGATGCGGTGCCCTACAAGCCGGTGCCGCCGGACCTGCTTTACCTCTCGCCGGAAAACCTCATCGCTTCGCTCGGGCCGCGCGAAGCGATCGATTTCTCGGCCTTCGACGCCCCTGATGCCGGCGCGAAGAAAGTCTACCATGCCGGCTCGCGTCATGGCCGCAGCTTCGTCGAGGAGCGCGCCGACCCGAACGTCAATGTCTTCGATGCCGTCGTCAAGCACATCGCTGACGAGCGCGCCGCGGGCCGGCGCGTCATCATTGCCGGCTGGACCGAAGGCTCGCTCGACCGGCTTGGGCAGATCCTGGCCGAGCATCATCTCGGCAATCTCAAGCAGGTCGACACGCTGGCTGAGGCGGAAAAGCTCGAGCCGGGGCAGGCGGCTCTTGCGGTGCTGCCGCTCGAATCCGGCTTCGAGACCGAAAAACTGGCCGTCGTCGCCGAACAGGACATTTTGGGCGATCGGCTGATCCGGCGCTCGAAGCGCAAGAAGCGGCCTTCCGACTTCATCGCCGAAGCCTCGGCGCTGTCGGCCGGCGACATCGTCGTCCACGCCGACCATGGCATCGGCCGCTTCATCGGCCTGCGCACCATCGAAGCGGTCGGCGCGCCGCATGATTGCCTCGAAATCCATTACGCCGGAGACGACCGGCTGTTCCTGCCGGTCGAAAACATCGAGCTACTGTCGCGCTATGGCTCGGAATCGGCCGAAGCGACGCTCGACAAACTCGGCGGCGGGGCCTGGCAATCGCGCAAGGCGCGGCTGAAGAAACGCCTGCTCGACATGGCCGGGCAGTTGATCCGCATCGCCGCCGAACGGCAGATGCGCGCCGCACCCGCGCTGGTGCCGGCGGAAGGCCTCTATGGCGAGTTCGCCGCTCGTTTTCCCTATGAGGAAACCGACGACCAGCAGACGGCGATCGATTCGGTTCGAGACGACCTTGGCGCCGGCAAGCCGATGGACCGGCTGATCTGCGGCGACGTCGGCTTCGGCAAGACCGAAGTGGCGCTGCGCGCCGCCTTCATCGCGGCGATGGAAGGTTTTCAGGTCGCGGTGGTGGTGCCCACAACGCTGTTGTCGCGCCAGCATTTCAAAACGTTTTCGCAGCGCTTTTCCGGCCTGCCGATCCGTATTGCCCAGGCGTCGCGGCTGGTCGGCGCCAAGGAGCTGGCGGAAACCAAGAAGGGCATCGCCGAGGGGCAGGTCGACATCGTCATCGGCACGCATGCGCTGCTCGGATCCTCGATCTCGTTCAAGAGCCTTGGCTTGCTGATCATCGATGAGGAGCAGCACTTTGGCGTCAAGCACAAGGAACGGCTGAAGGACCTGAAATCCGATGTGCATGTGCTGACGCTGTCGGCGACGCCGATCCCGCGCACGCTGCAACTGGCGCTGACGGGGGTGCGCGAACTGTCGCTGATCGCCACGCCGCCGGTCGACCGCATGGCGGTGCGCACCTTCATTTCGCCTTTCGATCCGCTGGTGATCCGCGAAACGCTGCTTCGGGAGCGCTATCGCGGCGGCCACTCCTTCTACGTCGTGCCGCGCATCAGCGATCTCGCCGAAATACAAGATTTCCTGAGAGAATCCGTGCCCGAGCTGAAGGTGGCGGTGGCCCATGGTCAGATGCCGCCGGGCGAACTCGACGACATCATGAACGCCTTTTACGACGGCCAGTATGACGTGCTTTTGTCGACGACCATCGTCGAATCCGGTCTCGATATCCCGACCGCCAACACGCTGATCATCCATCGTGCCGATATGTTCGGCCTGTCGCAGCTCTACCAGCTGCGCGGCCGCGTCGGACGCTCGAAGGTGCGCGCCTATGCGCTGTTCACGCTGCCGGCCAACCGCAAGCTGACCGACACCGCCGAGCGCCGGCTGAAGGTGCTGCAATCGCTCGACACGCTGGGTGCAGGCTTCCAGCTTGCCAGCCACGATCTCGATATACGTGGCGCCGGCAATCTTCTGGGCGAAGAACAGTCCGGCCATATCAAGGAGGTCGGCTTCGAGCTCTATCAGCAGATGCTGGAAGAAGCCGTGGCCGAGGTGAAGGATTCCCGCGATGTCCAGGATGGCGGCTGGTCGCCGCAGATCGCCGTCGGCACGGCGGTTATGATCCCGGAAAGCTATGTGCCGGATCTGCAGCTCAGGCTGGCGCTCTATCGCCGGCTTGGCGACCTTGAAACCACCGAGGAGATCGACGCCTTCGGCG
Source organism: Mesorhizobium sp. M0152 (assembly GCF_040322415.1). Lineage (NCBI taxonomy): Bacteria > Pseudomonadati > Pseudomonadota > Alphaproteobacteria > Hyphomicrobiales > Phyllobacteriaceae > Mesorhizobium > Mesorhizobium sp. M0152. The sequence goes on from NZ_JAMYTH010000001.1 coordinate 27,809, forward strand.
CCGAATTGATCGACCGTTTCGGTCCGCTGCCGGATGAAGTGAAATATCTCCTGAAGATCGTTTTCATCAAGGCGCTGTGCCGCAAGGCCAATGTCGAGAAGCTCGACGCTGGGCCGAAAGGGGTCGTCATCCACTTCCGCAAGCGCGAGTTCTCCAACCCGGTCGGACTGGTAAAGTTCATCGGCGAGCAGGGTTCGCTGGCCAAGATCAGGCCGGACCAGAGCGTCGTTTTCGCCCGCGACTGGCCGACTGCCGAAAAGCGGCTGGCCGGGTCCGCGGTCGTGATGACGCAGCTGGCGCGGCTGGTGGCGGCCTAGAAAAGGCATCATCCAGCTGCTTCGTGACCGAGCAGCCGCCAGATCGAGCAGCCGCCATTCGCCACGCGGCCAAATCCGGTCTAGAATAGGAAATCGGCTTCGTGTATGGAGCCGCGATCCCCATATGGGGCCGGTTGGCGGGCGATGGCGCCCGCCTGTTTGTTTGACGCAATTCCGGACGGAAACCGTTTCACACTATTTCCTGGGATTGCTCGGAAAGAGCGTTGGGTGCAGCGATGACGAAGTGGTCGCCGAATTCGTGGAGAGCAAAGCCGATCAAGCAGGTTCCTGCCTATCCGGACCTTGCCGCGCTCAAGAATACGGAAGCCCAGCTTGCAACGTTTCCGCCGCTGGTTTTTGCAGGCGAGGCGCGCAAGCTGAAAAAGCAGCTGGCAAGCGTTGCCGCCGGCGACGCATTCCTGCTCCAAGGCGGCGATTGCGCCGAGAGTTTTGCCGAGCATGGCGCGGATAATATCCGCGACTTCTTCCGCGTCTTCCTGCAGATGTCGGTGGTACTGACTTTCGCCGGCTCGCAGCCTGTGGTGAAGGTCGGCCGCGTCGCCGGCCAGTTCGCCAAGCCGCGTTCGTCCGACAACGAGACCAAGGGCGAGGTGACGCTGCCCAGCTACCGCGGCGACATCATCAACGGCATCGAGTTCGATGCCAAATCGCGAATCCCCGATCCCGCCCGCCAGGAAATGGCGTACCGCCAGTCGGCGGCGACGCTCAACCTGTTGCGCGCCTTCGCGCAGGGCGGCTATGCCAGCCTGGAGAACGTACATAGCTGGATGCTCGGCTTCGTGTCCGACAGCCCGCAGGGCGAGAAATACGAGTCGCTTGCCAACCGCATCACCGAGACGATGGACTTCATGAAGGCCGTCGGCATCACCTCGGAAACCAACTATGCACTGCGCGAGACCGATTTCTACACCAGCCACGAGGCATTGCTGCTCGGCTATGAGGAGGCGCTGACCCGCGTCGATTCAACCTCCGGCGATTGGTATGCGACTTCGGGCCACATGATCTGGATCGGCGACCGCACGCGCCAGCCGGACCACGCCCATGTCGAATATTGTCGCGGCATCAAGAATCCGCTCGGCCTGAAATGCGGTCCGTCGCTGACGCCGGACGGGCTGCTGGAATTGATCGACCTGCTCAACCCGGAGAACGAGCCGGGCCGGCTGACGCTGATCGCGCGTTTCGGCTCCGACAAGGTCGCCGACTATCTGCCGAAGCTGGTGCGCGCGGTGCAAAAGGAAGGTCGCAGCGTCGTCTGGTCGTCGGACCCGATGCACGGCAACACGATCGAGGCCGCCGGCTACAAGACGCGGCCGTTCGACCGCATCCTGAAGGAGGTGCAGACCTTCTTCGAGGTGCATCGCGCCGAAGGCACGCATCCGGGCGGCATCCATGTCGAGATGACCGGCAAGAACGTCACCGAATGCACCGGTGGCGCGCGCGCCATCACGGCCGAGGAGTTGCAGGACCGCTACCACACCCATTGCGACCCGCGCCTCAATGCCGACCAGGCGATCGAACTGGCTTTCCTGGTGTCGGATCTGCTGAAGAAGAGCCACCCGGTGCAGCACAAGCAGGTCGTGAACGGTTAAGCTTGATTTCGGTCTGAACTGTTGATGGAAAAAGCGCTGGAGAAATCCGGCGCTTTTCTTTTTGGACTGGATCAGTGCCCGCGTTCCCACCGCAGGCTGGCGAGACGAGGATCTGAAAAAGCCGTTCTCGAAAACTCGAAGCGCTTTTGCGGGAATTCGCAGATCGCCTGAACGCCGAAGGCGCCGAGGCGGATGCGCCAGGTCTGCGGCTCCATCGGCCTCGCCTTGGCAAAGCCCTTGCACGTCAAAAGCGCGACGTTGGCGCCCTTCAGATCGCGCGCCGATGGGTAGCGGATCGCTTCCAGCCTGGCCTCGCGGGCGGTGTCGGCAATCGCCTGGCAGGCCGCATAGTCGGTCGGATGTGTCCATGCCGCCGCGTCGCGATCGAGCGGCGGGCGGGTCAGGTCAATCACCCTGGCGCATTTGATCGCCGCGGCAAAGGCCGTGTAGTCGGCGGCGTCGCGCGGCCAGGGCGTTTGCGGCGACTCGGCAAAGAACAGCAAACGGTAGAAGGCCATTTCCGCCACGGCGGTGAATATGGTTTCGGCCGCATAGTAGACACCCAAGGTCCTGCCGGCGCGGCGGAAGCGCGAACCATGCGGATAGATCGAGCCGTAGCGGAAAGGCGTGGCCAGGAGATAATGGAGATGGCGGCATTCCTGCGGAATCTGCGGCTTGGTTTCCTCGATCAACTCTTCGAGGAGAGCCTGCTCGTCGAGCGTGTCGACGAGTTTCAGGGTCGAGACCTGGTGCTGCGCCTCGACCATGCGCCAGTATTTGCCGTCGATATGGCAGGCTTCAGATGAGAGCGCGTCGGGAGTCCAGGTAGGCAATGACATCGACAAGCCCGGTAATGGTGAGGATTTTTTCGAGCGGGGCGGCATCGAACGCCGTGTTGGCGTTCTTCAGCCATGACCGCGCGACAGCCGCGTCGCCGCCGACAATGGCGTCGAGCGAGCGGAACAACCTGACGAACAGCACCGCGAGTTCGAATGGCTTGGTGCCGCGCTCAAGCAGAAATTCTTCCCTGCGCATGCGCGAAACCGTGGCTTCCGAGACGCCGATCACGGAAGCCAGCACCCTTGCGGTAACGTCCAGCAGATCGGCGGCGCGCAGCATTGCCTTGGTCAGAACCACATTTTCGGCTGAACTGGCAGCGGTTTGGGGTCGCATAGCGGATGTCTTCCCGTTTCCACAGAAAATATAAGCTCAAGAATTTCATATAGAAAGGGTCGGCCGCAAAAATCTGGATGTGATGGCGGCCAGGAGTAGGACTAATCCTTCTTGTAGAGCAGCCAGCTCTTGCCGGCGCGTCCGGCCATCGTCGAATGCTTGGTCACGCGGTTGCGCCCGCTGAGTTTCGAACGGTAGAGCGCCCGGTCGGCTTTGCTGTAGAGGTCTTCCGGCCCCTCGGCCTCGGATGCCATGCAGATGCCCATCGAGACGGTAACGGTGCCGTAATTCGTGCCGGTCTGGCTGCTGGTGAATGGCGTCTGTTCGATCAGGGCGCGAATTCGGTCCGCGACGTCATAGGTGGCATCCTCGCTGGCGCCCTCGATGATCAGCGCGAACTCCTCGCCGCCAGTGCGCGCGACGAACATGTCGCCGCGAATGCTGGTCTGGAAAATGTCGGCGATGATCTGGAGGATCTTGTCGCCGACCGGATGGCCGTACCTGTCATTTATGTCCTTGAAACGATCGATATCGGCAAGGATGAGGGCGTTGAACAGGATGCCCTTGTTGCTGGTGTAGATCCTGGTGATTTCCTTGTCGAAGGCGCGCCGGTTCCAGATATGGGTCAACGGGTCGGTGTCGGCCAGCCGCTTGTATTCCTCGAGCTTCGACTTGACGCTCTCGAGTTCGGCCGTCTTGTCGCTGAGCGTCAAGGCGACCTGCCGGCCATGATCGATCGTCGAATTGGTGGCAGTTGCCATGGCATTCGCGATCTTCTGGAGAAGGTCCTGGGAAAGAAGGCTGCGGCTGCTGAGGCCGCTCGACGTCTCATCGAGAAGCCTGCCGTATTTCTCAATGTGGCTGCGTTCGCTCCTCAACAGCGAAGCGATGTCCTCGAGTTCCTTGGCGATGACCTCCCTGGCATGCTCGACGATGCCGGGGCCATGGTTCTGGGCAAAGAAGGTACGGCCGATCTGGTCCAGCTCGTCCTGCGTCGGCCGGCTGCTCAGCGACACGACGGCCAGACTGAGTTCGCGATTGGAGCCGTTCAAGGCCTCGTAGAAGATCTCGTAATTGCGCGGCAGGCCGAGTACGCCCAACTGGCGCATCGTCGCGAGGACGGTGGTGGCGATATCCGTGCTTCTTTCAGTCTGGGCTATCATCGGCTGCATGTTCTGCTACTTCCCCCTGGACATCGCCGTGGACTGGCGGACATCCATTGTCGCCGACCCGGGGGACGCTATTTCATTGCAATACCTCGCGCAGGCGTGTCCCCACCCGTGACCTTCGCGTGGCATAACATAAATGCGGTAGCGCTAAAGTTTCCTTAATTCGCGTAGTCCCACCGGTTTTCTCAGCCTGCCTCGGTGGAGGCTTAACCTGTGCACCAATAAATCCAAGACAATGCCGGTCCGCCGGCCCGCGTTCGAAACCCGCGCGTTACGATGTTCCAAAAATGCCGAATTTCGAATTCGCCACGCAAATGGATGTCGCATTTGCTTGCTTGTGGTTGCCTCAAAGCTGGAATTCTGGCGGAGTTTCGTCCAAGGAGGAGTTGAAATGCGTGACAGTCACGAGGGGTCTTGCTTGTGCGGAGCGGTCCGCTTCAGAGCGCACGGGCCGCTGCGCGGTGTCGTCTATTGCCATTGCTCGCAGTGCAGGAAGCAGAGCGGACACTTCTATGCCGCGACCAATGTCGCCGATGCCGACATCGTGGTCGAAGGCACCGAAAGCATCACCTGGTACGAGGCGTCTTCCTTCGCAAGGCGCGGTTTCTGCAAGAACTGCGGGTCGCTGCTGTTCTGGAAACCTCGCGACGCATACATTTCGGTTCTGGCGGGATCGTTCGATGAGCCGACGGACCTTCGGGGCGAATGCCATATTTTCGTCGGCGACAAGGGCGACTATTACGCCATCGATGACGGACTGCCGCAATTCGAAAAGTCGACACCGTCGATCAAGGTCCTGCCGGACGAATGAATTTTGGGCGAGCAGCCTTATTCCATTGATCGGGTCATTGCTTTATCCCGTGCCGGTGATTCGGAAAGGGGTTTGGGCATGCAGCGGCTGATCCACGCGTATTTCAACTCGCTGCGGGCGTTTCGCAAGCTGGCCGTCAGCGAAAGGGCCTTCCAGCAGGAGCTCATGCTGCTTGTGCTCGCCCTGCCGCTCGGCTGGTTCGTTTCGATCTCGTGGCGCGGTTATGCCTTGCTGATCGGCGCGGTGCTGCTGCTGATCATGGTCGAAGTGCTGAACACCGGGATCGAGGCGGCGTGCGATGCCTTCAGCCGGGAGTTCAACGTCGACATCCAGTTGGCCAAGGATTGCGGTTCGCTGGCGGTGCTGATTTCGGTCGTCATCGTTGCCGGGGTCTGGGGCATCGCCATCATCGAGCGGATCGCAGGGGTGCCGATCTAAGTCTTGGCGGCTTGTCCACGGCGTGATGAGCAGGATCGTCACTATTCCTTGCCGCGCTCCTTTTTGGCGATGTGGTGGGCGAAAAGCCAGGCAAGCACGGCTACCGCAAGACCGATACCCAGCCCGATCAGCAGCCGTTCATGGCGGACCAGCGCCTGGCCGACGAGATGCTCGGCGCCTAGCCCGAAAACATAGCCGATAGTGCTGAACAGCACCGCCCAGACCGCCGATGAAATGGCGTTGAGGAGGATGAAGCGCGGTACTGCTATGGTTGAAAGTCCTGCCGCGACACCGCCGACCAGGCGCATGCCGTAGACATAACGGTTCGACAGCACGAAGATGTTGGGGTGGGTGTTGAGCAAGCGGTAGGCGCGGCGGAAACCCGGCCGTTTGCGCAACCTGACGACGTAGCGATGGTCGGCGAATCTTCTGCCGAGGATGAAGAAGGATGTGTCGCCGATGAAGGCGCCGAGGGCGGCGGCGACATAGGCATGCCAGAGGACGAAAACATGCTGGTGGGCGAAGAAGCCGCCGAGAATGGCGGCACTTTCACCTTCGGCGACACAGCCTAGAAAGACGGCGATCAACCCATATTGGTCGACGAAATCGTGGACAAGCCCAGTCATCAAGACGACTGCTGTTCCGGCAGCCGCCGGTCGAGCTTCTCGACCAGCGCCGCCAGTCGCACGATCTCGTCGCGCATGCCGATGATCTGGCCATGGCGCAGTTCGTCGAGCTTTTCATGCAGCGCCATGATCTCGATCTCGGCCTTCAAATTGACCTCGTAATCGTGGGCGGCGTCGATGCGGTCGCGCTCGGTCTGGCGGTTCTGCGCCATCATGATCACCGGCGCCTGCAAGGCGGCGACCATCGACAGTACGAGGTTCAGGAAGATGAACGGGTAGGGGTCGAAGGCATCGCGCGACAGGAGCCAGACATTGCCTGATGTCCACAGGACTAGAAAGGCGATGAAGGTGAGGATGAAGGACCAGGAGCCGCCGACGCGGGCGATCGTATCGGCAAGCCGGTCGCCAAAGGTCTGGTGGAAGGCGACGGCCTTGTTGGTGTCCCTGGAGATCGTGGTGCGCTCGAGTGTCGATTGCAGCACCCGGTTTTCGAGCTGACTGAGGCCGTCCGGCCGTCGCTTGAGCCAGCGGTTCGCCAGGTCGTCGATCGTCTTGTTCATGGCCGTCTCCAGGGTCTTGGCTGGCGATAGAGGTAGAGGCTGCCGGGTCGCGCGGGAAGTGCTACATTGTGGCGAAGAGCGAGGACTGATGGCCGACTTCCAGAAAATTCGCCTGCGCGCGGCAAAACGCAAGGGCGGCGAAGCGGAACTTGCGTCGCTGCTGGGGCCGGTGCCCGACAATGCGGCCGTTGCCGACATCGCGGATAACCGCATTCTCTCGACGATGGCCGAGCGTGTGTTCGCCGCCGGTTTCGTCTGGCGCGTCATCGAACAGAAATGGCCCGGCTTCGAGGAGGCGTTCCTCCATTTCGAGCCGAAGCGGCTCTTGTTCCAGCCTGACGATTTCTGGCACGACCTGACGGCGGACCAACGCATCGTGCGCAATCCGCAGAAGATCAAATCGGTTCGTGAAAACGCTGCTTTTGTCGTGCGCGTATCCAGGGAACATGGCGGTTTTGGCAATTTCCTCGCGGAATGGCCTGATGACGACCAGGTCGGGCTGATGGCGTATCTCGGCAAGCATGGCAGCCGGCTCGGCGGCAACACTGGCCAGTATTTCCTGCGCTGGCTGGGCTGGGATGCCTTCGTCATTTCGGCCGACATGGCGGCCGCGCTTCGCGACGCGGGGCTCGATATCGCGGAAAACCCGACATCGAAGAAGGACCTCGGCAAGATCCAGGTCCAGATCAACCAATGGGCGGCCGAGACAGGTCTGCCGCGCCGGCATGTCTCGCGCATCCTGGCGATGTCGATCGGCGACAACCATTCTCCGCAAGCGTTGCGAGAATATATGGGCGAGGACTGATTCCAGGCTCCGAGGCACGATCAACATCCGGTCCGACACGATCTATCGATCGGTCGGGGGTGGTCCAAACGAACGCCATTGCGGGGCGAATTTTGCCGCGCTAAGTCAGCAGGCATGACCCAGAAGCCCGACCTCCTGCGCATCGCCGTCGCCCAGCTCAATCCCACGGTCGGTGATGTCGCCGGCAACCTCGCCAAAGCCCGTGAGGCGAGGGCGGATGCTGCCCGGCAGGGCGCCGACCTCGTGCTCTATACCGAGCTTTTCCTCGCCGGCTATCCGCCGGAGGATCTGGTGCTGAAGCCGGCGTTCCTGAAGGCCTGCGAAAAGGCGGCACAGGACTTTGCCGCCGATACCGCCGATGGCGGTCCGGGCGTCATCATCGGCACGCCGCTGAAGCGCAACAGCGGCACGCACAATTCGATCATCTTCGCCGATGGCGGCAAGATCATCGCCGAACGCTACAAGCTCGACCTGCCGAACTATGGCGAATTCGACGAGAAGCGCGTCTTCCAGGCCGGGCCCGAGATCCAGGGGCCGGTCAATTTCCGTGGCGTGCGGATCGGAATCCCGATCTGCGAGGACATCTGGGGCGATATCGGCATCTGCGAGACGCTGGCCGAGAGCGGGGCGGAAATTCTGCTGGTGCCGAATGGCTCGCCTTACTACCGGGCCAAGATCGATGTCCGCCACCAGGTGGTCATACGACAGGTCATCGAATGCGGGCTGCCGATCATCTACGCCAACCAGCTTGGCGGCCAGGACGAGTTGATCTTCGACGGCGCGTCGTTTGCCATAGGTTCCGACAAGACGCTCGCCTTCCAGATGAGCCAGTTCGAGGAAGCTGTCGACGTCACCACCTGGAAGCGAAAAGATGATGGCTGGGCCTGCTCGGAAGGGCCGATGTCCAAAATCCCGGAGAGGGAAGAGGCCGACTATCGCGCCTGCATGCTGGGTTTGCGCGACTACGTCAACAAGAACGGCTTCAAGAACGTCGTTCTCGGCCTCTCCGGTGGCATCGATTCGGCGATCTGCGCGGCGCTTGCCGTCGATGCGCTCGGCGAGGAGCGGCTGCGCGCGGTGATGATGCCGTATCGCTATACCTCGAAGGATTCGCTCAAGGACGCCGAGGACTGCGCCCGTGCGCTCGGCTGTCGTTACGACATCGTGCCGATCTTCGAGCCGGTCGAGGGCTTTCTGCACACCTTGACGCAGCTTTTCGAGGGCACCGAGGAAGGCATCACTGAGGAAAACCTGCAAAGCCGCGCACGCGGCACGATCCTGATGGCGATCTCCAACAAGTTCGGCTCGATGGTCGTGACGACCGGCAACAAGAGCGAGATGTCGGTCGGCTACGCCACGCTCTATGGCGACATGAATGGCGGTTTCAATCCGATAAAAGACCTCTACAAGATGCAGGTCTACGCATTGTCGCGCTGGCGCAATTCGCATGTGCCGCCGGGCGCGCTCGGGCCTTCGGGCGAGGTGATTCCGAGCAACATCATCGACAAGGCGCCGTCGGCGGAGCTACGCGAGAACCAGACCGACCAGGACTCGCTGCCGCCCTATCCGGTGCTGGACGATATCCTCGAGTGCCTGGTCGAGAACGAGATGGGCGTCGACGACATCGTCGCGCGCGGCCATGACCGGGCGACGGTGACACGCATCGAGCATCTGCTCTACATCGCCGAATACAAACGCCGGCAGGCCGCACCCGGCGTGAAGATCACCAAAAAGAACTTCGGCCGCGACCGCCGCTATCCCATCACCAACCGTTTCAGGGATCGCGGCTAGACCGCCGGATCCCGGCTGGAAGCCTGCGCCATGTGACCCGGGCGAGGGAGTAGCCATGCTCGATTGTGAGATCACTTTCGACCTGTCGCGGATCGATTTCCGCGCGACCTCCGACCTGTTGATGGCGAGCTACTGGGGCGCCGGACGCAACGATGAGATGCATCGCCGTGCCTTTGCCAATTCGCTGTGCGCCGCCGCTTTTGTCGACGGCAAGCAGGTCGGTTTCGGCAGGGCGATTTCCGACCGAACGGTGTTCGCCTATCTCGCCGACATCATCATCTGGCCGGAATATCGCGGGCAAGGCATTGGCTCGCGACTGGTGCAGGCTCTTCTCGATCATCCCGACCTCGGCACCGTCTCGCACTGGAGCCTTTCGACCAGCGATGCGCACGGGGTTTACGAGAAGCTTGGCTTCAAGCCGTCGACCGACGGCCGGTACATGCGCCTCGATCGCATTCCGCAATAAGGCACGCGGCAGTGACTTGCACCGACGTTGTTGCAAAATAACCTCAGTGCTTGGACCAGATACACTTTTGGCGTGAGCTCGTCTTGGCGTTGCATCTGAGCGTCTCTATAAGAACCATTCCGCAATTCATTTGCGGGAGGTCTGAATGGCAGTATTTCAAATGCGAGGCCGCAAAGCCTAAGTCTCTACCGGCGCTGGACGGGGATCTATTTTCCGTGCCGAAACCGGATCGAGCGCAGGCTCATGCCGATGCCGGTCGCCGCCCGACCACGGGCGAGTCGCCAAATATGCCACTCCGCATTCTGGGCAATCATTAGCCCGTTGAGGGGCGTCTTCAATCTTCGACCTTACTGGGATCGGGCTCGTTTGCGCCCGAAATGACATCATGGCTCGTTTTAAGATCGATTTGCGCGCGAGCGCCTTTCGCAGCGTTCTTGGCTTTACGCTCACTCATTGGCAACGCCAGCCCTGGCGACTTTCGCTCATCATGGGTGGTTTCCTGCTGTCGACGCTGGCCGACGTTCTGACGCCGCTCTATTCCGGCCGGCTGGTCGACGCCGTGGCCAGCAGCGCCGGCGCGGACGCGATTGCCTGGAATGCCGCGATGACGGCGTTTTCAATGCTGATGGCGCTCGCCCTGACCGGCGTCGCACTGCGCAACCTCGCCTTCATGGCGATCGTCGAACTGACGCTGAAGATGATGGCCGACATCGCCGCCGATTCCTTCCATCGCGTCCAGCGCTTTTCCACGGACTGGCATGCCAACAGCTTTGCCGGCTCGACGGTGCGCAAGGTGACGCGCGGCATGTGGGCGCTCGACCTGCTCAACGACACCATCCTCATCGCTCTGCTGCCGTCGGTCGTCATGCTCATCGGTTCGACGCTGCTGCTCGGCTGGTTCTGGCCGCTAATGGGTGCCGTGGTTGCAGCCGGTTCCTTGCTGTTCATCATGGTGACGACGATGCTGTCGCTTGGCTATGTCGCGCCGGCGGCACGGCTCGCCAACACCTGGGACACGCGCCTCGGCGGCTCGCTGGCCGACGCGGTGAGTTGCAATGCCGTTGTCAAAGGGTTTGGCGCCGAGGAGCGCGAGGAGCAACACCTCGCCAGGATCGTCGCCAAATGGCGTGCGCGAACGCGGCGCACCTGGGTGCGCGGCACCATCAACGGCACCACGCAAGGGGCGCTGCTGCTGGTCATGAGAGCGGCGGTCATCGGCCTGGCGCTGATGCTGTGGTCGTGGGGGCAGGCAAGCGCGGGCGATGTCGCTTTCGTTCTGACCTCGTTCTTCGTTTTGCAGGGTTATCTCAGGGATATCGGCACGCATATCCGCAATTTGCAGCGCTCGATCAACGACATGGAGGAACTGGTCGATTTCCAGGCCGAACCGCTCGGGATCGAGGACCGGCCTGGCGCCAAGCCGATCCGGATCACGCAAGGGCGCATCGGCTTCGACCATGTCACCTTTCACTACGGCAGTCACCGATCGCCGCTCTATCGTGACTTTTCGGTCGATATCGCGCCGGGTGAACGTGTCGGCCTCGTCGGCCATTCGGGTTCGGGCAAGACAACCTTCGTCAAGCTCATCCAGCGGCTCTATGACGTGAATGCGGGAAAAATCCGGATCGACGGTCAGGACATCTCGCAGGTGGCGCAGGCGTCGCTGCGCGGGCAGATTGCCATCGTCCAGCAGGAGCCGATCCTGTTCCACCGGTCGCTGGCCGAAAACATCGCCTATGCCCGGCCGGCGGCGACGCAGGATGAGATCGAGCATGCAGCAAGGCTGGCGAGCGCGCACGACTTCATCACCAATCTGCCGAAAGGGTACGGCACGCTGGTCGGCGAGCGGGGCGTGAAACTGTCGGGCGGCGAGCGGCAGCGCGTGGCGATCGCACGCGCTTTCCTGGCCGATGCGCGCATCCTGATCCTGGACGAGGCGACTTCGAGCCTCGATTCGGAATCGGAGGTGCTGATCCAGCAGGCAATGGAGCGGCTGATGGTCGGCCGCACGACGCTGGTCATCGCGCACCGGCTTTCGACGGTGCGGGCGCTCGACAGGCTGCTGGTCTTCGATCGCGGCAAGATCGTCGAGGAAGGCTCGCATGACGAGCTGATCCGGCTGAAGGGCGGCATCTACCGCCGGCTGTTCGAACGCCAGGCGTTGGAGCTGACCAAGGGCTTGGTGACCTGACCCGGGAGTGTTGCAGGGCCGCGTCCGGCGGGGCGCGGCCTGCATTCCCGAACAGACGGTTCGTTGCGCTGCCCAGGCACAGGGCTGCCCGGTCTTTTCATCGCGCGCGTCATGTTCTATGTCTTCCGCACGGCGCGGGGGCGCGTCTTGTCAATCGCAAAAGCATCCGGTACGCCCCGCTCATGACCGTTACCGTTCGTTTCGCCCCGTCGCCGACCGGCCGCATCCATATCGGCAATGCGCGCACCGCTTTGTTCAACTGGCTCTTCGCCATGAACAACAGGGGACGCTTCATCCAGCGCTTCGACGACACCGACATCGCCCGCTCGAAGCAGGAATTTTCCGACGCCATCCTCTACGATCTGCATTGGCTGGGCATTTTCCCGGACGCCACCGAATACCAGTCGCGGCGCTTCGAAATCTATGACGCGGCGGTCGAGCGGCTGAAGGCGGCGGGCGTTCTCTATGCCTGCTACGAAACGCCGGAGGAGCTCGATCTCAGGCGAAAGGTACGCCGTACGCGCGGCTTGCCGCCGGTCTACGGCCGCGAGGCATTGGCGCTGACGCAAGAGCAGGTGGCCGAGTACCAGACCGATGGCCGCCGGCCGCATTGGCGCTTCCTCTTGCCCAATTTCTCCGGCGATCCGCTGCAGCCGGAACGCACCGAGATCCACTGGAACGATCTGGTACGCGGCGGGGAGACTGTCGACCTTGCCTCGTTGTCCGACCCTGTTCTGGTGCGCGAGGACGGCACCTATCTCTATACGCTGCCTTCGGTAGTCGACGATATCGAGATGGGCGTCAGCCATGTCATCCGCGGCGACGACCACGTCACCAATACCGGCGTGCAGATCGCCTTGTTCAAAGCGCTGGGTGCCGAACCGCCAGTCTTCGGTCACCATAATCTCTTGACGACCGCGTCGGGCGAGGGGCTGTCGAAGCGCACCGGTGCGCTTTCCATCGAAAGCCTTCGCGAGGACGGCGTCGAGCCGATGGCCGTCGCTTCTCTCGCCGTGCTGGTCGGCACTTCGGAAAACGTCGCGGCAGTGGCGACGATGAGCGAGCTTGCCGAGCGGTTCGATCCGGCGGCGACCTCGAAATCCGCGGCCAAATTCGATCCCGACGAGCTGTTCGTGCTCAACCGCACGCTGCTGCACCACATGCCATTCGCCGAGGCGAGGGACCGGCTGATCGTGCTCGGCATCTCCGGCGAACAGGCCGAGCCGTTCTGGCTGGCGGTGCGAGGCAATCTCGATAGGCTGGCCGATGCGGTGGGCTGGTGGCGTATCCTGCGCGAGGGGCCGCAGGAGACGCCGGATTTCTCCGATGACGACCGCGATTTCCTCGGCCAGGCGTTCGATCAGCTGCCGGAGGAACCCTGGAACGGGACGGTCTGGAAGGACTGGACGGGCAAGATCAGGGAAGCGACCGGGCGCAAGGGCAAGGCGCTGTTCATGCCGCTCAGGCTTGCTCTTACCGGGTTGCCTTCGGGGCCGGAGCTTGCAGATCTATTGCCGCTGATGGGTCGGGAAGGAACGTTGGCCCGACGACCCTGACTTTGCGCTGGTCCGGCGGCACCGCCGACACGGGCGATGTCACCGGCTTGGCTGAAAGCCGCTTCATGGCTTCGCGGTCGAGCCCACCTTCGACGTTCGCCAGGGTTTCCGGATCGGCGCCCGGATCGGGCTTGGAAACCGGGACCGGAATGACCGGCGCCGCGTTCGTTTCAGGCTGCGGCTGTTCCGGATTCGGTGGGTTGCCGGCGATGATCTGGAAATTCTGCGCGGCGTTGCAGCCGCAAGCCGGCGGCCGCGACATGTCGGATTGCTTGTAGAGATAGGCGGTCGGCAATTCGCTGTAGGGCCTGCCGGTGACCGACGAGGTCATCGACGCCGAATCGTCGTCCATGCCGCGCGAATAGAAGACCTGCATCTCGGTGCCGGGGCAGCTCGATTCGCAATTCTTCTGGTCGCGTTCGAAATCGCCGATGGAAGCCGAGTTCGACATCGGGAAGAAATAACCGTCACAGATGCGCACGCAAGACGTGTGGAATTCACCGCCAACGCTTGGAAAATCCGGCACGCCGGGCCGGTTGAGCACCCGGCGGACGTTGCGCTCCTCGCCGGGATCGTCAGGTTGGTCCAGCGCGTCTAGTGTATCGGGCCGCCGGCTGTTGCCGCCGAAAAGCTGGTCGAACAGATTGGTGTCGCCGTCTTCGCGGTTCGCCTCCAATAAAGGCTCGCGTCGCGGCGCAATGGTGTCGTCGCGGCAATCGTTGGCGTCGAGCGCCGCCAGGATGCGCTTGCGGTCACGGCGCGAGCCACCCCCGGCCAGTCGCTCGCGTTTGGCTTGCAAGGCGTCGAGATTGGCATTCATGCGGTCGATGGTGGCGTTGAGCGCGGCGCATTCGTTGACGTTGCGGGAAAACAGCGAAAAACCGCATCCGGCTCTGCTCGCCTGGCCTCGGGCCTTTGAAATCTGTTCGTGCTGTCTTTCGATCGCCGCATCGTATTTCCGGACCATCGCCGGACCACCGCCGCCGCCGCGCGAGGCCGCGGCGAGATCGGCCTCCAACTGGCGGCAGATCCGCGAGGCAGCCTGTGGCTCGCTGACCGCGGTCCCGGAAAGCAGGAGCCCAAGCAGTACGGCAGCGTACGCCTGCTTCCACCCCGCGCTTGCCATCCGCCCAAACTCCGCCTGTTCGTCCGCGAGGCTACCGTGTTCGCGGTTAACCGCAGTTTACCGCGCAATCCGCGTTCAGCCCAGATTGACGACCGCCTGCGCCTTGTGCGCGGCCTCCACGACCGCCAGGGCCGTCATGTTGACGACGCCTCGCGAGGTCACGGAAGGCGTCAGGATGTGCGCCGGCTTGTCGGTGCCGAGCAGGATCGGCCCGACATGCAGCGCGTCCATCATGGCGCGCAAAGCCGTCAGCGTGATGTTGGCCGAGTCGAGGTTCGGGAAGACCAGCAGATTGGCCTCGCCCTTCAGTCGCGAATGCGGATAGACGCGCTGGCGCAGAGGCTCCGACAAGGCGGAATCGGCATGCATTTCCCCGTCGCACTGCAAGTCCGGCGCGATCCGCGCCAGGATCGCCGCCGCATGCCGCATCTTCAGCGCGCTTGGTGAATCGCGCGAGCCGAAATCCGAATGCGACAGCAACGCTGCTTTCGGTTCGATGCCGAAGCGCTGGATCTCCTCGGCCGCCAGCACCGTCATCTCGGCGATCTCCTCGGCCGTCGGATCGACGGAGACGTGGGTGTCGGTCAGAAAGATGATGCCGCGCTGCGAGATCAGCATGGAAAGCGTCGAAAGATCGTAGTCCTTGATACCGGCGCGTGGCCCGATGATCAGCGTCACGTTACGCAGGTGCCGCTCGAAGCGTCCCTCGAGGCCGCAGACCATGGCGTCGGCATCGCCGCGCTTCAGCGCCAGCGCGGCGATCACCGTGTTGTCGGTGCGCACCATGGTGCGCGCGGCTTCCGTCGTTACGCCACGCCGGCCGGCGAGTTCGATCAGCAGGTCGACATAGTGGCGGTAGCGCGGATCGTCCTCCGGATTTATGAGGCCGAAATCGACGCCCGGCTTGATGCGCAGCCCGTAGCGCTTGAGCCTGACCTCGATGACATGCGGACGGCCGATCAGGATCGGCTCGGCAATGCCTTCCTCGAGCACGACCTGGGCGGCGCGCAACACGCGTTCGTCCTCGCCGTCGGCATAGATGACGCGCTTGGCACTCGATGCCTTGGCGGAGGAGAAGACCGGCTTCATCACCAGGCCGGAGCGGAAGACGAAGCGGTTCAGCTTGTCGATGTAGGCGGCGAAGTCGGTGATCGGCCTTGTCGCGACACCGGTTTCGCAGGCAGCCTTGGCGACGGCCGGCGCAATGCGCAGGATGAGGCGCGGATCGAAGGGCGAGGGGATCAGGAACTCAGGCCCGAAGACCGGCGTCTCGCCGGAATAGGCGCGTGCGGCGACGTCCGAAGGCTCTTCACGGGCAAGGGCGGCGATGGCGCGCACCGCGGCCATCTTCATCTCCTCGTTGATGGCGCTGGCGCCGCAGTCGAGCGCGCCGCGGAAGATGTAGGGAAAGCACAGGACATTGTTGACCTGATTGGGAAAATCGGAGCGGCCCGTGCAGATCATCGCATCGGGACGTGCCGCGCGCGCGACTTCCGGCATGATCTCCGGATTGGGATTGGCCAGCGCCAGGATCAGCGGTTTCGGCGCCATGTGCTGGAGCAGTTCAGGTTTCAGCACACCTGCCGCCGAGAGGCCGAGGAAAACGTCGGCGCCTGATATGACGTCGGCCAGCGTGCGCGCCTCGGTGTCCTTCACATAAGGATCTTTCCAGCGGTCCATCTCGTCGACACGACCCTTGTAGGCGACGCCGAAACGGTCGGTGACCCAGATGTTTTCCACCGGCGCGCCAAGCGAGACCAAAAGATTGAGGCAGGCAAGCGCGGCGGCGCCGGCGCCCGAGGTGACGATCTTTATGTCCGATATGGCCTTGCCGGCGAATTCCAGCCCGTTGAGCACGGCGGCGGCGACGATGATGGCAGTGCCATGCTGGTCGTCGTGGAACACCGGTATGCCCATGCGGGCCTTGAGCCGTTCCTCGACTTCAAAACACTCGGGCGCCTTGATGTCCTCGAGGTTGATGCCGCCAAAGGTCGGCTCCAGCGCCGCGACGGTCTCGACCATGCGCTCGATCTCCGGCGCGTCGATCTCGATGTCGAAAACGTCGATGCCGGCAAACTTCTTGAACAGGACAGCCTTGCCTTCCATCACCGGCTTGGAGGCCAGCGGCCCGATATTGCCGAGGCCGAGCACCGCCGAGCCATTAGAGACGACACCGACCAGATTGGCGCGTGCGGTGTAGTCGGCGGCGGTCGCCGGGTTGTCGCGGATCTCCAGGCAAGGGGCGGCGACGCCAGGTGAATAAGCGAGCGCCAGGTCGCGCTGGTTGCCGAGCGGCTTGGTCGCCTGGATCTCGAGCTTTCCCGGCCTTGGGTGTTTGTGGAAATAAAGGGCGGCCTCGTCGAGGTCCGAACGCGCCGTTTTTTTGTTCTCGCCTTCCATGCGGCCGCTCCCTCGAAACCTGCTACGACGGTCCTTTTAGCATGCGGCCGAGATTTTTCGCGACGCTAAATGACGCGCCGGCAGCTTTAAGCGCCGGCGCATCGAAAACCATTATCAGTCAGATACTTACGGCTATCTGATGCCAAATAAATCCCGGTGCTTCATCGGCGCGCCGATCAAAAGGCGCTGACGTAGAGCCCGCCGTCGACCGGTATATTCTGGCCGGTCAGATAGCCGGCATGGACCGAGCACAGGAAGGCGCATATCTGGCCGAATTCCTCCGGCGTGCCGAGCCGTTTGGCCGGTACGTCGGCGCTGATGCGAGTCTTGCGCGCCGCCGCAGCGGCGGGGTCCTCCGGTGTGCCGGCCTCATGCGGGCCGCGCAGCCGGTCGGTGTCGAGTTTGCCCGGCAAGAGACTGTTGATGGTCACGTTGCGGTCGATCACCGTTCTCGCCACGCCGGCAAGGAACGAGGTCAGGCCGGCGCGCGCGCCCGACGACAGGTCGAGGCCGGGGATGGGGACGTAGACCGACAGCGAGGTGATGTTGACGATGCGGCCGAAGCCGCGCGCCGCCATGCCGTCGATGACGGCCTGGACCAGTTCGATCGGCGTTACCATGTTCTGGGTGACGCCTTCGAGGATCTTGGTGCGATCGAGTTCACGGAAGTCGCGAAGCGGCGGGCCGCCATTGTTGTTGACGAGGATATCCGGTTCGGGACAGGCGGCGAGCAGCGCCTTCTGCACTTCCGGCTTCGACACGTCGCCGACGACTTCAGTCACCGTCACGCCATAGCGCTCGCGCAGCTCCGCGGCGGTCTTGCCCACCAGTCCGGCGTTGCGCCCGTTGACGACGATGTCGCAGCCGGCTTCGGCCAGCGCCATGGCGCAGCCGCGCCCAAGCCCCTTGCTCGACGCGCAGACGATCGCCTTCTTTCCGCGAATACCGAGATCCATGACGATTTCTCCTGTGATTTGCCGGGCAAGCTAGCCCTTGGGCTGGCCCAATCGCAACCGTCATACGGTTGTTGCATGAATCGGGGCATAGGCTCTGGCGAAGGCAATGGTGAAATCGCGATGTCAGGCCAAGAGCCCCGCACTTTCCGCAGTATGTTCATTTCCGACGTCCATCTGGGCTCGAAAGCGGCGAAGGCCGAGTTCCTGATCGATTTCCTGCGTCACCACGACGCCGATATCATCTATCTGGTCGGTGACATCGTCGACGGCTGGCGGTTGCGGCGCAGCTGGCACTGGCCGCAAAGCCACAACGACGTCATCCAGAAATTGCTGCGCAAGGCACGCAAGGGCGCCAGCATCACCTATATCGCCGGCAATCACGACGAATTCGCCCGCCAGTTTCAGGGCGTGCATTTCGGCGGCATCGTCGTCGCCGACCGTGCCATCCACGAGACAGCCGACGGCAAGCGCCTGCTCGTCATCCATGGCGATCAGTTCGACACCGTCGTCCACAATGCGCGCTGGCTCGCTTATCTGGGCGACCATGCCTATGACGCCGCCATGCTGGTCAACCGCGTGGTGACGCGGCTGCGCCAGCTGCTCGGCCTGCCATACTGGTCGTTTTCGTCCTGGGCCAAGGTCAACGTCAAGAAGGCGGTCAATTTCATCGGCTCGTTCCAGACCATGCTGACCGAGGAAGCGCGCCGTTCGCATGTCGACGGCGTGATCTGCGGCCACATCCACCATGCCGCGATCGAGAATTTCGAGGACGTGCGGTACATCAATACCGGTGACTGGGTGGAAAGCTGCACGGCCGTGGTCGAGCATTTCGACGGGCGGATGGAAATCCTGACCTGGGCCCATGTCCTGCCCGAAGCGCCGGACGAGCCCTTCATCCCGATGCTCATAGAGGACAGGGTGATCCAGGCGGCCTGACTCCGAACGGCCGCGGATTTCGGTTAGTCCAGCCGGTTTCGCCGGTTTTTCCGCCGTGTTAAGGCATCGATCTACGTCGCCGGATGGTCGCGCGCGGCGTAATTGGATCGATTCATGCCGCTGCCGCCGCTTTCGCCGGAACAACTCGTCAAGCCGCGCCATTTCGAACTGCGCATGGGTCTGATCTTCGCGACACTGTTCGTGTCGCTCGGCACCCATCTGCCTTATTTCCCGCTCTGGCTGCAGGCCAACGGGTTTCGCGCCGAGCAGATCGCCGTCATCCTGGCCGCGCCGATGTTCCTGCGCGTGGTGACGACGCCGCTGCTGACCGCGCTGGCCGACAGGGCGAGGGATCGCGCCGATGTCTATGTCGCGCTGGTGGCTGCGTCACTGCTGTTGTCGGCGGGTTATTTCCTGACTCCAACCTATTTCGTCGTGCTTGCGGTATCGCTGCTGCTGACCATCGTGTGGACACCACATTCGCCGCTCGCCGATTCGCTGGCGCTTTCGGGCGTGCGCCGCTTCGGCTCCAACTACACCAGCATGCGCAAATGGGGTTCGATCTCATACCTGTTCGCCAATATCGCCGGCGGCTTCATCCTTTCGGCAACCGGCCCCGGGGCGGTTCCGGTCATCATTTTCGTGGCGCTGGCGGCGGCACTCGCGGCGGGATTGCTGGCACCGCGCCTTGGCCGTCCGCGCCGCGCCTCGCCACTGTCGGTCACCGACATCCAGCATTCGGCGCCAAAACTCCTCAACCCCTATTTCCTGTATTTTTCCATCGGCGTCGGCGTCATCACGGCCAGCCATGCATTCCTCTATGGCTTCGTCTCCATCTACTGGAAATCGATCGGCATCAGCGATTCGGTGGTGGGGCTGCTATGGGCTTGGGGCGTGGTGTCGGAAGTCTGCATGTTCATGATGTTCACCCGCTTCTTCGGCTCGTTTTCCGTCGTGTCGATCATGGTGATGGCGGGGATCGGCGCCATCGTGCGCTGGATCGCCTTTCCGCTGGTCTGGCCGCTCGGCCTCGGCGTTGCCGGATTTTTCGGCGTCCAGACGCTGCACTCGGTCTCGGTGGCGCTGGTGCTGATCGGCTTGCAGAAGATGATCGGCGAAACGGTCTCCGAGGAGCGGACCGGCGCCGCCCAAGGCATTGCCTATTTCTCCAACGGCTTCTTCATGGCGCTGGCGACACTGGCGTCGGGTCCGCTCTACGACCGTTTCGGTGTCGACGGCTTCTTTGCCATGATCCCGATCGCCTTGATCGGCCTCGCATTGATCGGGCTTGCGGCGCGCTCAGCCCCACAGCGCCGTATCGGGCGGTGACACCAGCGACCCCTGGTAGACGAGGCCGGGAATGCGGTCCCTGGCAAGCAGCAGCGGACCATCGAGGTCGACGAAATCGGCGTCCTGGGCGAGCAGGACGGCCGGCGCCATCGCCAGCGACGTGCCGACCATGCAGCCGACCATCACGCCGAAACCCAGATCCCTGGCGCGATCGCGTAGCGTGAGTGCCGCCGTCAGCCCGCCCGACTTGTCGAGCTTGATGTTGACGGCATCATAGAGACCGACAAGCGTTTCGAGGTCCTTCGCCTCGTGCACGCTTTCGTCGGCGCAGATCGGCACCGGATGCGCGATATGGCGCAGGATTGCATCGCTGCCCGCCGGCAATGGCTGTTCGATCAAGGCGATGCCTTGCTCGGCGGCGAAGGCGAGATTGGCGACAATATTGTCGTCGGTCCAGCCTTCATTGGCGTCGAGGATGATGCGACTTTGCGGCGCGGCCTGTCTCACCGCCTGGATTCGGGCGATGTCGTTGTCTCCGCCGATCTTGACCTTGAGCAGGGGACGCGCGGCGTTGGCCCGGGCTTGCGCCGCCATCGCCTCCGGTTCGCCGAGCGACAGCGTGTAGGCGGTTTCGAGTGTCCTTGCCGGGACAGCGCCAATCGCCTTGGCCACCGGTGTTCCGCTGATCTTGGCCTCGAGATCCCAGAGGGCGCAGTCGATGGCGTTGCGGGCAGCTCCGGCCGGCATGGCGTCGAGCAAGGCGGTCCGGCCGAGGCCGCCGACGATCCGCTCGCTCATCGCCTCTATCGCGTCGCGCACACCGTCCATGCTCTCGCCATAGCGCTTGTAGGGAACGCACTCGCCACGGCCGATGTGGCTGCCCTGCCGGATCGTGCATGTGATCACTTCGGCCTCGGTCTTCGAGCCGCGCGAAATGGTGAAGGTGCCGGCGATCGGAAAACGCTCCGCCTCGACCGAAATGACACGCGCCATATTTTTCTGCTCCGGCTATGCGAGAAGGGTTGTCGGCAAATCGACAAGGCCGGACCCATCAGGCTAAACAGGACGCCATGTTGACCATCGGCAAGCGCGACGCAAGCGGCACCACCGCCTCGGAGGCTGACCACCAACCGCGCGTGACGGTCGGTGAGGAAGATGGCGTTCTCGGCTGCGTTTTCTCTGGAATCTGGACGACGCGGACAGTGGCGCTGGTCGATGCCGAAATGCGCAAGATCGAGAAGCGAAAGGGTTTCAAGACCTTGTCACTCGATCTTTCCAAGATCGAGAAGATCGATACCGCCGGTGCCTGGCTGATCGACCGGCTGGTCAGCGCTTTCGAGAAGAAGCAGGTCGAGGTCAGGCTGCGGGGGCAAAGCGAGATCGCTTCGATACTGCTCGACGCGGTCGGCGAGGCGGTCCGGCGCGAACCGGAATCAGGGCCGGCGCGGCCGCCCAATATCATCATTCGCGCCCTGGAGGCGGTCGGCCGGCGCGTCTACGAGATGCGCGACGACTTTCTCGCCTCGATGAATATTCTGGGCGCAACTATCCGCGGCGCGCAGATGAAGCTCGGCCGCGGTCATGCCGTCAACCCGGCGGCGATCTTCAATCAGATCGATCGAATGGGCGTCGGCGCCATTCCGGTGGTGGTGCTGATGTCGGCTATCGTCGGCGCCATCGTTGCCCAGCAAGGCGCCTATCAGCTCAGCTATTTCGGCGCCGATATCTTCGTCGTCGACCTCGTCGGCGTACTCATCCTGCGCGAACTCGGCGTGTTGATGACGGCGATCATGATCGCCGGCCGCTCCGGCAGCGCCATCACCGCCGAGATCGGTTCGATGAAGATGCGCGAGGAGGTCGATGCGCTGAAGGTCATCGGGCTCAATCCGATCGGCGTGCTGGTCTTCCCGCGCCTGGTGGCGCTGGTGATCGCCTTGCCGTGCCTGACGATCATCGCCAATTTTGCGGCACTCGGCGGCGGCATCGCCGCGGCCTGGCTCTATTCCGACATCGCACCGGCCGCCTTCATCGACCGGCTGCGCGTCGCCATCGACCTCAGCACCATTTTTGCCGGGCTGATCAAGGCGCCGTTCATGGCCATGATCATCGGCACGATCGCCTCCGTCGAAGGCATGAAGGTTGGCGGCAGCGCCGAATCGCTGGGCCAGCACGTCACCGCCTCGGTGGTGAAGTCGATCTTCGTCGTCATCATCCTCGATGGACTTTTTGCCATGTTCTACGCCGCGATCGAGTTCTGACATGGCCGTGCGAAACGACACCGGGGCCAAGGACAACACGGACGAGAGCGAGACCGTGCTGTCCGTGCGCGACGTCACGGTCGCCCTGGATGACAAGGTGATCCTCGACAGGTTGTCGCTCGACATCACGCGCGGCGAGATCCTGGGCTTCGTCGGAGCCTCCGGCGCCGGTAAATCGGTGCTTTTGCGCACCATCCTTGGCCTGCTGCGCAAGCAGACGGGAACGATCAGACTGTTCGGCGTCGATGTCGAGAAGGCCAGCGAAGCCGAGCGCCTTCGCATCGACATGCGTCTTGGCGTCCTGTTCCAGCATGGCGCGCTGTTTTCGGCCCTGACGGTGCAGGAAAACGTGCAGGTGCCGATGCGCGAATATCTCGATCTGCCGAAGAAGCTGATGGACGAGTTGGCCTTGCTCAAGATCGAACTGGTCGGCCTGCCGCCGGATGCGGCGCAGAAATTCCCGTCGGAGCTCTCGGGCGGCATGATCAAGCGCGCCGCACTTGCCCGTGCGCTGGCGCTCGACCCCGATATCGTCTTTCTCGACGAGCCGACCTCGGGCCTCGATCCGATCAGCGCGGCGGAATTCGACGAACTGGTGGTCAAGCTGCGCGATACGATGGATTTGACGGTCTATATGGTCACGCACGATCTCGACACCCTGTTCACGGCCTGCGACCGGGTGGCTGTGCTCGGCAACAAGAAAGTGCTGGTCGAGGGCACTATCGACGACATGCTGAAGAGCGAGGAGCCGTGGGTAAAATCCTATTTCCGCGGAAAACGTGCCCGGCAACTTGATCTTGCCGCGCGCGCATAGCCATAAGTGAAGCAATGGAAACCAGAGCCAACTACGTCATTGTCGGGATTTTCACGCTGGTTGCGATCCTGGCGGCGTTCGGCTTCGTCTACTGGACGGCGGCGATCGGCGACAAGGGCGAGACGACGCTGTTGCGCGTGCGCATTCCAGGCTCGGCCTCCGGCCTTGGCCGCGGCAGCTTCGTGCTGTTCAATGGCGTCAAGGTCGGCGATGTCAGGCGCGTCTATATCGACGTCGACAATCCGACTGTCGCCATCGCCGACACCGAGATCGACCGGATGACGCCGATCACCAAGTCGACGCAGGCCGATATCGGCCTTGCCGGCCTGACCGGGCAGGCCAACATCGAACTCAAGGGCGCCGACCCCAAGGAAGTAAAACTGCTCGATCAGGCAGAAAAGGAAGGCAAGGTCGCCGAGATCGTGGCCAATCCTTCTGCCGTGACCAATCTTCTACAGACGGCGCAGAACATCTTCACCCGCGCCGACAAGGTGCTGACCGAGCTCGAAGGCTTCACCAAGGATGTTCGCGGTCCGCTGACGCAGACCGTGCGGAACGTGCAGACATTCTCCGACGCACTGGCCAAGAATTCCGACGGGGTCGACAAGTTCCTGTCCAGCGTCAGCGCGCTGGCCGAAGAGCTGCAGGGCGTTTCCGGCAAGCTCGACGGTACGCTGAAGGCGGCGGAAGGTCTGCTCAACGCGGTCGACAAGGACCAGATCAAGAGCATCGTCGCCAATGTGAATACGGTGACGGGGAACCTCAAGGAGACCTCGAAGCAGCTAGACGGCGTGATCAAGAACGTCGATACGGCCGTAGGATCGGTCAACGATTTCGCCAAGCAGACGCAAGGCACGCTGGCCAAGGTCGACGGCGTGCTCGACGGCATCGATCCGGCGCAGGTGCGCTCGGCGCTCGCCAACATCCAGAAGGCCAGCGAAAGCGCCGACAAGGCCGCCGCCGACATCGCGGTGGTGACCAAGAAGTTCGCCAACCGGGCCGACGACATCGATCAGACGATCAAGGATGCCAAGCAACTCGCGCAGCGGCTCAACGACGCTTCCGTGCGCGTCGACGGCATCCTGGCCAGGGTCGACAAGTTGCTCGGGTCAGGCCAGGCCGACGGCGTGATGGCCGACGCCAGGGCGACGCTGAAGTCGTTCAAGCAGGTCGCCGACACGCTGAACGCGCGCCTCGGCACCATCACCGACAATTTCGCGCGCTTCTCCGGGCAAGGTCTTTCGAATGTCGAGGCACTGGTGCAGGACAGCCGCCGTTCGATCGGCCGCATCGAGGAGGCGGTGACCGATCTCAGCCGCAATCCGCAACGCATCCTTTCGGGCGGCGAAGGCGAGGTTCGGCAGTTCGACGGCAGGGCGCGGCGTTGACTTCGGCGTCGGCGCGCCCCAGAAACATGAGCCGCGAAAGCGGGTTGATCTTACGATCCGGGGACAACGGGGATCGCGCGTGAAGTCTGTGTGGGTTAGAACGGGCGGGTTGACATCGGCTGCGGCGCTGCTTGCCCTGACGCTGGCCGGCTGCGCGGTGTTGGGCGGCAAGCCTGCTCCGCTCGACACCTTCGAACTGTCGGCGCCTTCGGTCGAGGCGCATGGCCACAGCCGCCGTCAGATCCTGATCGCCCAGCCCTCCGCGCTCAAGGCGCTGGACAGCCAGAACATCGTCATCAAGCCGTCGGATCGCTCGATCCAGTATCTCAAGGGCGCTCAATGGGCCGACCGGCTGCCGCTGATCGTGCAGGCGCGGCTGGCCGAGACGTTCCAGCGCTCGGGCAGCTTCGCCGGCGTCGGCAAGCCGGGCGAGGGCTTGGCGATCGACTACCAGGTAATCGTCGAGATCCGTTCCTTCGAGGTGCGCGTCGAGGGCGGCGAACATGCCGAGGTCGACCTGTTCGTGCGGATCCTGAACGACCGCAACGGCGAAGTCCGGGCCTCCAAGAGCTTTACGGCGACCGCACCCGTCTCGGGCAGCGGCAATCAAGGCTATGTCGGCGCGCTCGACGCGGCCTTCGGCGATGCGGCCAAACAGATCGTGCGCTGGACCGATTCGGCGATCTGAGCCGAAGCACTTAACGCTGCGGCGTTAAGGTAAGCGGATGGGGTCGTCATCTTGGCTGGCGGCAGTAACTGTCGACGCCGGCGCTGCCCCTCATTGCCCTGCCCGTCCTACGCAGCAGCTGCGGAGGGTGGACCGGGCATTTCTCCCCGTATAGTGACGGGGAGAAAGACGGCTGTCGCAGATGGTTTCGCCAACTGCCGGCGCTGCGGAACAGGCGCCGACGTCGCGGCCATCTGTCTTCTCCCCGTCCTGTACGGGGAGAAGGTGCCGGCAGGCGGATGAGGGGCAGCGCCGACTGATAATGTCCGATGCGCCTCACATCACTAGCTTGCTGGCCGGCAAATGAAAAAGGCGGGAAAATTTCCCGCCTTTTTGTCTTTGCCCTATCGCCTCATCACTGCAGGCGGCCGCTGGCGTGGGCGAGCATGGTGTAGACCTTGCCGGTGTCCGACGTCAGGTAGGTCTGCGCCATGATGTTGTCGCGGTCGTTGCGCGAGACATCCTTGAGCAGTTTCTCGAAGTCGTCGCAGTAGCGGTCGACGGCGGCGCGGAATTCGGCCTCGGCCTGATATTTGCGGCGGATCTCGTCGAACGTCTGCTGGCCCTTCAGCGTGTAGAGCCGGCGCGTGAACACGTCACGCTCGCCGCGCCGGTAGCGGTTCCACAACTCGATCGAGGCGTCGTGGTCGATGGCGCGCGCTATATCGACCGAGAGCGAGTTCAGCGATTCCACGACATGCAGCGGCGAACGCTGGGCAGGTGCGGCGCGCGGGGCTTCCGCGGGCGTTGCCGGCCTGGCGTCCTCTTCACGCGATGCCCCGCTCAGGAGATCGCGTACCCAGCCGCCCTGCGGCGTGCGGGCGCTGGTGTCGGCACGCGGGCGCGGTGCCGATTCGGCCGGACGCTCGATGTCGAGCGCGCCGCGCAGCGCGGTGCCGCCCAACGGCGCCTGAGGTGCGCGCAACTCCGGCTGCGGTGCCGCCGGAGCGCGGCGTGGGGGCTCGGCTGCGCGTGGGGCCGGCGCTTGCGGCGCCGGGCGCAGATTGCGGGGCTCGGAGCCTTCGCCGGTGCGGCCAGACTTGGCCACGATTTCCGAGAGCTCTTTCAAGGCGTTGATCTGCTCGGAAACGGCGCGGCGGATGGCCGAGGTCGATTCCTTTGCCTCTTCCGGCATCTCGATGACGCCCTTCTTGAGCTCGGCGCGGGTGAGGTCGAGTTCGCTCTTGATCGATCCCGCGGTGCGCCGCATCTCCTCGGTCGCGTCGGCAAAGCGCTTGGTTGCCGAATCGACGACATCGGTGATGGCGTTGCGGATCTTGTCGGCCGATTCCATCGTCTTGCCTTCGGCGTTCTGCAGCGTCTGGCCGACGAGGTTCTCGAACGAGCGCATGACCCGTTCGAGATCTTCCGACTTCTTGACCAGGCCGACGGCGAGGTCCTCGAGCGACGACTGCCTTTCGAGCGTGTGCTCGAGGTTGCTTTGGGCCGAGCTCAAGAGATCCGAGGCGCTGGCCAGCAGGCGGCTGTGCTCGTCGAACTTGGTGGCGATCGAAGCGACTTCGCGCAATGTCGACGACGACAGGTCGGTCAGCCTTGTCGTGTTCGAATCGACCAGGCGCGCCGAGCTGGCAAAGGTCTGCGCCGCCTTTTCGGTGGTGGCCGCGAAGCTCTGCGTGCTGCCGGTCAGGCGTTCGTCGACCTCGCCGAGGTTGACGGCGGCCTGCTCGATCAACTGACCGAGTTGCGCGCTGGACTTGGTCATGCGGCCGATAAGGTCGGCGACGCTGTCGGACAGAGACGAGCGGGCGCCTTCGACCGCCGACAGGGTCTCGGCCGTACGGCTGGCGAGCGCGTCGACAAGGGCCGCGTTCTCGCTGCGCAGCTTCTCGGTGGCGCGTTCGGTGACCTCTTCCATGCTCTTTTGCAGGTCCGAACCGCCCTGGGCAAAGCGCTCGACCAGGGGGCGGGCGGTTTCGTCCAGTATCTTCGACAGTTCGGCCGAACGCGTCGCGAGCATGGTGTTGAGCTCGCGCGTGTTGGCGCCAATGGTCTTGGCGGCGTCGTTGGTGCTCTGGCCGATGTGCTGGCCAACCGCGGTGAAGGTTTCGGCGATCACATTGGCGCGCGAGACGAGCTGTGCCTCGGCATTCGACACCTGCTCGTTGAGCTTCTGGCCCATCGTCTCGGCCGTGTAGGCGAGCCGGTTCTCGACGCCGGCGATCTGCTCCTCGACACGGGAGGCCGCGGCCGCCGCGCTCGACGCAAGCCGCTCGTCGGCGCCGGCAAGCGCCTGCTCGATCTCGCGGGCATGCACGGCCAGTTCCTGACCGGTCTGCCGCGCGCGGTCGGCGACCCTCTGCTCGGTGCTGGCGAAGGCGCCGACAATGGTCTCCGTGTGCTCGCCGATGGCCGAGGAACTGCTGGCGATGCGCGAGACCAGACGCTGATCGGCGTCGTCGAAGATGCGGCCGATTTCGGAAGCCCGCGACGAGAGTGCTTCCGAGCCCTCGGCGATGCGCGAGACCAACTGCTGATCGGCAGCATCGAAGATGCGGCCAAGGTCCGAGGCGCGCGCGGCGAGCGCTTCGGCCGATTCGCCGATGCGCACGCCGAGCCGCTGGTCGGCGCTTTCGAAATTGCGCAGGATGTCGCCGGCGCGGGCGGCCAGCGACTGTGCCGTTTCCACGGCCCGGGCAACCAGCTTCTGGTCGGCCGCGTCGAAGGTTCCGGCAATTTCGCTTGCTCGGGCGGCCAGGCGATCGGCGGTATCCTGGGCGCGGGCGGTCAATTGATCGGCCGTCTCCTGGGCGCGTGCGGCCAGCTTCTGATCCGCCGCATCGAAAGCGCCGGCGATCTGGCCCGCACGAGCGGCCAGCTGGTCGGCGGTTTCATGGGCGCGGGCCAGAAGCGAGTTGGAGGTGTCGTCCGCGCGGGCAAGCAAGGCGCTCGACGTGTCTTCCGCACGGGCGTGGAGGCGACGATCGGCCTCCTCGAAGGTACGGGCGATGTCTTCGGCCCTCGCCAGCAAGGCAGCCGACGTCTGTTCGGCGCGTTCGGCGATCTTGCGGTCGGCGTCGCTGAACGCCGCACCAGCCTGTTCGTGCAGCGCGCTGGTGACTTCCAGGACCTTTTCGCGCAAGGCGCCGGCAACGAAGACGGCGCTCTTTTCGAGCACGTTGCGGACGTTGTCGACGCCAGTCGAGAGCGCGCGCTCCATGGTGCCGGCGCGTTCCTCGATGATGCCGGTCTGACGGCTGAACGCCTGCTCGATCTTCTCGACATCGGCGGCGATCGCAGCGGAAATGTCGGTGCTCCTGGCCGCGATCTGGTCGATATGACCCGACAGCGAGCGGTCGACGTCCTTGCGGGTCTCGACAAGCTTGCCGAGATCGTCTTCCAGCGCGCGGCTCAGCATATCGCGGCCTTCGGCCAGCTTGCCGACATGTCCGGCGATGATTTCGTCCATATCGCCGCGGCTGGCGGAGAGCTTCTGCAGGTCGGCTTCCAGCGCGCGCCTGAGGATATCGCGGCCTTCCGCCAGTTTCTCGACTTGGCCGGCGACCAGCCCGTCGATGCTGGAACGGCTTTCGGCCAGCTTGGCAAGGTCGTCCTCGAGCGCTTGCGACAGCGTCGAGCGGTCCTGGACGAGGCGATCGGAATGGCTGTTGACGAGACCCCTGACGCTCTCGAGATCGGCTTCGAGAGACCGGGCGAACGCCGCCCGGTCGTCGACCAGCTTCTGCGACTGGTCGGCAACGGTGCTCTTGACCGCATTGAGATCGGCTTCCAGGGCACGCCGCAGGATGTCGCGGCCCTCGGCCAGCTTCTCGACCTGGCCGGCGACCAGTCCGTCGATGCTGGAACGGCTCTCGGCCAGTTTGGCGAGGTCGTCCTCCAGCGCCTTCGACAGGGTCGAACGATCCTCAACCAGCCTGTTCATATGATCGGCGATCACGCTATTCACGTTTTGCAGGTCGGCTTCCAGCACACGCGAAAGCTGTCCGCGATCCTCGGCCAGCTTTTCCGACTGACTCGATATGACCCCCTTGATCGTGTTGAGGTCGGATTCCAGCGCGCGCTTCAGGATATCGCGGCCCTCGGCCAGCTTCTCGACCTGGCCGGCGACCAGGCCGTCGATGCTCGATCTGCTTTCGGCGAGCTTGGCAAGGTCCGCCTCGAGCGTCTGCGACAGCAGGCTACGGTCCTCGGCCAGCCGTCCTGCATGGCCCTCGATCAGGCCGCGTATGCCGGACAGGTCTTGATCGAGCGAGTTGGACAGCTGCGTCCGGTCGTTCGCCAGCGTGGCGGAATGGCTCTCGATAAGGCTCTTGATGCCGACAATGTCGTTTTCCAACGCCTTGGCGAGCACGGCGCGGCCCTCGGCGATCTTCTCGACCTGGTCGGCGACGAGGCCGTCGATGCTGGCACGGCTGTCGGACAGCTTGCCGAGATCGGCTTCCAGCGCGCGCGACAGGATGTTGCGGCCCTCGGCAAGCTTGCCGACGTGTCCGGCGACCATTTCGTCAATGATCGTACGGGCTTGCACCAATTTTCCAGAGTCTTCGTTAAGGGCTTGCGAAAGCCTGTTGCGGCCTTCCTCCAGCCTTTCGAGATGGCTGCCCAGCGATGCGTCGATGGCCGCGCGCGATTCATTGACCTTGCGCAGATCCTCTTCAAGCGCGCGCGAGATCAGGTTGCGGCCTTCGGCCAGCTTCTGCACCTGGTTCGTCACCGCTTCATCGATGCCGGCGCGGCCCTCGGCGAATTTTGCCAGATCCGCCTGCATGGCGGTCGCCATGCGCTCGCTGCTCTCGGACAGCTTGCGGCTGTGGTTTTCGACAGCTTCCTCGATGCCGGCGCGGGCATCGGCCAGCCGCTGGATGTCGGCGTCGAAGGAGCGCGACACGACATGACGCGCCGCTTCCATACGCCCGGCGAAGTCGCCGGCGCGGGCTTCCAGCATGGACGAAGTCGAGGTGACGATGTCGGCCATGTCGGCGCCGATCTGGGTCTTGCCCTGATCGATCATCGCGGACAGCGTATCCTTGCTTTCGGCGAAGGTGTGGGCGATCTCGCGGGCGCGCTCGACCAGCGTCTCGTTGATCTGGCGAGCACGGGCCTCGAGTGCGGCGTTAAGCTTCTGCGTGCCGGTGTCCAGCGCCTCGGCGCGGGTCTGGAATTCGCTGATCAGCGCCTGGCCGCGTTCGGCGAGCGTGCGCTCGATGCCATTGAGGCTGGCTTCGAATTCGGAATTCAGGGTACGCGCGGCGCCGCCAAGCAGCGACACCATGCCGGTGGTGCGATCGTCGAGGAGGTCGGTCAGCGACCGGGTCAGGCCGTCCGTCGTGTCCGTCAGCTTGGCAATGCGCGTGTCGAGAAGGCTCGCGAAGGCTTCGCCCGAGGTCGAAAGCCTGTCGGTGATGTTGTCGAGCCGGCCCTCCACCGAATCGAAGATCGACATCGAGCTTTCATTGATGCGGTCGATGAGCGTGTCGCCGGAATTGGTAATGGTCATCGACAGCTTGGTCGATGCGTTGAGAATGCTGTCGCGGATGATGTCGCTGGCAGCGCCGATTTCGTCCTTCAGCGTTTCATGCGCGCCGGAGATCGAGGCGCGGACCCGCTCGGCATGGCTGACGACAGCCTCACGCTCGCTGCCCAACCCGTCGACCAGCGAACGGATGCGGTTCTCGTTTTCCGAATAGGAGCGCTCGATCTGGTTGACCTCGCTGTGGACCAGCGTTTCCAGCTCCACGGCGCGGGCAAGCGTGCGTTCGATGCCTTCACCCATGGCCGCGACCTCGCGGCGAACAGCCTGGCCGATCATCATGACGCGGTCCTGGGCGAGGTTTTCCGGCTCGGTCAGGCGGAACGCCACCTCCGTCATCGACTGCGCGGCAATGCGCATGTCCTGGGCGCGGCGGATCATCGTGGCGAAGGCCCAGAACAGGATGACCGGCACGATCGCCGCGACCGCCAGGCCGATCAGCTCGGGACGGGCGAAGAACTGGTCGAGCGTGCGGATATTCCAGATGCTCGGTCCGAAAAGCAGGTTGGCCAATCCGCCGGCGCCCGCGATCCAGGCGAGCGAGACAAAGGCGATGACCCAGTAGATGGTGTTGGAGGCACGCCTGTTGAGGCTGTGCAGGAGCGTCTTGTAATCTTTCTGGCGATCGTCGTTCGCCGGCGCGAAGCCCG
Organism: Mesorhizobium sp. M0152; assembly: GCF_040322415.1. Taxonomy (NCBI): domain Bacteria; kingdom Pseudomonadati; phylum Pseudomonadota; class Alphaproteobacteria; order Hyphomicrobiales; family Phyllobacteriaceae; genus Mesorhizobium; species Mesorhizobium sp. M0152. The sequence continues at coordinate 59,376 of NZ_JAMYTH010000001.1, forward strand.
CGGGCTGGGAGCCATTGCGCGTTTCCACGGGGCGCAGCTCTGCCTGCTTGGCCTTCGGCGCGGGTTTCGCGGCCTGGGTTTGGTTGAAGGCCTGCGCTTGATTGGCTGCGGGAGCCGGCGTCTGGTTGCGTCCCTCGCGTGCCAGCTCGTCGGCGGCCTGGGATATCTGCGCCTCCAGATCTTCCATCGAAGCCGCGATATCGAGATCGCCGCTTCCGACGTCGCCGCCGAGGTCGATATCGAGCGCCTTTTCCAGTTCCCTGGCCACGTCGCTGTCGAGATTTCTGGTCGTCGTTGTTTTCTTCGCCATGCCTTCGCTACCCTGTACTAAGCTGCCGCGGTCTTATGATTCTGGTTCTCGATGCCCGCTCGCAGGAGGCTGAAAATGGACCCTCGTATCGTAATGACACAGGGGGGTAAAGAAAACATGCATTCCTCGGGATACGTAAAACTTTAAATATAAGGTTAACGGAAGCGTGATTCCTCCGCCGTTTTCGCAACATTTTTCCGGGCCATCCATTAACCCGTTGTCCATTGGATTCGCCTAGCTTTTCAGGGCGGCCGAAGAAAAACGGAGTTCGAGTTCATGCGTGGCGAAAGCGGCATTGCCTTCTCAATGCCCGGGGGCGACGTATCGGGAACCAGGCGGTCCCGGCCTGTCGATTTGGCACACCTTGCCCGGCAGACGATGGGCGACCGCAGCCTCGAGCAGGAGGTGCTGGCGCTGTTTGTACAGCAGGCGCTGTCGGTGCGCGACAGAATAGTCGATGCCGATACCAAGGACCGGCTGCTCCTGGCGCATAGTCTGAAGGGGTCGGCTCGCGGCGTCGGCGCCTTCGCCATCGCCGATTGCGCCAGCGAGATCGAACGGCAGCCGGAAGACGGCCAGACGCTCAAGCGGCTTGGTGTGCTGATCGACGAAGTGCGCGATTTCATCGCGGCCATCAGCCGCTGATCCCGGTTTGTGGAAAAACGTCACACAGCGGCGCTTTCGCGCGGCAGTTGACTTGTCTGCCGGAGTGATTATCTCGGCTGCAACTCCCTCAGGTGACAAATGACCAAGCTGACCTTCATTGCCCATGACGGCACACATTTCGACGTGGATGCCGAAAACGGCTCGACGGTCATGGAAAACGCCATCCGCAACGCCGTGCCGGGCATAGAGGCGGAGTGCGGCGGCGCCTGCGCCTGCGCGACCTGCCATGTCTATGTCGACGAGGCGTGGACGGCGGAGGTTGGCGAGCCGGAAGCGATGGAAGAGGACATGCTGGACTTCGCCTACGAGGTCCAGCCGAACTCGCGGCTGTCCTGCCAGATCAAGGTGCGCGACGCGCTTGATGGCCTCGTCGTGCGGGTGCCCGAGCGCCAAGGCTGAAAAGTCGATTTTACCCAGGGCAACGAATCCGGGTTAACGGTTCTTCGGGGCCTTCGCCGGCGCGCTGTTGATCGAGCATTGAAACGGAAAACCCGCCTATGCGGCGGGCCCCTGGCGCAACTCAGCACCATAAATAAATATCTACCATAGCTGCACTCACCCTGTCAAGAAAAAATTCCTATCACCGATAGCTGCCGGCACAGCGGACTGGCCGTCGCCAGCCTTGTAACCCGAATCGGGAGCCCCGGATTTTTGCCGCTGCCGCTTGGCAGCGGGCCGGTGGTCATGCAGTCTCACGCCAACGCAGCAGCGAGGCACACAGCATGACCGGCATCATCAGCACAGACGTCCTCATTGTCGGGGCAGGGCCGGTCGGCCTGTTCGCCGTGTTCGAGCTCGGCCTGTTCGACATGAAGTGCCACCTGATCGACATCCTCGATCGGCCCGGCGGCCAATGCGCGGAACTTTATCCGGAAAAGCCGATCTACGACATTCCGGGCTGGCCTTCGATCTCGGCGCAGGGGCTGGTCGACAAGCTGCTCGAGCAGATCGCGCCGTTCAAGCCTGAATTCACCTACAACCGCATGGTTTCCAGTCTGGAGAAACTGGAGGACGGCAGCTTCCGCGTCACCACCGACGAGAACGAAGTGTTCGAGGCCAAGGTGGTGGTGATCGCCGCCGGCGGCGGCTCCTTCCAGCCGAAACGCCCGCCGATCCCAGGCATCGAACCTTATGAAGGCAAGAGCGTGTTTTATTCGGTGCGCAGGATGGAGGATTTTCGCGGCCACGATCTGGTCATTGTCGGCGGCGGCGATTCAGCCCTCGACTGGACGCTGAACCTGCAGCCGGTGGCAAGGAGCGTGACGCTGGTCCACCGGCGGCCCGAATTCCGTGCGGCGCCCGACAGCGTCAACAAGATGTATGCCATGCACGAGATGAAGCAGTTGGGGTTCCAGGTCGGACAGGTGACCGGGCTGGCAGGCGCCGAAGGCCAGCTGTCGTCAGCCGTTATCAAGGGGCCAGACGGCGACGTCGAGGTGCCTTGCACCCGCATGCTGCCGTTCTTCGGCCTGACCATGAAGCTCGGGCCGATCGCCAAATGGGGGCTTAATCTTCACGAGAACCTCATTCCGGTCGATACCGAGAAGTTCCAGACGTCGGTGCCCGGCATCTTCGCGGTCGGCGACATCAACTGGTATCCCGGCAAGCTGAAGCTGATCCTGTCGGGTTTCCACGAGGTGGCGCTGATGGCCCAGGCCGCCAAGCGCATCATCAGCCCCGGCGAGCGCATCATCTTCCAGTACACGACCTCGTCGACCAGCCTGCAGAAGAAGCTCGGCGTGGTGGAAGCCTCTTAACGCCGTTCACCGTTCCTAGTCCGCCAGCACCGGAGCCTCGGGGTGGCCGCGCAGCGGCTTTTCCGGCATCAGCCCGAGCGCGACGAGCGCCAGGAGCAACATTGCGGCCGCGACCAGGAAGATCATGACGAACGCAGGGGCCTCGGCGGTGGCGCTGACCGCCTGAGCGCCTTCGCCGGCCAGCGGCAGGCCGTAGCCAAGCGCGACCGCGCCGAGGATGGCGACCCCGAGCGCGCTGCCCAACGAGCGCAGGAAAGTCAGGACGCCGGTGGCGACGCCGAGATGAGCCTGATCGACGGCGTTCTGAACCGACACGGTGGCAACCGGAAACGTCGTGCCGCTGCCCAGGCCGATGCAGGTCGTCAGGATCTCGACGACCAGCAGCGAGGCATGTCCCGCCACCAGGCTGAGCACGCCGAGACAGAGAATGGCGAAGATCATGCCTGCCATGGCGATCCGCTTGTAGTGAAAGAAACGCGGAAGCGTGCGGCCGCTGAACGTCGCGCCGGCAACCGTGCCAAGCATGAGCCCCAGCATGGCGGTTCCCGATTCGCTTGCCGAAAGCCCGAGAACCGACTGCAGGTAAACCGGCAGGTAGACCGCGAGGCCGATACTGGCGGCCTGCAGCAGAAACATCGACAGCGTGCCGGCAAGAACGATCGGGTTGCCGAGCACCTCGAGCGAGATCAGCGGCTCGGCGGCACGCAACAGCCGCAGCGCAAAGGCGCTCCAGATGACCGCCGAACAGGCGAGCAGCCCGAGGATTTCGCGCGACAGCCACGGATATGTGCTGCCGCCCCAGTTCAGCGCCAGCAACAGCAAGGCGGTGGCCGCGACCAGCAGCAATGCGCCGAGCCCGTCGATGCGGTGGTGTCTCGCGACGACCGGCAGCTTCTTCAGCGGCTTGTTGATGATGGCCATGGCGAAGAGGCCAAGCGGGATGTTGATCCAGAAGATAAGCGACCAGTGCAGATGCTCGGCGAAGGTGCCGCCCAGAAGCGGGCCGGCGATGCTGGCGACCGCCCAGGTGCCCGCGATCCAGGCCGCGTAGCGCGCGCGCTCGCGCGGCGGCACGAGGTCGCCGATCACCGTCTGCGCCAGTGCAAACAGGCCACCGCCACCGGCGCCCTGGATTGCGCGGCCGACGACCAGTACCAGCATGTTCGGCGCCATGGCACTGACCAGGGATCCGGCAAGAAAGATGAGGATCGCTGCGTAAATCGTTGGGCGGCGGCCATAAACGTCCGAGATCTTGCCGTAGAGCGGCGCCATGGCCGTGGCGGTCAGCAGGTAGCCGGTCACGATCCAGGGCAGATATTCCGCATGGCCGAGCAGGCGCGCCATCGTCGGCATTGCCGGCGCGACGATGGTTTGATCAAGCGCGGCCAGAAGCATCGACAAGAGGACGCCGCCGATGATGGCGTTCTTTTCGCTTTCGCTGAGCGGCGCGTCGGTTTTCACCGTCGTCTGCCTGTCGACAGTCTGGTCCATGTTCATTCATCCGTATGTGAGCGGCCTGGCCGGCGCCATTCGGCCGTTGCGGTGCGTTGATGGCCGCAGTGATGTTTCGAAGCTCGCCACGGCGAACTCGACATATGTCGTGCCGTATAGGCCGATTTCGACCGGCGCTCGAAAATTTTTCGAATCTGGCACTATGTTTCGGCGCAATTGGCCCGGACCGGGAAAATTCGGCGACGTTCAGGCCGGCGGCAATTGGCCATTGTCGATGCGCTGCATTCGGTAGCGCAGGAGCCGCAGGATGCGGCTTTCGAAATTGACGCTTTCGACGCGGTCGAACTGCAGCTGGGCGCGATCATGCCGGGCGAGAATGGCGGCGGTGATCCCGGCTGCCTTGGCTTTCGCCGCATCGCAATCCTTCTGCGGGTAGGTCGCCTTCAATGCGTCCTCTAGGTCGCGGGCGTGATTCTTGGCGATCTCGACATGGCGCTCCTCGTGGCGCTTGATGTCGGCCGACAACGTGTCCCAGAACAGCCTCACATCGGCATCGGCCTTGCGCGGGCGGCGCCATTGGGGGAGGATCACCTTGACCTTGAGGGTCACGACGGCATCCGCGATCCGGCAGGAGCCGGACTGCCCGGCGTAGCTGATGCGGGTGGTGAAGGCCATCTGGGTGGCGCCGGGATGGCGCGAGCCCGTGCTTTTGACCTGCGGCCCGTGTTTGGAGAGTTGCGTCTCGATATCGTCGAGCGTGCGGCCGCCGACGGCGAAGTAACTGTACGTCTTGACGAGATTGGCCGCGCCCGCCGGAAGCGAGGTCGCGGCAAGCAGCAGCGCACAGAGCAGGGGTGTTTTCATACCGAGCATGGATGGCTTCATGATGTTGCCTCTTAGACCACCTTGCTTTACGGCCGTTGCCGGCGCAACGGAATTGATCCGCAGCGGATCACACACGGTTGATAAGCCTCATGGTTGACGTGCCCCATGGTTGACGAACAATGACGGCGAGGCGGTGGCACCTGGCGCATGGGCGCCATCTCGACCTTGGCAAGGCCGTGGTCGTCGGCATCCTCAATGTCACGCCCGACAGCTTTTCCGACGGCGGCCTGTTCGATGCACCCGAAAGGGCGCTTGTCCAGGCGCGCCGCATGATCGACGAAGGGGCATTGATCGTCGACGTCGGCGGCGAATCGACCCGCCCGGGCGCCACCGTCCTGTCAGCCAGCGAGGAGCAGGCCCGTATCCTGCCCGTGATCGAGGCGCTGGCGAGCGCCGGCGACGTGCTGATTTCCGTCGATACCTATCGCGCGGACACCGCGCGGCTCGCCGTCGCAGCCGGCGCCCATATCGTCAACGACGTCTGGGGGCTGCAACGCGAGCCCGATATTGCGCGGGTCGCCGCCGATACAGGCGCCGGGCTTGTCATCATGCATACCGGACGGGATCGCCAGAAGCTGCCGGACGTGATCGCCGATCAGTTGGCGTTCCTGGGCAAATCGCTGGAAATCGCCCACGCGAACGGCGTCGCGGACAGTCGTATCGTGCTCGATCCCGGCTTTGGCTTCGCCAAGGAAACGGCGGCTGAAAACCTCGACCTGATGGCACGGTTTTCCGAACTCGGTACGCTCGATTTTCCCCTGATGGCCGGCACTTCGCGGAAACGTTTCATCGGCACCGTCACCGGCCGCGATGCGGCCGACAGGGGCGTCGGGACGGCTGCGACAAGCGTCATCCTCAGGCTCAAGGGCGCGCATCTGTTTCGCGTCCACGATGTCGCAATCAACGTGGACGCGCTGGCCGTGGCGGATGCTATGCTGGCACGGGAAACCGCCAGACCGGGACGCTGAGCCATGTATGTCATCCGCTTGAAGAATTGCGCCTTCTTTGCCCGGCACGGCGTGCTGGACGAGGAGGAGACGCTCGGCCAGCGTTTCTATGTCGATGCGGTGCTCACCGTCGAACCCGGACGGGCGCTTGTCGATGACGCCATCCAGGAAACCGTCAATTACGGCGTCGCCTTCGCCGTGATCGAGAAAATCATCACCGGCGAACGGCGCTTCCTGATCGAGGCGCTGGCGCTGGAGGTGGCAAAGGCGCTGACGTCGCATTTTCCCCAGATACGGAAGGCCGAAATCACCGTGCGCAAGCCGAATGCACCCGTGCCCGGCGTGCTCGATTACGTCGAGGTGACCGTTGTCTGGCCGGAATAACACCGTTTACCTCAGCCTTGGCGGCAATCTCGGCGATCCGGCGGCCTCGATGGCTGCAGCACTGCGTCTGCTCGACGCCGATGCCGGTACGAGCGTTGCCGCCGTCTCTTCGCTCTACCGCACGCCGCCGTGGGGCAAGCTCGACCAGCCGGATTTTCTCAACGCCGCCGCCGAATTGTCGACGAGGCTCTCGCCACGGGCGCTACTTGATCTCTGCCTCGAGGCGGAGCGCAAGTTGAAGCGGGTGCGCGAGGAGCGCTGGGGGCCGCGCCTGATCGACATCGACATTCTGGTGTTCGGCAACCGCGTCATTCACGAGACCGGACTGGAGGTGCCGCATCCGCGCATGCTGGAGCGCGCCTTCGTGCTGGCTCCGCTGGCCGAGATCGCGCCTGATCTCGCGGTCGGGGGCCGAAGCGTGTCGGAGCGCCTGGGCGCCGTCGACGCGGCCGGCATCGAGCGGCTGCCATCCGGCCGCGACTGGTGGCGGCGGTAGCCCGGCAGCCAGGACATCAGCCGGAAAAGCCGCCCTCGTCCAGGAACACCTTCTCCTCCGGCGTCGTATCGCGGCCGAGCATCTTGTTGCGATGCGGAAAGCGGCCGAAACGCTGGATGATGTCGCGGTGCTCTTCGGCGTATTTGAGGTAGTCCGGTGCCCTGGCCGCGGTGAGTTCCACGGACGTTTCCTGATCGGCGAGCAGCTCGGAATGTTCGAACGGCAGATACAGGAACACGCGGATTTCCGGTGCGAGCAACAGATCCTGGCCGGCCAAGACCGCTTTGCGGGCGAAATGCCTGGCCAGCGGGTCGGTGGCGTACATATGGCCGGTGCCGCGAAAGCAGTTCCGCGGAAACTGGTCGAGCAGGATCATCAGCGCCAGCGAGCCTTCGGCATGGTCCGACCAGTCGTCGCATTGCCGCCGCGCGGCGTCGTAATGCAGCTCGAGGAAGCCGGTGCGGAAATCGGCATCGAAAGCGTCGTTCTTTTCGAACCATGCATCCTCGCCGGCATCACGCCAGAATTTGGTGACCGAGAGGGCTCTGCTGTCCAATTTCATGCGTTCCTCGTCAGTCCGTGGGCTTGGATTTGTGCAGCACGCCGGCCGTCTCTTCGTTGAGCGCCTGGCCAGGGCGACGCGGCGTGGACAGCGGCGTCGGAATAGGCGTGCCGATATTGCCCTTCAGGAAGCGCTGTCCGGCGCGGACGCCTTCGGCGAGTTGCGTCTCGAAACGGGCGGTGTCGCGGCGCCGCACGTCCTCGATCACTTCGGCGACCTCTTCCGGATCGACGCCAAACGATTCCAGGGCCGAGCCGCCGAAAACCAGCGCCGACTCGAAGGTTTCGCGCAGCTGGAAGTCGACGCCGACGCGAATGAGCTGCAGCGCGGTGCCGCGGTCGAAAGCCCGTGCGAGCACCGTAAGCAGAGGAAACTCGGCCTTGACCAGCTGGGCGATGCGGACGGCCACATCGGGCTTGTCGACACAGATCAGCACCGCACGCGCCCGGCCGGCGCCGGCGGCATGCAGGATATCCAGGCGCGTGCCGTCGCCATAATAGACCTTGAAACCGAAATCGGCGGCCGCCTGGATCATTTCGACCTCGTTGTCGATGATCGACACATCGATGCCGCGCAGCAGCAGCGGCTGGCTGGCAATCTGGCCGAAGCGGCCGAAACCGATGATCAGCACACTGCCGGTAAGGCCGTCGGCGACGTCGACACCTTCAAGCGACTGCTCGTCGCGCGGCGTGAGATAGCGCAACGCGACGATCGCCAGTGGCGTCAGCACCATGGAGATGATGACGATCGCGGTCAGCGTCGCGTTGCCCTGGCTGTCGATGATGCCGACGGAAGCGGCTGCGGAATAGAGGACGAAGGCGAATTCGCCGCCCTGCGCCATGAAGACGGCGCGTTCCAGCGCTTCACGGTGGCCGGTTTTCAGGATGCGGGCGACGATGTAGATGCCGAGCGCTTTCATCACCATGTAGGCGACGACATAGACGGCGATCAGCTTCCAGTTCTCGGCGACTATGTGCAGGTCGAGCGACATGCCGACGGCGAGGAAGAACAGGCCGAGCAGGATGCCGCGGAACGGTTCGATGTCGGCCTCCAGTTGATGGCGGAAGGTCGATTCGGACAGAAGCACACCGGCGAGGAAAGCGCCCATCGCCATCGACAGGCCGCTGAGCTGCATGGCGAGCGCCGATCCGAGCACGACCAGAAGCGCTGCGGCCGTCATTACTTCGCGGGCGCGGGCATCGGCAAGGATGCGGAAGAACGGATTGAGCAGATAACGTCCGGCCACCACCAGCCCGACGATGGCGGCCAGGCCGATGCCGACCTCGGTCAAGCGCTCCGACAGGCTCGTATCGGCGCCGCCGGGTGCCAGGAAGGCGATCAGGGCCAGCAGCGGCACGATCGCGAGGTCTTCCAGCAAGAGGATGGAGACGATGCGCTGGCCCTTGGGCGAGGCGATTTCGCCGCGCTCCTCGAGAAGCTGCATGACGATCGCCGTCGAGGTCAGCACGAAACCTGCACCGGCGACGAAGGACTGCGAGATGGGAAATCCTCCCGCCATGCCGACACCGGTCAGCAGGACAGCGCAGACGCCGACCTGCAAGGCACCGAGGCCAAAGATCTCCCGGCGCAGGCCCCACAGCCGAGACGGCTGCATTTCCAGCCCGATGATGAACAGGAACATCACGACGCCCAGCTCGGCGACATGAAGAATGGCTTCCGATTCGGAAAAGATGCGCAGGCCGAAGGGGCCGATCACCACCCCGGCCGCCAGGTAGCCGAGAATCGAGCCGAGACCCATGCGCTTGAAGATGGGAACGGCGACGACACCCGCGGCGAGCAGCGCCACCACCTGAACCAGATCGCTGCCTGATGCCTCTACCGCCATGCCTCTTTTCCCTATGTCCGACAGCACTCCTTGCATGCAGTTGGAGCGGGAGGCAAGGGCGGGGAGCCTGCCAGGACGGGTAGGGTGCCGTCGAAGCGTTTCCCCTGGTGGAACAATGGTCTCCACTTGCCTGTCGGACGATTGGTATATATATCGGCAGAATGACTAACCATTCGTCCTCGCTGTCACATATTCCGATGGATGCGCTCAGCGAAGTCCTGCAAGACTTTCGCTTGAGTGGCGTCAATTATGGCCGCTGCGAGCTCCGGCATCCTTGGAGCATAGAATTTCCGCAACAATCGCTGCTTCGTTTTCACTTTGTCGGTCAGGGGCCATGCTGGGTCCATACCGAAGCGCAAGGCTGGCTGGAGTTGCGCGATGGCGATCTGGTGCTGCTGCCGCAAGGCATCGCCCATCGGCTGGCTAGCGCGCCGGACGTTGCAGGCGGCTCGCTCGATGATTGCCGGGTGACCAAGTTGGGGAGCAACGTCTGCGAAGTCGTACGGGAAGGCACGGGCGCGACAAGCACCCTTTTCTGCGGCTCAATGGCCTTGGGCGCCTGTGCGTTAAACCCGTTGATCGCGCTGATGCCGCCTATCATCAAGGGTTGCGATGTGGCCGGCAATGACCCGGTCGTTGGTCCTTTGCTGGCGGCCATGTCCGCGGAGGCCGCGCAACCGCAGATGGGCAGCGCCACCATCTTGTCGCGTATGGCGGACTTGCTGACAGCCCGGCTCATTCGCTGCTGGGTCAATTGCACGGGAGCTTCGACCACCGGTTGGCTCGCTGCCATCCGCGACCCCCATATTGGCCGCGCCCTGGCAGCCATGCACAGAGATCCCGGCCATAACTGGACGCTCGAAAGCCTCGCCAGCCTGGCAGGCCAATCGCGCTCGATTTTCGCCGAGCGCTTCAGCGCCGTATTGGGAGAAGGCGCGGCACGCTATCTCGCCCGTTTGCGCATGCAGCTTGCCCGCGAGTTGTTGGGGCAAAACGGTTTGTCGGTGGCCGAGGTTGCTACCCGCTTGGGCTATGATTCCGAGGCATCCTTCGCTCGCGCCTTCAAGCGCATCACCAATGTCTCCCCTGGCGTTGTGCGTCGCACAATTCCCGGACGAATAGACATGAATTTCGGATTTTGAGATGCATTTCATCCGAAAGGAGTCGTTTATGAAGATCTCCAAACTTTGGAGATGCTTCTGTGACAGACACAACATTACAGCTTGAAAACCCGGCGACAGACGTTGATGCGGCTGCGCAGGCCAAATGGGACGCAACCACCTGGTTCGCGGTCATTTCATTGGCCGCCACCAGCTTTGCTCTGGTGTCAGCCGAATTTCTGCCGGCAGGTCTGCTGACGCCACTGGCGCGCGATCTCGGTATCAGTGAAGGAACGGCCGGACAGGTTGTTACGGCCACAGCGTCCGTCGGCGCCGTGACGGCCATGTTGAGCAATGTTCTCATCGGCCGATTGAACCGCAAGGCAGTGCTGGTTGGTCTCAGCGCCTTGGCGGTCGGTTCCAACATTCTTGCGGCGCTGGCGACCGATTTCTGGTTGTTGTTGCTGGGTCGGGCCGGACTGGGGATCGCACTCAGCGCTTTCTGGGCACTCTCGGTCGCCGTCGTGGCGAGGTTGGTTGGCGCCAATGCGACTGGGCGGGGCATGGCTATCGTCACCCTCGGTGTTTCGCTCGCAACCATTGCCGCACCGTCGATGGGCGCGTTGATCAGCGACTGGCTGGGTTGGCGCAGCGCCATGGCCATGACAGCCGGGTTGGCCTTGCTTGCCATGCTACTGCAATTGCTTAGCCTGCCGTCTTTGCCGGCAGCGGCAAGCAATAGTCTTGCAGACGTCCTTCGGCTGACACGCCGGCGTGGCATTCAACTTGGTATGCTTGCTATCCTTCTGCTGATGACGGGGCATTTTGCCGGCTCGGTCTATGTGCGTCCCTTTCTCGAACATGTGACGCTCCTTGCAACCGGGCCAATTGCCCTGGCGTTGCTCGGATTTGGCATTGCCGCGGTGATCGGCAATATTGCCGGTGGCCGCATCGCCGACGCCAATATCCACGTGGCTCTCGTGGTTACCGCGGCATTGATGGCGTTTGCGGCGCTGGCATTGGTGCTTTGGGGCGTACACATTGGCGTTGCCTTTGGCTTCGTTACGCTGTGGGGCTTCGCCTTCGGCATGGCGCCGGTGGTGCTGCCGACAAATTTGTCTCGCGCAGCGCCGGACGCGCTGGAAGCGGCGGGCAGCCTGATGGTCGCCTCGTTTCAGGTCGCCATCACCGTCGGCGCTGTTGTCGGCGGCTATGTCGTGGACACCTATGGCCCTACCGCGCCTTTGACTGTGACTGCTATCCTTGCAGCATCGACAGCCGTATTGGCGCTGCTACAGCCGCGCAGCTGAACTTTGCCGCCGCTGACACGGTAGCCTGAATCCGGCCCGGGCAATGTTGCAGGCACGTTACACAAGTTGAGCCTCCGGTTGCGTTGCATCTTGCCACAATCGGAGGTTAAGCACGCTCGGCTTCGGCCATTGGGGGCGAGCGACGATCAAGTCGCGCCCTTTTGAGGAGAGATGACTGACATGAAGAAGTTTTTGCTTGTCGCCGTCGGCCTGGCGGTGCTTGCCGGTTCGGCTTGTTCCAAGGCGCCCGAGTGCACGGCGGAGATCGCGACCAAGAAGGCGCAGGACATGGCTGCCGCCCTGCAGGAGGCGATCACCGAGGACCCGTCCAAGGCGGCTGACCTGACGGCCAAGGTCCAGACGGTGACAACCAAGTATCAGGGCGCCACGACCCTGGCCGATGCCTGCAAGGCCTATGACGAGGTCACTGCCGCGATCAAGAGCTAAGCACTGATTCGACTGGTTCAAGCGAAGCGGCGGCCCCTTGGGTTGCCGCTTTTCCATGTTCAGGCAGGATAAGTTCGGTTCAGTTCGGCGCAATAGAGCCGACTTCGACGGCGTCGACGCGCTTCAGACTCATGCCGATCACCGGCACCAACTGGTCCTGGACGCGAACGGCAACGGTCACCGTCATCGAATTGTCGTCGGGAATGCGGGCCTGCATGACGCCGCGCAGCTGATTGCGGTTGATGGTGAAGACCACCTTGCGGGCATCGACGACATTGCCGCCGATGATGTCGAGCCCGGAACCGGCCGAGCCGCCCATGAAAGAACCCTTATAATCCCGACCCTTGCGCTCGATCTTGGCCGACATGGGCTGGGTGAACACGCCGACCCTGCAGCCGCCGTCAAGCGTCATGCCCATCTTGCCGTCGGGCGTGGAGCCGGTGAAGCTGCAGTTGAATTTCGTGCCCTTGTACTTGCCGGCGACGATTTCGCCCGGACCGACCCACTTGCCTTCGGCGGACTGGAAGAACTGCTTGTCCGGCTCCGCGGCGTTTGCCCCCGCGGCAAGTCCGGCGACTGCTGTGATCGCGACCGCCAGGGGCAGGATGCTGGACAGAACTACGCTTTTCATCGACGACACCCGGCAACAACGAGGCTGTTTGAAACCAGGCTGACCATGAACAAGATTGGTTAATGCTTCGTCACTGCCGGGTCTCGAAACCGCCATCCGCCAACCATCTCCGAACATCCTGGCGTTATTTGCCGGCGCCGGGCGTTTCGGTGTCTTTCTTCGCTGCAAACGAGGTCAGCGCGGAGAGGAAATCGCCCAGTCCCGGGCGCTTTGCGGCGCTGAAGGGCAGGGGCCGCGCCGTCTCCATCGCGGCGATGCCGATGCGCGCCGTCATCATGCCGTTGACGATGCCTTCGCCAAGCCTGGCCGAAAGGCGTGCCGCAAGGCCATGGCCGACGATCTGCTGGACGAAACTATCGCCGACGGCGATCGAACCGGTGACCGCCAGATGCGCCAGCACGCTGCGCGCCAGCCGGAAGAAACCGAGCGTTCCCGGCCGGCCGCCATAGAGTTCCGACAGGCGGCGGATGAGGCGTCCGGCCTCGAACACGACATAGGCGACATCGACCAGCGCGCGCGGACTGACCGCCGTCACCAGCGAGACGCGTTTGGCAGCCTCCAGAATCATCACCTTCGCCCTGATGTCGAGCGGACCGAGAATTTCCGCTTCGGCCAGGCGCACCAGGTTGGCGCCGTCGATGATCTCGCCGCGCAATTCGGCCAGCGCGCGCCGGCCGGCCGCGGTCTCGGGCTTGGCCGCGACAAAGGCGGAGAGCTCGTCGACAACCGATCGTGCCGCCTTGGGATCGTCGCGCGCAATCGCGTCGAGCGCCCGCTTCTGCAGCTTTTCGACCTCGGCGAGACGGGCGATCGCCAGGAATTCCCGGATCAGGATCACCGCAAGCGCCAGCACGGCGATTGCCGCGACGCCGGCGGCCAGCCAGCCAAGCCATTCGGCTCGTGCAAAAAGATCGCGTATCAGCTGGTCGGTCCACATGCCGATAGCCAGCGAGACCAGCACGCCAAGAGCGCCGAAGAAGACGCTGCCGAGCAGCGATTTTCTTCTCGGGGCGACCGCGGGCGGCTCGGCGGCAACGATGTCGGGTTCATCGAAGACGTCCACCTCGGCCGGTATGACCAGCGCCACGTCGGCCTTCATCGCGCGGGGTTTCCGCTGGGGTTCGGCGTGGGCACGGCGAGGCTCAGGCGTCTCTTGTCTTGACGCGGCTTCCGGCTCGATGCGGAACGCCGCCGGCTTGCGGGGCGAGGTCATGCCAGATGATCTCCGATCAGGAACTGCAAGGCACGGTCGAGCCTGATATGCGGCAGCGACAGCGTGACGCCTTCGGCGGTGCGTTCGAGCTTTGGTGGGCGGAAACGGACGAAGCGGATTGTCGGGTCCGCAGAGTTTTGCCTGTGGTCGGGCGCCGAAACATCGAAAACCGTATCGATTTTCTCCGGTAAGTCACCGGGAAATATAGCTGTTTCCGTCTTTCCGTCGAACGTCTCACCATTGATCCTCTCGCCGGCAATCGGCGTGCCGATGATGACCGGCAATGTCTCACGGCCTTGTTTGACGGTGCCTTCGCGCGTCGCGCGCATCGCCGCCATGGCGACCACGTCGACATCGGCACCAGTGAAATTCGCCCGCGCCACGGCACGGTCGGCCAGGCGCCGCACGATTGCCTGCAAGCGATCATGGCTTTCATGGTGCAGGTGATCGGCCTTGGTGGCGGCGACCAGTATGCGGTCGATGCGCCGGGCGAAAAGATCGGTGAGGAAGCTGCCCCGGCCGGGTCGGAAACAGCTTAGGATCTCGGTTACCGCGCGTTCCAGGTCGGCCATAGCACCGGGGCCGGCGTTCAGCGCCTGCATGGCGTCGATCAGAACGATCTGGCGATCGAGGCGGGCGATGTGCTCGCGGAAGAACGGTTTGACGACATGTGTCTTATAGGCCTCGTAGCGCCTTTCCATCATTGCATGCAGCGAGCCGTTGCGAGGACGCCTGTCGCCGAGGCCAACCAGCGGTGCGAAGGTCAGGGCAGGGGAACCTTCGAGATCGCCAGGCATCAGGAAGCGACCGGGCGGCAAGGTCGAAAGCGCCCGCTCGTCGAGCTTGCAGGCCTTGAGGTAGGCGGCGAAGCTTTCGGCCAGCCGGCGCGCCGTCATCTCGTCGGCGTCGGCGTTCGGGTCGATTTCGGTTGAGACGGCTCGCCAGGCCCGCGACAGGTCCTCGCGCACCGGCAACGCCGCCATTTCAATGGCTTCGCGGGAGAAATCGGCGAAGGACTTGCCGAGCAACGGCAGGTCGAGCAGCCATTCGCCGGGGTAGTCGACGATGTCGACCGACAGCTTGCCGGAAGAGAACATGCGGCTCCAGCCGGAAGCCGATTCATATTCGATGGTCAACCGCAATTCCGAGATGGCGCGGGTCGAATCCGGCCAGACGCGATCATTGACCAAGGCGGCGATGTGGTCCTCATACTGAAAGCGCGGCACGGCATCGTCCGGCTGCTGTTCCAGGAAAGCGCGCGCGATACGCCCTGATTTCTGCGCCTCGAACAACGGCAGGCGCCCGCCGTGGATCAAATTGTGGACAAAGGCCGAGATGAAGACGGTCTTGCCGGCGCGGGAAAGGCCCGTGACACCCAATCGCAGCGATGGCGAAAAAAGCCCCGTGGCGCGCCCGGAGAGCGTGTCGAGAGCAATTCTTGCTTCGTCGGTGAAGGTGGTCAGCGATGATGCCAAAACATGCTCTCTCGGGCTTCGGTCCGTCCGATATAGGCTCTGGAGCCCGGCTTTGAAATGGCGCCGGGAATTGACATCAGAGATCGGCCGGCGTCAGGAAGGCTTCGAGATAGCCGGTGCCCTGGGAGGCCTTCGCCAGATCGCCTTCGAATCGGATGACGGCCAGGCCAGCGGTCGGAAAGCCGTGATTGAGCATGGCCCGCGCCGTCTCGTCGCCGTCGCCCGAAACCGCCATGGCGAGATCCTCCGTCATCGGATTGTGGCCGATGACCAGCAATGAACCGGGTCCGCCGTGGTCGCGGATGAGGCGGAGATAGCCGCCGGCGTCTTCACTGTAGAGCGTGTCGAAGAACAGCACCTTGCCTGTGTCGGTCTCCCCGGCCAAGCCTTCGAGCGTCTCCTTGGCGCGTCTGGCATTGGAGCACAGCGTCAGGTCCGGCACATAGACGCGTGAGCGCATGGCCGCTCCCATCCTCTCGGCTTCGGCGCGGCCGGATGCATCGAGCGGGCGATCGAAATCACGCATGCCGGGCAGCGCCCAACCGGCCCTGGCGTGTCTCAGAAGATAAAGCCTGCTCACCCAACCTCCAACGACGACCAGGGCCGAAACCGCCCGGCGATTAGCCACGAGAACTGGTTCGCGCACAATGGTTCTTGCTCCCGAGAGCCTCGAATCATGGACGCCGGCGAGAAAAGAGGTAATCGCGCAGGGATGCGCAAATTCCGACCGTCTTTTGCAAAGCACGGCTCGCAGCATCACAAGATTTGGCGTGTAGGGACTTGGCCGCGTCCCTTTAAACAGCCCCGCGGCCGCAGATTAACAATTGCGTGACCCGGCGGCTAATTGCGCTTGTGCGGGCGTCGGACCGCGAATATATAGGCGCGGAATTTGGGGCTGTTTGGGTGAGTCGAATGAACGATGCCGTTACCGCCGATTACGTACCCTCCGAAGACGAGCCGTTCATGAACGAGCGGCAGAAATCTTACTTCCGCCTGAAGCTCGTCACCTGGAAGAGCGACATATTGCGCGAAGCGCGCGAAACCCTCGAAATCCTGCAGCAGGAAAACGCCAACCATCCCGATCTCGCCGATCGCGCCTCTTCGGAAACAGACCGCGCCATCGAGCTCAGGGCCCGCGACCGTCAGCGGAAACTTATCGCAAAGATCGATTCGGCGCTGCAGCGCATCGACGAAGGCACCTACGGCTATTGCGAGGAAACCGGCGAGCCGATCGCGCTGAAGCGGCTCGATGCCCGTCCGATCGCTACCTTGTCGATCGAAGCGCAGGAGCGGCATGAACGCCGCGAAAAAGTCTATCGCGACGACTGACGCGTCGTTTCTGGCTCGCGTTCAAGCCGGTTGCAGCGATATTGGTATCAAAATGGCCGGTTTCCCCGGCCATTTTTGCGTGACGCATCGATCCACGCGCGGAAATCACATTCGCCGAATTCGAACTGTTTGGCGCCGAATTTGAACTGTCCGGCACTGAATTCGAACTGTCTGGGTGAGGCGGCTCCCGAACCGATCATCTCTTCTGGCTGGAGAGTTCGCCCAGAAGCCTGGTCATCTCATCGTCGAGCGATGGCGGCGTCTTGGCCGCCGGGCTGTTTGCCGGACCGCCGGAATGGTTTTGGTCCAGTGAAACCTCGAGTTCCTGCATCAGCGCGTCGTCGACGCTGTCCTGCTTGGGCGTCGGCGGCGGCGTGTGCCTTACGGAATTGGCGTTGGCGGAGCCATAGGCAGGCAACGGCGTGACACTCGTCGGCTGATAGCTGTGCGGCGCGGGCTTCGGGGCCGGCGCCGGCGGCGGTGCCGCAGGGCGCGGGCGTGCAGGCGGCGGCGCCGCGTTCACCGGTTGTGGAGCCGGCGCCTGTCTTGCCGGCGCCGGAGCAGGCTGAGGCGCACGCGGCCTTGCCGCCGGGGCGGCTGCGGCCGGAACGGGCTGCAAGCCGCTGTCTCCGGTCAGTGCCGGACGGCGCGGCGCGGCAAGACGGATATCGCGTTCGACGACGACGTCCGTCGGGCCGCCGATCAGAAGCAGGTGTTCGATATCGTCGCGGCGCACCAGCACCAGCCGGCGATGGCTATCGACGGCGGTGGCGTCCATGACCGCCAGGCGTGTCTTGCGGTTCCTGCCGCCGGCGACAAAGGTGCCGAAAGTCAGGTTGCGGACGAGCTTGACGATGACGAGAACGATGACCAGCAGGATCAGCGCGGCGAAGGTCCACAGGAGCGCCGCGGCATAACCGGGACCAGCTACGCTATCCAGCCATTGCAGCATTGGTTCCCCCTGATCGGTTTGGAAAGAGAGGCGACACTAGACCGTTGCGGCGTGCGACCGCAAGTTGCCTTTCACGCTTCGTGAACAGCTTGAAACACTCGAAGGCCGGCAGACATCATTTTTATCTGACATTTGCCACGCGGGCCTTTTCCGGACCGGGAGAATATGATTCAACCCGGTTGGGGTGGGTGCCGGCGCAATTGGGGCGAGTGCCAGAACACCGGACTTCACGAGCAGGGGGCACATGGCCAAGGAAGTGCGCGGCGATTTCTATCCGGTACCGATCGTCGATCAGAACACGCGACCGGGCGCGGTCACCCGGCTCATCATCTTCATCATCGTCCTGACAGGGGCCGCGGTCGTCTTCGGCATTTTCCGCGAGCGCCTCGGCGATCCTTTCCTGCTCGGCATGCTCGGCGTGCTGGCGATGATCGGCGTCGGCTTCCTGTTCGCGACCGCGATCGGCTTCGTGCAGATCACGCCTCGCTCGACCGGTGACGAATTGTCGAAGGCATTCGTCGATTCGATGTCGCAGGGCCTCCTCGTCACGGATACCAAGGGGCGCGTCGTCTACGCCAACCGCGCCTATGCCGACATGACCGGAGCCTCTTCGGCCGCCGACCTGAAGACGGTCGAAGGCCTGCTTTCGGACGTGCCTGAAGCCTCGGTGACCATCTACCGGCTGGCATCCGGCCTGCGCGACGGCCAGCCAGGCGACGGCGAGTTCCGGCTGGCGCAATCCATCCGGCCCGGGGCCGAACCGGGCGCCCGCTGGTATCGCGCCCGTGCCCGCGCCTTCAACATTCCGGGCCAACGCCTGCCGATGCTGGCTTGGCAGCTCGCCGATATTTCGCAGGAGCGGGCCGAACAGGAGCGCTTCTTCCTCGATTTGCAGAAAGCCATCGATCACCTCGATCACGCTCCGGCTGGCTTCTTTTCCGCCGACCAGGACGGCCGCGTCACCTATATCAACGCCACGCTCGCCGAATGGCTGGGCATCGATCTCGCCAGCTTCACGCCAGGCGCCGTGACCTTGCCGGATATCGTCGCCGGCGACGGCATGGCGCTGGTGCGCTCGGTCAAGGCCGATCCCGGCACGACCCGCAACGCGGTCATCGATCTCGACCTGACGACGATGACGGGCGAGGCGCTGCCGGTGCGCTTCATGCACCGCGTTTCGGCCAGCCGCGAAGGCATTGGCGGCCCGACGCGCACGATCGTGCTCAATCGCACGCAAGGCGAGGATGCCTCGGCCGATCTGCGCGCCTCGGAGGTGCGCTTCACCCGCTTCTTCAATTCGACGCCGATGGCGATCGCCGGCGTCGATGCCAGCGGGCGCATCCTGCGCACCAACGCGCCGTTCCTGTCGCTGTTTTCCTCGGTCGTCGACCGGGATGCCGTGGATCGCCGCGTGCGGCTCGATACGGTGATCCATGAACGCGACCGGCCGGCCTTTGCCGCGGCATTCGAAAAGGCACGGCAGCGGCAGGCCGATATAGAGCCGATCGACACGCTGCTGCCAGGCAATGAAGAGCGGCACATCCGTTTCTATGTCAACGCCGTTGCCGACGGCACCGGCGGCGAGGGCGCCGAGGAGTCGGCCATCGTCTACGCCGTCGACACGACCGAACAGAAAGCGCTTGAGGGCCAGATGGCCCAGAGCCAGAAAATGCAGGCGGTCGGCCAGCTTGCCGGCGGCATCGCCCATGATTTCAACAATGTGCTGACCGCCATCATCATGGCGTCGGACCTGCTTTTGACCAACCACCGGCCGTCGGACCCGTCCTTCCCCGACATCATGAACATCAAGCAGAACGCCAACCGGGCGGCGTCGCTGGTGCGGCAATTGCTGGCCTTCTCGCGCAAGCAGACGCTACGGCCGGAAGTGCTCAACCTGACCGACGTGCTCGCCGATCTCAGGATGCTGCTTGCCCGCCTGGTCGGCAACGACATCAAGCTGAAGATCGACCATGGACGCGACCTGTGGCCGGTCAAGGTCGATATCGGGCAGTTCGAGCAGGTGGTGGTCAACCTGGCGGTCAATGCGCGCGACGCGATGCCGGCCGGCGGCGATCTCACCGTGCGCACCCGCAACGTGACCGCCGAGGAGTGCAAGACCTTTCCCTACCGCGAACTCGCCGCGGCAGACTATGTCGTGGCCGAGGTCGAGGATACCGGAAGCGGTATCGCGCCGGACGTGCTGAAGAAGATATTCGAGCCGTTCTTCACCACCAAGGAAGTCGGCAAGGGCACGGGCCTTGGCCTGTCCATGGTCTACGGCATCATCAAGCAGACCGGCGGCTTCATTTTCTGCGATTCCGAGGTCGGCAAGGGGACCGTTTTCCGCATCTTCCTGCCGCGTCACATCGCTGAGGCGAAAAAGGCCAGCGAAGCCGGTGAAGCGCCGGCCGCGGCGCCGGTCAAGCCGGCCGATACCGCCAAGGACCTGTCCGGGTCGGCCACGGTGCTGTTGGTCGAGGATGAGGATGCCGTGCGCATGGGCGGCATGCGGGCACTCACCTCGCGCGGCTATACCGTGCACGAGGCATCCTCGGGCGTCGAGGCGCTGGAAGTGTTCGAAGCGCTCGGCGGCAAGGTCGATATCGTCGTTTCGGACGTGGTGATGCCGGAAATGGACGGGCCGACGCTGCTCGGCGAACTGCGCAAGCGCCAGCCCGACATCAAATTCGTTTTCGTGTCCGGCTATGCCGAGGACGCATTCGCCAGGAACCTCCCTGCGGACGCGCATTTCGGCTTCCTGCCGAAGCCGTTTTCGCTCAAGCAGCTGGCGACCATCGTCAAGGATGTGCTTGAATCTTAGAAATCGCTGATCAGGCCGTTTCCCGCTTCGACGCCATCGGCCTACCATGCCCGGCCGATGGCTGCGCAGGTCGTGCGCTTACGATCGTGTCGCTGGCGATCCCGCCGGGCAGACGAGGTCTAGTGCCTCTTTTTCTCTCGGCGTCTCAGTTCTTCGTACAAGTCGAGGCGGTGAAGGCGCCGTCGGGCTGCTTCATGATGATGTCGAAGGAGGGCGGGTTCTGGCCATCCAATGTTGCCTGGGTCAGCGAGAGCGAGTTGCCGCCGGTGGTATAGCCGCCGAGCGGTCCCAGCCATGAGATCACGCCGTTTGCGTCCATCTGGTAGTTGTAACCCTGCCGTGCCGCCCCAAACGTGACCGGGCCGCTATAGACATTTCCCTTGATGGTGATGTCGCCGAGACTGAGGAACATGCCGAGCAAGTAGACTTCGCAGTGATAGGTGCCGTCGGGCATCTTTCCGTCACTGAAGTCGGCGCGTGCATCGCCGGTCGCTGTCGTCGGAAGCAGGATGCCAAGAGCAATGCGGGCAATAGAAAGGCGGGAAATCCAGGATGCCATGACGTCGTCCGGTTGAACGGCGAGCTTGCCCTATTTCTGTGCCCTGCCGCAACATTTGTCATTTGCGACCCGAGGAGTCGGGTCAAAATCTAGGCACCGGAAAAATTTGTACGAAAATTAGGCACAAGCGGTGTGCGCTGCGCAAATTTCCCGCAATCGATTCTCGACCGGACCTCTTTGTTTATGTGTTGCTAATATGCAAGCCTTTGATTGCGTTCGATTATCCACCTCGAAGACACGTTGGATCGGCAGTTGGCATGGGGGTTGCTTCGTATTGTTGCGATGCAATCAACCAGTTTGGGAGTGTTAGGCATGAGGGGTAATTTCTTGACAATAACAAAAATGTTTTCGGCTGGCGTGGTCGCCGCCAGCCTGATGGTGTCCGCTCCCGCGAAGGCGGCCGAGGACACGATCAAGGTCGGCATCCTCCATTCGCTGTCGGGGACCATGGCGATTTCGGAGACGACGCTGAAGGACGCCATGCTGATGCTCATCGACGAGCAGAACGCCAAGGGCGGCTTGCTCGGCAAGAAGCTCGAAGCCGTCGTCGTCGATCCGGCTTCCAACTGGCCGCTATTCGCCGAAAAGGCGCGCGAGCTGATCTCCAAGGACAAGGTAGCGGCCGTGTTCGGCTGCTGGACCTCGGTGTCGCGCAAATCGGTGCTGCCGGTGTTCTCCGAACTCGACAACATCCTGTTCTATCCCGTCCAGTATGAGGGCGAGGAAAGCGAGCGCAACGTGTTCTACACCGGCGCGGCGCCGAACCAGCAAGCCATCCCGGCCGTCGACTATCTGATGAGCGAGGACGG
The DNA here is from genome assembly GCF_040322415.1 of Mesorhizobium sp. M0152. Taxonomy (NCBI): domain Bacteria; kingdom Pseudomonadati; phylum Pseudomonadota; class Alphaproteobacteria; order Hyphomicrobiales; family Phyllobacteriaceae; genus Mesorhizobium; species Mesorhizobium sp. M0152. The sequence continues at coordinate 81,327 of NZ_JAMYTH010000001.1, forward strand.
CGGTTCGGTGAAGCGTTGGGTGCTCGAGGGCACCGACTACGTCTATCCGCGCACCACCAACAAGATCCTCGAAGCCTACCTGAAGGCCAAGGGCGTCGCGGCCGAGGATATCCAGGTCAACTACACGCCGTTCGGCTTCTCCGACTGGCAGACCGAAGTCTCGGCAATCAAGAAGTTCGGCTCGGCCGGCAAGAAGACCGCCGTCGTCTCGACGGTCAACGGCGACGCCAATGTGCCGTTCTACAAGGAACTCGGCAACCAGGGCATCAAGGCCGAGGACATCCCCGTCATGGCGTTCTCGGTCGGCGAGGAAGAGCTTGCCGGTCTCGACACCGCGCCGCTGGTCGGCCATCTCGCCGCCTGGAACTATTTCGAGAGCATCGATACGCCCGAGAACAAGAAGTTCATCGCCGACTGGCACAAGTTCATCAAGAACGACAAGCGCACCACCAACGATCCGATGGAAGCCCACTATATCGGCTTCAACATGTGGGTGAAGGCAGTCGAGAAGGCCGGCACCACCGATCCGGACAAGGTCATCGATGCGATGGTCGGCGTTTCCGTGCCGAACCTGACCGGCGGCTATTCGACCATGATGCCGAACCACCACATCACCAAGCCGGTGCTGATCGGTGAAATCCAGGCCGACGGCCAGTTCGAGACGGTTTCGCGCACGCCGGGCCTGGTGATGGGCGATGAGTGGTCCGACTATCTGCCCGATTCCAAGGACCTGATCTCCGATTGGCGCGCGCCTTTGTCCTGCGGCAACTTCAATGTCGCCACCGGCAAGTGCGGCGGCAAAGGCACGAACTGATCCTCCCGGTCTGACCGGGCCGTGGCCGCAACGCCACGGCCCGGGACCGCAAGCGCTTCGGGCGGGCTTCCTCCTCCAAGCCCGCCCGGGCGCGAAATCAACAGCCCCGGAGCTACCCGAAGCCGATGACATCGATCCGCATGATTGGCCTGATGCTGGTGTTGCTGCTGGCGACACTTTTGCCGTCGAATGCCAATGAAGCCGATCTGCGCGCCATCGTCGCCAAGTTCGCCACGGCCACCGGGTTTTCCGCCACGGGAGCCGTGGTTCACGAACTGGCCGCCACCGGCGATCCCGCCGTCGAACGGCCGCTATCGGCGCTTGCCGACGGCAACCTCTATGTCCGCAAGGCGGATTCCCTGGTGTTCGTCGGCAAGGAAGCCGGCGAAAGCGTCGAGCTTTTCGACCCGCTGAGCGGCGGAGCGTCCGGCGAAGCGGCTAAGGACGGTATCACCAAGATCAAGGTCAACAACACTTTGCGGCGCGTCATCCGCGACGCGCTGGGCACGCTGACGCTCGGCGCCAAGGATCCGGCCGCGCGCATCGCCGCCGCCGATACAATGTTCAAGACGCCGGATGCCTCAAACATCGAGCCGCTCGACACGGCGATCGCCAACGAGACGGTCGCGAGCGTCAAGGCCTTGCTCGAACAGGCCCGTGCCGCTTCCGTGCTGGTCTCCGACCGGCCGGACGCAGACAAACTCGCCGCGGTGGCGCTGATCGGCGCAAGGGGCGACCGCGACGCGGTTTCGCTGCTCACCTCGGTCGAGGCGAACGCTTCCGACGTGGTCAAGGAAGCGGCGACCGCGGCCATTCGAAACATCAATTCGACGCTGGCATTCTGGGATGCCGGCCAGAACATCTGGTACGGCATTTCGCTCGGCTCGGTGCTGCTGCTTGCCGCTATCGGCCTTGCCATCACCTTCGGCGTCATGGGCGTGATCAACATGGCGCATGGCGAGATGGTCATGCTTGGCGCCTACACGACCTTCGTCGTCCAGCAGGTGATCCGCACTTCCTTTCCAGGCTTGTTCGACTGGTCGCTGGTCATCGCGCTGCCGCTGGCCTTCCTGGTCTCAGCCCTGGTTGGTCTCATCATCGAGCGCGGCGTCATCCGTTTTCTCTACGGACGCCCATTGGAAACGCTGCTGGCGACATGGGGCGTCTCGCTGATCCTGCAGCAGGCCGTGCGCAGCATTTTTGGGCCGACCAACCAGGAGGTCGGCAATCCCTCCTGGATGTCGGGTTCGTTCGACGTCGGCCAGTTGGCCATCACCTGGAACCGTCTCTGGATACTGGTCTTCGCGCTCAGTGTCTTCGCCGTGCTGCTCTATGTGATGAAGCGCACGCCCTGGGGCCTGCAGATGCGCGCCGTCACCGCCAACCGGCGCATGGCCGCGTCGATGGGCATCAGGACGCCCTGGGTCGACGCGCTGACCTTCGCGCTCGGATCCGGCATTGCCGGCATCGCCGGCGTCGCGCTCAGCCAGATCGACAACGTCTCGCCCAATCTCGGCCGCAGCTACATCATCGATAGCTTCATGGTCGTCGTCTTCGGCGGTGTCGGCAATCTGTGGGGCACGCTGGTCGGCGCCTTCTCGCTCGGCATCGTCAACAAATTCCTCGAGCCCTATGCCGGCGCCGTGCTCGGCAAGATCGTCGTGCTGGTTTTGATCATCCTGTTCATCCAGAAGCGCCCGCGCGGCCTGTTCGCGCTCAAGGGCAGGGCGGTGGAAGCATGATGTCAGGACGCTTCTTCGCCGCCGGCGCGGACCGCCGCATCGCCATCACCATCCTCATCCTGCTGGCGGCGGCCATCATCGTGCCGCTGCTCAACCTGGCCATTTCGCCGGCCAGCGCGTTCTATATCCCCGCCTACATCGTGGCGCTGACCGGCAAGTATCTCTGCTATGCGTTGCTGGCGCTGGCGCTCGACCTCGTCTGGGGCTATTGCGGCATTCTTTCGCTCGGCCACGGCGCCTTCTTCGCGCTCGGCGGCTATGCGATGGGCATGTATCTGATGCGCCAGATCGGCTCGCGCGGCGTCTATGGCAATCCGATTCTGCCAGATTTCATGGTGTTCCTGAACTACAAGCAATTGCCATGGTTCTGGACCGGTTTCGACCACTTCTGGTTCGCCGCGATCATGGTGCTTGCGGTGCCGGGCCTGCTCGCCTTCGTCTTTGGCTGGTTCGCCTTCCGCAGCCGCGTCACCGGCGTCTATCTCTCGATCATCACCCAGGCGATGACCTATGCGCTGCTGCTGGCCTTTTTCCGCAACGACATGGGGTTCGGCGGCAATAATGGCCTGACCGATTTCAAGGATATATTGGGCTTCAACGTACAGGCAGATGCGACGCGTTCGGCCCTGTTCGCCGCCAGCGCGGTGATGCTGGCACTCGCGGTCTTCATCACCTGGGCGATCGTCGGTTCGAAATACGGCAAGCTGCTTATGGCCGTGCGTGACGCCGAGAGCCGCACACGCTTCCTCGGCTGGCGGGCGGAGAATGTGAAACTGTTCGCCTTCACCGTCTCGGCCGTCATGGCCGGCATTGCCGGCGCGCTTTACGTGCCGCAGGTCGGCATCATCAATCCGGGCGAGTTCGAACCGTCCAATTCGATCGAGGTGGTGATCTGGGCTGCCGTCGGTGGACGCGGCACCATTGTCGGGCCGATTGTCGGCGCGCTGCTGGTCAATGCCGGCAAATCCTGGTTCACCGGCGTGCTGCCGGAATTCTGGCTGTTTGCACTGGGCGGCATGTTCGTCGCCGTCACGCTGTTCCTGCCGAAGGGCATCATCGGCATGTGGGATTCCTGGCGCGGCAACGCCAGGGCGTTGCGTGCGGCTTCGCCGGCCGAGGAGGCTGGCACCGATCCTGAGATGCCGCCGCCGCCGCGGAAGATCGTTCGCAGCGCGGCGACAAAGCCGGGTGAATGGTCTTCGTCCAGCCCCGAACCGCAGCCGGCGGAGTGAGCGACCATGTCGAAGTCGAACACCATCCTTTATCTCGACGGCGTCTCGGTTTCTTTCGATGGCTTCCGCGCCATCAACAATTTGTCGCTGGTGCTCGACAAGGGTGAGATGCGCGCCATCATCGGTCCCAACGGCGCCGGCAAGACGACGATGATGGACATCGTTACCGGCAAGACGCGGCCCGACGAGGGCGAAGTGTTCTTCGACGGTCAGGTGGATCTCACCAAGCATGACGAGGCCGAGATCGCCATGATGGGCATCGGCCGCAAATTCCAGAAGCCGACCGTGTTCGAAAGCCACACGATCGAGGAAAACCTGATGCTGGCACTGAAGGGGCCGCGCTCGATTTTCCCGGCGCTGTTCCACCGCCGCTCGGCCGCGGAGGCGCGGCAGATCGACGACATTCTCGGCATCATCCGGCTCGGCGACAAGCGCGAAGAAATGGCCGCCAATCTCAGCCATGGCCAGAAGCAGTGGCTCGAGATCGGCATGCTGCTCGCGCAGGATCCGAAGCTGCTGCTGGTCGACGAGCCGGTCGCCGGCATGACCGATGCCGAAACCGAGGAAACGGCGCGGCTGCTCAAGGATATAGCGCGCGACCATTCGGTCATCGTCGTCGAGCATGACATGCATTTCGTGCGCGAGCTCGGCGTCAAGGTCACCTGCCTGCATGAGGGCTCGGTGCTGTCCGAAGGCACACTCGATTTCGTTTCGGCCGACGAGCGCGTCGTTGAAGTCTATCTGGGGAGATGAGCATGGTCTGGCGGGTTCAATTCCATCGCTTCGATCTGTCTTTTCTCAGGTTCTGGAGAAGGCGCTGACATGCTCGAAGTTTCCGATGCCACGCTCCACTACGGCGCCGCCCAGGCACTGCGCGGCGTGTCGCTGAAGGCGGGTGCCGGCAAGATAACTTGCGTGCTCGGCCGCAACGGCGTCGGCAAGACCAGTTTGATGAGATCGATCGTCGGCCATCACCGGCTGACGAGCGGAAGCGTTGCCTTCGAGGGGAAGGCGCTCGACCGGAGCGCGGCGTATGACCGCGCCCGGTCGGGCATCGCATTCGTGCCGCAGGGCAGGGAGATTTTTCCCTTGCTCACTGTACGCGAGAACCTGGAATCGGGCTTCGCGCCCTTGAAGCGCGTCGACCGCAACGTGCCGGCGCATGTGTTCGAGCTGTTTCCCGTGCTGAAGCAGATGCTGGGCCGCCGCGGCGGCGATCTTTCCGGCGGCCAGCAACAGCAGCTCGCGATCGGCAGGGCGCTGGTGATGCGGCCGAAGCTGCTGGTGCTCGACGAGCCGACGGAAGGAATACAGCCGTCTGTTATCAAGGACATAGGCCGCGCCATCCGCTATCTGCGCGACCAGGCCGGCATTGCCGTGCTTTTGGTCGAGCAATATCTGGATTTCTGCCGCGAGCTCGCCGACGAGGTCAACATCATGGACCGCGGCCTGATCGTCCATACCGGGCCGGCGGAAGATCTGGACCGTGCCGATGTCAGGAAATTCCTGACGGTGTAGAATCGGCGCTGGGCTTCAGGTGAATCCGAAGTCGTTGGCACAATATTTCCGACCCAACCATCTGCGTCTCTGGTGCACCCGGAGCTGCATGCTAATCTTTTCCTGGCTTTTGTGAGTCGGCCGCTTCCGTATCAGTCTGGTTTATCGCAGATCGAGGGACGCGGGCCCGGGCGGGCAAGTTCCGCGCAAGCATGCATTCCTAGCTTCCCTCTGCGATCTCTGTCGTTCAACGCGTTTGGGCACACAGGCTAAGGGACAGCCATGGAACGTTACGTCGAGGACTACCAGAAACGGCGGCTCACGGAGCGCGTCGACATCATCACCGCCATCAACATCCTGAGATCGCAAGGGTACGACCGCGACGAACTGATCGAGGAAATCACCAAGGTCTTTTACGTCGATCTCGATACCTTCAATGAAATCGTCTTGGCGGCATAAAAGCCGCCCTCGTTGCTCTCGACCACAGGCGCGGCATTGCTATGTCACTGCCAGAATTCGTGATGGTTCAGCGCGGGGCGTAGATGCGAAGCATGGTGCCATTGTCGTAAGCGGCTGTCACGACAACGTCTAGCATCAGCTTGCGCGCCGGAATGGAGAGACGCGGTTGCGGCCACCGCGCTTGGCGGCATAGAGCGCCTTGTCGGCGGCGCTGAGCACCTTGTCGAAGCTGAGGCCTTCCTTGCTGCCGAAGGCATACCCGGCGCTGACCGTGCATGTCAGGGATCCCGCTTCGGTTTCGACGCGGCGCGCCGCGAACGAGGTCCGTATGGCTTCGGCGGTATTCTCCACCGTTTCGGGCAAGGTCCGCTTCAACACAAGCGCGAATTCCTCCCCGCCCATGCGTGCGGCAATGTCGGCCGGGCGAAGATTGCAGGCGAGCTCCCTGGCGAACACTCGCAGCACCTCGTCGCCAGTTGCGTGGCCGAATTCGTCGTTGATGGCCTTGAAACTGTCGAGGTCGAACACGACTACCGCGGTGAAGGCGCCGACCGGAGAATCGCCGAAAAGGTCGAACAGCGCACGGCGGTTGAGCAGGCCGGTCAACGGATCGGTCAGGGCGTTGCGGCGGTGATGTCTGGCCAGGCGGCCCTGGTTGAGGGCCAGCGACAGCGCGCCGATGCCCGTCATCGAGGCAATGACGACGACAAGGCTCAAATCCTCGGCCCAGTTGCTCGGCGCATGGCCGAGGATCAGCTTGCCGTCCCAGGCCAGGACAGCGGCGCACAGCAGGAAAGATAGGGCGGTGGCGGAATAGAGGGCCGCGGCACCGATCGTCAGGGCAGGGGCCTCGGCGCGGCCTTTCCAGTATTCGGTGGCCGTGGCGAACAGAAGCAGCGCGGCGAACAGATTCTCGAACATGAAGCCGAGCCCGTCATAGCCAAGCGCCATCGGCGGCAGCGCCACCGCAAGCGAAATGCCGCTGCCGATCAGGATCCTGGGGATTGGCGAGCCGCCGCTTCTGAACTGGTAGGAGGCACCAAGCATCATCGAGAAGCTGACCAGCAGCAGAGCGAAGGTGGCCATGCCGAGGATGCGCCCGGGCGTGTCGATGTAGGCGTCGTAGGTGAAGATATCGCAGACCACCAGCAATGCGCTGATCGCCCATGTCAGCAGGAATTTGTCGGTGCGCGCGGTCAGCCACGTTCCGAACAACGTCAGGCTCAGGCAGGCAGCGGAAAAACCAACTGCCAGCAGAAGTGAGTTGTAGTCGAGCGACATGCCCCTCGTCCTTGCCCGCGGCCGCCTCTGCAACCTAGCGTGGCGGGATTCATGACGTAAGGAAGTATCGATAAGGTTACGATGGAGGCGAAGACGCCGAGATTGCGCTGCCTTAGAGGACTATCGTCGACAACAGCAGGATGGCGCCGATCGCCATCATTAGCAGTCCCGGCCAATTCTGTGATAGGCCGAGGAAACCGAGGCCCCGCCGGCGTGGCTCGAGCGTCGGTCCCGGCGTTGCGAGGTTTGGCATAGGTCGATCCGAAGTTACAGGTGCGGGATCGCTGAGCCGTCCGCGCTTGAGGGCCGCGCCCGCCATGTACACAACGCCGGCGACGATGAGCAACGCTCCGATAAGGATGACAGCCATCCTTTCCTCGCTTTTCTCGGGTTCTCCCGATCAGCATTAGCTCCGGGGGAACCCACTCCGCCAAAACGGTCATGACGCCCCTGAGGTTCCGACAGAGGCTGCTGACGCAGGTACCTAGAAGATGGTTATAGCCACAAGGCCTGCAGCTTAGGCCGTCACCCGCTTCATCAATGCCATTGCCCCGAACGGCGCGCGCACCTTGCCTTCGGTGATGAAGTAGACGAACACGTCGCGCGGCTGGACCGGCGCATCGGTGCTTGGATCGGCGCGCGGCAGGTCGGCCGGCACCTTGCCCTCCGCCCAGACCTTTGCACGCGCGGCCCATTCGTCGAGGCCCTTTGGCGTGTAGCAGTCGGGATTATCGTCACTGCCGGTCTGCAACCGGGCGTAGATGAAATCGCCGGTGATATCGGCGATCGCAGGATATTTGGCGTGATCGGCATAGACGATCGCCGCCTTGTATTTGCGCGCGAGCGCGGCGAATTCCGGCACGACAAAGCTGTCGTTGCGTACTTCGAGCGCATGGCGTAGCGCGACGCCGTCCTGCTTTTCCGGCAACAGTTTCAAAAAAGCCTCGAAATCGTCCGCATCGAATTTCTTGGTCGGCGCGAACTGCCACAGGATCGGCCCGAGCTTTTCGCCGAGTGCGGCGATGCCGGAGCCGAGGAAGCGCATCATCGACTCGCCGGCCTCACCAAGCACACGCCGGTTGGTGACGAAGCGGTTGCCCTTCAGCGAATAGACGAAACCATCCGGCGCCTCGTTCGCCCATTTGACGAAGGTCGGCTCCTTGAAACTGGAATAATAGGTGCCGTTGACCTCGATGCTCGGCACCTGCCGAGTGGCATATTGCAGTTGCTTCGCCTTGGAGAGTTTTTCGGGATAGAAGGACGTATCCCACGGCTCGAAGGTCCAGCCGCCCATGCCGGCGCGGATTGTTCCCGATTTGCTCATTGTCGTCCTCCCGATTCAAAAGCCTGGCCGAATTCAGAAAAATCAGGCCATCGTGATTTCGTCGACGGCTTTGGCCATATCGACGAGCACCCATCCCGGCCGGTAGGGATTGGGCCGGCGACCCGTTTCGTGAAAACCATAGGCCAGATTAAGCGCGATATTCCGCTCCATCCTTGCATTGGTGTAGAGCCGCACTTCCGGCAGGCGCCACAGACGGGTCTGTTCATCGGCAAATTTCAACAGCGCGATGCCGAATCCCTTGCCTTGGAAGCCAGGCGCCGCGGCGACTGAGAAAATCATCGCGTGGTCTTTTTGCCGCTCCAAGACGATCAGGCCGGCCAGGTCGCCGCCGCTCTCCAGCAACCAGACCTCGCCGCGTTCGATGCGCGGCGCATAGTCTTCGGTGACCGGGACCGGCGGCGCCCCGAGCAAGGCGGTGTAGGGCGCATAGGCGGCTTCCGTCAGCGAGACGATAGCCTGGAGATCACCGGCAAGCGCTCTTCGGATTGTCATTCAAAAGCTCTCCAGGCGCCAAGCGGGCCGCCCATCACTCCGCCGCTTCGCGCTTGCCTCCGGGGCGCCGCTCCAGCAATTCCTTGAGGAACTGGCCGGTGTAGCTGCGCTTTTCGCGCACGATCGCTTCCGGCGTCCCGGAGGCGACGAGTTCGCCGCCGCCGTCGCCGCCTTCGGGGCCGAGGTCGAGCACCCAGTCGGCGGTTTTTATCACTTCGAGATTGTGCTCGATGACGACCACCGTGTTGCCCTGGTCGACCAGCTCGTGCAGCACTTCCAAAAGCTTGGCGACGTCGTGGAAATGTAGGCCGGTGGTCGGCTCGTCGAGGATGTAGAGCGTCTTGCCGGTCGCCTTGCGCGACAGTTCCTTGGCGAGCTTGATGCGCTGCGCCTCGCCGCCCGACAGCGTCGTCGCCTGCTGGCCGATATGGATATAGCCGAGGCCGACCTGCTTCAGCGTGTCGAGCTTGTCGCGCACGCCGGGCACCGCGGCGAAGAAATCGACGCCTTCCTCGACGGTCATGTCGAGCACATCGGCGATCGACTTGCCCTTGAACAGCACGTCGAGCGTCTCACGGTTGTAGCGCTTGCCGTGGCAGACGTCGCAGGTGACGTAGACGTCGGGCAGGAAGTGCATCTCGATCTTGATGACGCCGTCGCCCTGGCAGGCCTCGCAGCGGCCACCCTTGACGTTGAAGGAAAAGCGCCCCGGCTGATAACCGCGCGCCTTCGCTTCCGGCAGGCCCGCGAACCAGTCGCGGATGGGCGTGAAGGCACCGGTATAGGTGGCCGGGTTCGAACGCGGCGTGCGGCCGATCGGTGACTGGTCGATGTCGATGACCTTGTCGAGGAATTCGAGGCCCTCGATGCGGTCATGCTCGGCCGGATGCTCGCGCGAGCCCATGATGCGGCGCGAGGCCGCCTTGAACAGCGTCTCGATCAGGAAGGTCGACTTGCCGCCGCCCGACACGCCGGTGACGGCGGTGAAGGTGCCGAGCGGGATTTCGGCGGTGACGTTCTTCAAATTGTTGCCGCGCGCGCCGACGATCTTCAGCCGCCGGTTCTTCTTCGCCTCGCGCCGCACGCCGGGCGTCGCCACTTCCAGTTCGCCCGACAGGTATTTGCCGGTGATCGAATTGGAGTTAGCCATGACCTGCTGCGGCGTGCCCTGGGCGATGATCTCACCGCCGTGGATGCCTGCGGCGGGCCCCATGTCGACGACATAGTCGGCATGCAGGATGGCGTCCTCGTCATGCTCGACGACGATCACCGTGTTGCCGATGTCGCGCAGGTGCTTCAGCGTATCGAGAAGGCGCGCATTGTCACGCTGGTGCAAGCCGATCGACGGCTCGTCCAGCACATAGAGCACGCCGGTGAGGCCGGAGCCGATCTGCGAGGCAAGCCGGATGCGCTGGCTCTCGCCGCCCGACAGCGTGCCGGAATTGCGCGACAGCGTCAGATAGTCGAGCCCGACATCGTTGAGGAAGCGCAGCCGTTCGCGGATTTCCTTCAGCACACGGACCGCGATCTCGTTCTGCTTGTCGTTGAGCTGTGCCGGCAGGTCGGTGAACCACTGGTCGGCGTTGCGGATCGACTGTTCGGTGACCTCGCCGATGTGCTTGCCGGCGATTTTCACCGCCAGCGACTCGGGCTTCAGCCGATAGCCCTTGCAGGCCGGGCAAGGCGTGGCCGACATGAAGCGCTCGATCTCCTCGCGCATCCAGGCGGATTCGGTCTCTTTCCAGCGCCGCTCGAGATTGGGAATGACGCCCTCGAAAGTCTTGGTCGTCTTGTAGGAGCGCAGGCCGTCATCATACTGGAACGTGATCTCGCGCTCGCCGGTGCCGCGCAGGATCGCCTCCTGGGCCTCGACGCTCAAATCCCTGAACTTGTCGCCGAGCTTGAAGCCGTAGGCCTTGCCCAGCGCCTCAAGCGTCTGCACGTAATAGGGCGAGGTCGATTTCGCCCATGGGCTGACGGCGCCGTCGCGCAGCGACACGTTCTCATCCGGTACGACGAGATTGGGATCGATGGCGCGCTGGCTGCCGAGACCGTCGCAGGTCGGGCAGGCGCCGAACGGGTTGTTGAACGAGAACAGCCTGGGCTCGATCTCCGGAATGGTGAAGCCGGACACCGGGCAAGCGAATTTTTCGGAGAACAGGATGCGCTCATGCGTCTCGTTCTTCGACTTGTTGACCGAATCCTCGCCGGTCTGGCTGGCGTCGAGCGGCTTGTCGGCGAACTCGGCCACCGCCAGCCCTTCGGCGAGCTTCAGCGCGGTCTCGATGGAGTCGGCAAGCCGGGTGGCGAGATCGCCGCGCACGACGATGCGGTCGACGACGACGTCGAGGTCGTGCTTGTACTTCTTGTCCAGCGCCGGCACGTCGGCGATCTCGTAGAAGACGCCGTCGACCTTGACGCGCTGAAATCCCTTCTTCTGCAGCTCCAGCAATTCCTTGCGGTACTCGCCTTTGCGGCCGCGCACGATCGGCGCCAGGATGAACAGGCGCGTGCCTTCCTCGACCGCCAGCACCCGGTCGACCATCTGCGAAACCGTCTGGCTTTCGATCGGCAGGCCGGTGGCCGGCGAATAGGGCACACCGACACGCGCGAACAGAAGCCGCATATAGTCGTAGATCTCGGTGACGGTGCCGACCGTCGAACGCGGGTTCTTGGACGTGGTCTTCTGTTCGATGGAGATGGCTGGCGACAGGCCGTCGATCTGGTCGACGTCCGGCTTTTGCATCATTTCGAGGAATTGCCGGGCATAGGCCGACAGGCTTTCGACATAGCGGCGCTGGCCTTCGGCATAGATGGTGTCGAAGGCGAGCGACGACTTGCCGGAGCCCGACAGGCCGGTCATGACGATCAGGCTGTCGCGCGGCAGGTCGAGATCGACGTTCTTGAGATTGTGTTCGCGCGCCCCGCGAATGGAAAGAAATTTATGGTCGGCCATAGCCGGTCGCCGCCTCAGATCTGGAATTCGTGGGATTGGCGGGCTTTTCCCGGCCATCCCTTATGTAGGTTTTTTTGCCGCCACGTCGAGAGACGCCACAACTCCCGACAGAAGCGTTTAACCGTCTTTCGCGCGAAGGGGCAAGCAGAAAGAACAAAGGCCGAACATGCTCCTGACAAAAGCTGTGCATGGAGCCCTGGTGCATGAGGTTCGATCACATTTTTTAATCAGCCTATTTGAACGGTTGACGTCCCCGACAGAGGGGGGCAGACTCCAGACGTCAACCGAAGCCGGCCGTCTTTCGATGGCCTCGCCGCCCAGGGGCGGCCTGCGAGACGCCGCAGGCATTTGCGATTTGAGCTTCGGGACGACGACAGGACGCAATGGACAAAGGAGCGGAGCATGACGCCACCTGACCATCACAAAGGGCTCCACATCGCGATGGAGCCGCGGCGGGCATAAGTGCCAAGAGTTGGCGGTTTCGCCGCCAGGCAAACCATGAACCTGCCGTACCGTTAAAATCAGAGACTGCTAGTCGGATCGTCGGCTGAACACCGCGAAGCATCCGAAATCAAACGCCGGCAGTATATTCCCGGCAAGAGATTGGATTTTAAATCCAGAGAAGCCCCGTCCGTTTGCGCAAAGCACGGCGGGGCTATTCTTTTAGGCGAGATGATCTCCAAAAGCGTGCCCGCCCAATAGCGCGGACCTTGAGAAGATGAATCGCAAACCCTCCGGCTGATGTCACCGGTTGGAGGGCTTGATCGAACCTGCGCCGACATCGACAGTGATGCTGCCGGAAATCCTGACGTCCGTGTCGCCGATCTTGAACTGGCCGTCGCCGTTGCTGGGGAACGCGTCGTCGGACTCGGGCTGCGGAGCCGGCCTGGCGATGCGATACTCGCTGCTCACGCCGGGCAGGGCGCCTTTCCGTGGCGAGTTGTCTTCGGCGCGTGCCGTGCCGGACACCAGGCCGGCAATGGCGAGCATCGCAATGGCGATGCGGTGTGAAGTTCTGGACGGAAGAAGGTAGGCCATTCCTCATTTATAGTCATGTGGCGCCGACGGAACCAGACAGCCATCGTCAAATCTTCGGCAACCGGATTCACGCCGCCTTTTTGCGTGTGTCGAAGACGTGGTCGACGATGCCCCACGCCTGGGCTTCGCGGGCGGTCATGAAGTGGTCGCGGTCCAGCGTTCGCTCGACCTCTTCGTAGCTGCGTCCGCAATGCTGCGCATAGAGTTCGGTCATGTGGCGTTTCGTCTGGCCGATGCGCTCGGCATGGCGCTGGATGTCGGAGGCCTGGCCCTGGAAACCGCCCAGCGGCTGATGCAGCAGGATGGTGGCGTTGGGCAGCGAAATGCGGCGTCCCGGCGAACCCGCCATCAGCAGGAACGATCCCATCGAAGCGGCAAAGCCCATGCAGACGGTCGACACCGGGCAGCTGATGTACTGCATCGTGTCGTAGATGGCGAAACCGCTGGTCACCACGCCACCCGGCGAGTTGATGTAGAGCGAGATCTCCTTGTCGGGATTGTCCGATTCCAGCGACAGAAGCTGTGCGCAGACCAGCGCCGAGGTGTCGTCGTTGATCTCGCCGTTGATGAAGATGATGCGCTCGCGCAGCAGCCGCGAGAAAATGTCGAACGCGCGTTCGCCGCGGCTCGATTGCTCGATCACCATCGGCACCAGATTGGCAACACCGCTCATAATCTTCTCCATTGTCCTGGTCAGGCCGCGCGCAGCATCGGCAAAGATGTGTTCGCGGCGACGGGTTTCGCGGGCCCGCGCAGTCCCAGCGAAAGCCGGCATCCGGCACCCGCCGTGGCAACAGCGGGCATTGCCTTGCGGGCAAAGCCGTCATGGACGATGCGCAGATGCGTGCCGCCGGAAACGGTGCGGGCGAGCGTGAAGGTTACGATGCTGTCGAGCGCGTCCTGCCTGGCATCGCCCGGCTGCTCGCGCCAGGAATAGCGCAGCAGCCGTTCGGGTTCGGCGTCAAGGATTTCGCATTCGATCGCAGCATCCGGCCCGGCGAAGGCGAAACGGCTGCCGGTCTGCGGCCTGATATCGTTCGGCATCATCCAGGCCGCGAGCAGTTCCGGCACGGTCAGCGCCCGCCACACTTTTTCCGGCGGCTCGGTGAGATCGTACTCGAACTCGATCGCATCGAGAGCGGCTTCGGTTTGGCTTTCGTGCTTCATTGGTCCATGTCCTTCAAAACCGCCTTCAGCCTTTCGATGCGATCCGGCCAGAAGGCCCGGTAGCGTTCGATCCAGGAGAGCAGGGGTGTAAGCCCCCGCGGATCGGCGCGATAATAGGCGTTGCGGCCGGAGCGCCGCTCGGTCACGAGGCCGGCTCCGCGCAAAACCGCCAGATGTTGCGACACGGCCGGCTGCGACACCGTCATGCCGCTGCGCAGTTCCGACACGCTCATCTCGGTTGTCGCCAGCCGCTCAAAGACGGCGCGGCGCGTCGGGTCGGCCAGGGCTCGGAAAATCTCGGCTTCGATCATGACGAAAGCATAAGTGGATACTTATCGATTTGGCAAGGGCTGTTTTGAAACCCATATGTGGGGCTTCCAGCATTGCTGCCATTCCTTGACAATCGGCGGCAATGCGTGTAGAACGAAAAGAGAACAAAAACCTTGTGGGAAAAGCCAGCCTTAGCAGGCGGCGACTGTCGACAGCCTGTAAGGTGCTGCGACAAAAATTTGTTTCGGACGAGCGCGGAGAAATATCATGGCGGGTAGCGTCAACAAAGTCATTCTGGTCGGCAATCTCGGCGCGGACCCGGAAATCCGTCGCCTGAATTCGGGCGAGCCGGTCGTCAACATCCGCATCGCCACGTCGGAAAGCTGGCGCGACAAGAATTCTGGCGAGCGCAAGGAAAAGACCGAGTGGCACAATGTCGTGATCTTCAATGAGGGGATCGCCAAGGTCGCCGAGCAGTATTTGAAGAAGGGCATGAAGGTCTATGTCGAGGGCCAGCTGCAGACCCGCAAATGGCAGGACCAGACCGGTGCCGACAAATACACGACGGAAGTCGTGCTGCAGAAGTTCCGCGGCGAATTGCAGATGCTCGACGCGCGCGGACAGGGCGAAGGCGGCCAGGTCGGCGGCTATTCCGGCGGCAGCAGCCGTGGCTCCGATTTCGGCCAGTCCAGCCCGGGCGAAAGCTTCAATCGCGGCGGCGGCGCTTCCAAGGGCGGCGGTGGCGGCGGTTCTTCGCGCGAGCTGGACGACGAAATTCCGTTCTGAGCATCGACACGGGCGTGACGGGCATCTGAGGAGAGGGCGCGATGTCGCTCGGACCGCTCCTATCGGCACGTCCTCCGATCCCATGGCATGCGTTTGCGGCTTTTGCCGCGCTGGCGATAGGCGGCGCGCAGCTGGCGCTGCCGAAAGGCACGCTGCGCCACCGCGCGATGGGCTATCTCTGGGCGGCGCTGATGCTGGCCGTTGCCATCTCGAGTTTCTGGATCCAGCAGATACGGCTCCTTGGCCCTTTCAGCCCGATCCATCTCTTGTCGATCCTGGTGCTGGTCACGGTGCCGCTGGCGGTCTGGCATGCACGCAATCACCGCGTCGCCAAGCACCGCAAGGCGATGATTGCGCTGTATGTCTTTGCGTTGGTCGGCGCCGGCATCTTCACGCTGTTGCCGGGCAGGGTCATGCACGACGTGGTCTTCGGGGTCGCGCGTAGCGGCCCGTGAACTCTTCTCTAGTCCCAGGCATGGACAGTGTTGCGGCGAAAGGATGTTTCAGTTGAAAGCACGCATCAAATGGGTCGAGGAACGCACCTTCGTCGGCGAATCCGGCACGGGCCACAAGGTCGTGCTGGGGACTGCGTTCGGACCGGAAGGTAAAACGCCGGGGCCGAGCCCAATGGAGCTGGTGTTGATCGGCACCGGCGGCTGTTCGGCCTATGACGTGGTGCATATCCTCGAAAAGGGCCGCGAGGCGGTCGAGGACTGCGTGGTCGAGCTCGACGCCGACCGGGCCGAAACCGAGCCCAGGGTTTTCACCCGCATCCACATGCATTTCGTCGTCAAGGGCAAGGCGCTCTCCAGCGACAAGGTCAAGCGGGCGATCGATCTTTCGATCGAGAAATACTGCTCGGCCTCCGCGATGCTGGCCAAGACCGCTGCGATCACCCACGATTTCGAAGTGATCGATATGACGGCGAAGTAGGGTCGCCGTCGACAGGCGGCCCGTCGCGCATCACCCCACCATCAATGCCTTGATGCCGTCCGCGACGAACTGCACGGCAAGTGCGGCCAGGATGACGCCGAGCAGGCGGGTCAGGATCGAACGGCCGGTCTGGCCGAGGATGCGGTCGATGCGCTCCGACAGCACGAACACCAGATAGGTAATGGCGAGGCAGACGAAGATGATGCCGACCAGAGCCGCCTGCGCGCCAAAACCCTGAAACGAACCGGAGAGCAGCACCGTCGCCGAAATCGCGCCGGGGCCGGCGATCAGCGGGATCGCCAGCGGGAAGGCGGCGATGTTGTGGATCATGTCCTTGGTGATGGCGACGTCACCGATCTTCTCCTTGCGGTCCTGCCGGCGCTCGAACACCATTTCGAAGGCGATGAAGAACAGGAGAAAACCGCCGGCGACGCGGAAGGCCGGCAGCGTGATGCCGAACACCGACAGGATCGAGGCGCCGGCGACCGCGAACAGCGCCATCACCAGGAAGCCGATGACCGAGGCGCGCACGGACACCTGCTGGCGCTCCTCGCGGTTCATGCCGCGCGTGACGGCAAGAAACAGCGGCGCCAGGCCGGGCGGATCGATGGTCACGAGAATGGTGACGAAGGCGTTGAACAGGCTGTCGAAATTCGGCATCTCTGACCCTCCCACCGGGCAGAGCCCGCACCAGGATATTGGTAGAGCAAAGACCGGTCGGGGGGAACCGCCAGGGAAGCTGTTCATGTCCCGGGAATTCAACCTTTTGGAAGCCGGCGGGCCGGCGCCCCCCTCTGTCCTGCCCGTCCTCCGCACAGCTGCGGAGGGTGGACCGGACATCTTCCCCCACGAGGGGGGAGATCGGCAGCTTCGGCGTTAGCTCGGTCCGCGAAGGATCGCTACGGAACCGCCTTTAGCCATCAAGTTCCGCTTGCCGCCGCGCCAGGAATTCCACCTCCAGCCGCCATGTCGCGCCATTGTCATGCGAGCGCTCGCCGAGCCAGCGGAACGAGTTCCCGGTGATCCGCGAAAAGCTCCAGCGCACGGAGGAGCCGGTGTCGTCAGCGCCGACTTGCACGATCGTGTCGCCGTCGGCGCGGCCGAGCTGGCGGCTAAAATACTGGCTGCGCGGATCACTCCAGAAGATGTGCCAGGCATCCGCGCCGGGATCGTAGACCCGCAGCGTCGTGCCATAGAACGTCCATTTGCCGAGCGAGGGCGAGGGGCCGGCGTCGCGGGCAGGCAGGATCCAGACGTCCTGGACGGCGCGGCCCTCCAGAACCCAGCCAAAATGCACCTCGCCGCGCCCGGTCAGCACGGTACCGTCTTCAAGCTGGCGCGAGGCGTCGAAAGTCCAGGCACCGACGAAGCGACCATAAAGGTTCAGCTTTTCGGCAAGCCCGTCGATGGGGCCCGGGCTGTGCAAAGCCTCGGCAAAGGAAGATTGGTCGAACATGGTTTCGGTCTCTTCTTGTCAGGAGACCCGGAATCTAGGCGGTGGCGGGGTTCTGGGCTTGGGAAAAATTGCTATAATTCGGCCATGACGGCGACCACGCATACGCTCGCATCCGGGCCCGGCTGGCACGTGGCGGATGTGGTCTGCACGGCCAGCGCCGGCGACCGGCCGTTCGAGGAGGCGCATCAGGATTTCTGTATCGCGGCGGTCACCAGCGGCGCGTTCCGCTACCGCGCCCAACAAGGCACCGAGATGCTGGCGCCGGGCGCGCTGCTGCTCGGCAATTCCGGCACATGCTACGAATGCGGGCACGAACATGGCGGCGGCGACCGCTGCCTCTCATTTCACTTCGAGCCGGCCTATATGGAACGGATCGTGGCCGGCGTGCCGGGCGCCAGCAATCTGGCTTTCGAAGCGCCGCGCCTGCCACCTTTGCCGGCCCTGGCGCCACTGCTGGCTGAGGCGGAGACGGCGCGAGAGATGGGCGACCGGGACGCCTTCGAGGAACTCGGATTGCGCATCGCGGGTGCCGCCGTGGCTACGGTCTCCAGCGCGGCGCGCGCTGGGCGCCAGCCGAGCCGCCGCGACCAGAAGCGGGTTGCCGAAGCGGTGCGGCGGATCGAGTTGGATGCCGAAGGGTCGGTTTCGCTTTCAGCGCTTGCGGATGCGACAGCGACCAGCCCCTATCATTTCCTGCGCGTCTTCCGGCAGGTCGCCGGCATGACGCCCCACCAGTTCCTGCTCAAGACCCGGCTGAACCGCGCGGCGGTGCGGTTGCGCACATCAGACGACGCGGTCTCGGCGATCGCCTTCGCGGCCGGCTTCAACGATCTGTCGAGCTTCAACCGCCGGTTTCGGCGCGTGATGGGAGAAACGCCGGGCAATTTTCGCGCCCGCCGTGGCGCATTCGGCCGCACCCCGCTTGCCCTGGTCCCGTGAAATGGGTGCCCGAGCGCTCGGCGCATGCGGAGGCAGCCATGGGATCCAACTCATCATGCTCGTGGCTTTCGCTTGGGGGGAAATGGTTCATTGCCGGCTGTTGCCCTGGCGGCGGCGAAAAGCGCGGTGGCCATATCGTCGCAATCAGCGGTATCCTTTTGAAATCCCCATAAAAAATGACACTGGAAAAGTGCCTCTAAGGTTGGAGTTTCGGCGTTGGTTCCTATATAAGCACCAAGTGATTCCTGTTTAGATTGTGATCCGATTTGACCGACCAGAAGACACCGCGCGGCGCCGACGGCGGCCCCACCGGCATCGAGCCGATATCCATCATCGAGGAGATGCAGCGCTCCTATCTCGATTACGCCATGAGCGTGATCGTGAGCCGTGCGTTGCCGGACGTGCGCGACGGCCTGAAGCCGGTTCATCGGCGCATTCTCTTCGCCGCCCATGAAAGCGGCTACCACTGGAATCGCAAATATGTGAAATCGGCGCGTCCGGTCGCCGACGTGATGGGTAAATACCATCCGCATGGCGACGCCTCGATCTATGACGCCTTGGTGCGCATGGCGCAGGACTGGTCGCTGCGCGTGCCGCTGATCGACGGGCAAGGCAATTTCGGTTCGATCGACGGCGATCCGCCGGCGGCGATGCGCTACACCGAATCGCGGCTGACCAAGGTCGCGCATGAAATGCTGGAGGACATCGACAAGGAAACCGTCGATTTCCAGGACACCTACGATGCTTCCGGCAGCGAGCCGAAAGTGTTGCCGGCGCGGTTCCCCAACCTCCTGGTCAACGGCTCCGGCGGCATCGCCGTCGGCATGGCCACGAATATCCCGCCGCATAATCTCAGTGAAGTCTGCAATGGCGCCATCGCCATCATCGACAATCCGGCGATCGACCTGCCGGCGCTGATGGAGATCATTCCGGGGCCGGATTTCCCGACCGGCGGCATCGTGCTTGGCCGCTCCGGCATCTACAACGCCTATTCGACCGGCCGCGGTTCCATCGTCATGCGCGGCAAGGTCAACATCGAACAGCGCGGCAACGACCGTGAATCGATCATCGTCACCGAGGTTCCCTACCAGGTGAACAAGGCGTCGATGATCGAGAAGATGGCCGAGCTGGTGCGGGACAAGCGCATCGAGGGCATTTCCGATATCCGCGACGAGAGCGATCGCCAGGGATACCGCGTCGTCATCGAGTTGAAGCGCGATGCCGTCGCCGACGTCGTTCTCAACCAGCTTTACCGCTTCACGCCGCTGCAGACCTCTTTTGGCGCCAATATGGTGGCGCTGAATGGCGGCAAGCCGGAACTGATGACCTTGACCGACATGCTGAGGGCATTCGTCGCCTTCCGCGAGGAAGTGGTCACCCGGCGGACGAAATTCCTGCTGCGCAAGGCCCGCGACCGCGCCCATGTGCTGGTCGGCCTGGCCATCGCCGTCGCCAACATAGACGAGATCATCAAGCTGATCCGCACCGCGCCCGATCCGCAAACGGCGCGCGAGCAGTTGATGGAGCGGCGCTGGCCGTCCGGCGACGTCGAATCACTGATCCTTCTGATCGACGATCCCCGTCATCGCATCAATGAGGACGGCACCTACAATCTCTCCGAGGAACAGGCGCGCGCCATCCTCGAACTGCGCCTGCAGCGCCTGACCGCGCTCGGCCGCGACGAGATCGCCGATGAATTGAACACGATCGGCGCCGAGATCGTCGATTATTTGGACATCCTGTCTTCCCGCGTGCGCGTGCAGCAGATCGTCAAGGACGAGCTTGCCGCCGTGCGCGACGAATTCGGCACCCCACGCCGCACCGAACTCGCCGAGGGTGGGGCGGACATGGAAGACGAGGACCTGATCCAGCGCGAGGACATGGTCGTGACGGTGAGCCATTCCGGCTACATCAAGCGCGTGCCGCTGTCGCTCTACCGGGCGCAGCGCCGCGGCGGCAAAGGCCGCTCGGGCATGTCGACTAAGGAAGAGGATTTCGTCACCCGGCTGTTCGTGGCCAACACCCACACGCCGGTGCTGTTCTTCTCCTCGCGCGGCATCGTCTACAAGGAAAAGGTGTGGCGTCTGCCGATCGGCAACCCGCAGTCGCGCGGCAAGGCGCTGATCAACATGCTGCCGCTGGAACAGGGCGAGCGCATCACCACCATCATGCCGCTGCCCGAGGACGAGACGAGCTGGGGCGAACTCGACGTGATGTTCGCCACCACGCGCGGCACGGTGCGCCGCAACAAGCTTTCCGACTTCGTCCAGGTCAACCGCAACGGCAAGATCGCCATGAAGCTGGAGGAGGCAGGCGACGAGATCCTCGGTGTCGAGACCTGTACCGACAATGACGACGTGCTTCTGACCGCCAGTTCCGGCCAGTGCATCCGCTTCTCCGTGGGCGATGTGCGCGTCTTCCAGAGCCGCAACTCCGTCGGCGTGCGCGGCATCGCCATGGCCGATTCGGACAGGGTGATTTCGATGGCTGTCATCGAGAATGTCGATGCGCCGCCGGCCGAACGCGCCGCCTATCTCAAGCGGGCGGCGGCCGACCGCCGGCTTGCCGCCGGCGTCGCGACCGGCGAAGAGGAAGAGATCGCGCTTACGAACGAAGAGGTCGGCGAGGAGACGGAGCTTTCCGACGAACGCTACGAGTTCCTCAAGGCACATGAGCAGTTCGTGCTGACGGTCACCGAATATGGCTACGGCAAGCGCTCGTCATCCTATGACTTCCGGCTGACTGGACGAGGCGGCAAGGGCATCCGCGCCACCGACGTCTCGAAGACCGCCGAGATCGGCAGGCTGGTGGCGACCTTCCCGGTCGGCAATGACGATCAGATCATGCTGGTGTCGGACGGCGGCACCGTCATCCGCGTGCCGGTCGCCGGCATTCGTTTCGCCAGCCGCGCCACCAAGGGCGTGACCATCTTCAACACGGCGGACGGTGAAAAGGTCGTATCGGTCGAGCGGATATCGGAGCCGCAGTCGGACGAGGAAAGCGAAGAGATCGTCGAAGTCGGTGTCGCTGCGGATACGACCGATGCTGGCCCGGATGGTGCGGAATAAGGACGGTGTGGAATAAGGCTGGGGCAGCGTAGCTCCCGACACAGCAACGCCGGCCCACTGGCCGGCGCGTCGGCAAATTCGGACTGACTTAGTAGTGACGATACGGCTTGCGGGGGCCGAAGCCTTCGAATCGCTTGGTGGTTGCCTTGACGCGGATACGTTGTGCCTCCTGATGCAGCCCCAATACGGTGGCGATCAGCATGACGACGGTCATTGCGGTGGCGAGCATGTAGATCAGCATTTGCGTGTTC
Organism: Mesorhizobium sp. M0152; assembly: GCF_040322415.1. Taxonomy (NCBI): domain Bacteria; kingdom Pseudomonadati; phylum Pseudomonadota; class Alphaproteobacteria; order Hyphomicrobiales; family Phyllobacteriaceae; genus Mesorhizobium; species Mesorhizobium sp. M0152. The sequence continues at coordinate 103,053 of NZ_JAMYTH010000001.1, forward strand.
TCCTGCGCCTTACAACGGATAGATAGGATTTTGGTTTCATCTTAATAAGGGTTCAACCTAGTGAACGCTGCGTGAAGGCTTCGTGATCGGCTTGTTCATCTGTCGTTCATGCGCCGGAAAAGGTTCACGGGCGTCGCATTAACGGATTTGCCTTCCGCCGACGCGCCCGCTAGAAGCACCGCCATGATCGAACGTATCGCCCTTTATGCCGGCTCCTTCGACCCGCTGACCAACGGCCATCTCGATGTGCTGAAAGCATCGCTGGCGGTGGCCGACATCGTCTATGCGGCGATCGGCATTCATCCGGGCAAGAAGCCGCTGTTTTCCTTCGAGGAGCGGGTGCAACTGATCGAAGCCGCAACCAAAGCCGAATTTGGCCGCGACGGCGCCCGCATAAAGGTCGTTGCCTTTGACGGGTTGGTCATCGACGCGGCCCGCAAAGAGGGCGCCTCGATCATGATCCGCGGCCTGCGCGACGGCACCGATCTAGACTATGAAATGCAGATGGCCGGCATGAACGAGACCATGGCGCCGGAGCTGCAGACGGTTTTTCTGCCTGCAAGCCCCTCGGTGCGCACCATTACCGCCACACTTGTCCGCCAGATTGCCTCGATGGGCGGTGACATCCGCCCCTTCGTGCCGGCGGCCGTTGCCGGCGCACTCACCGCCAAATTCGCGAAATGATGCATGTCGTCCCAGAAGTGGAACCCGGTTTTTGGGACAACGCATCCATGAACATAAATTTTCGGAGAGCCATCCCATGCAGCTGAAAAAGCTTGCCTCGTTCCTCGTCGTACTTGCCGGTCTCGTGACCGCATCGGTCTCGGCGTATGCCGCCGATCCGGAAAACACCATGGTCATCACGCTGAAAGACGGCGATGTGACCATCGCGCTCCGCCCCGATCTGGCGCCGAAGCATGTCGCACAGATCAAGAAACTTGTGCGCGAGCATGCCTATGACAATGTCGCCTTCCACCGCGTTATCGATGGCTTCATGGCGCAGACCGGCGACGTGAAGTTCGGCAACCTGAGCAAGGGCTTCAGCGCCGAGGCAGTCGGCACCGGCGGTTCCGATCTGCCCGACCTGCCGGCGGAGTTCTCGCAGACCGAGCATTTCAAGCGCGGCGTGGTCGGCATGGCCCGCTCGCAGGATCCGAACTCGGCCAATTCTCAGTTCTTCATCATGTTCGCGCCGGCGCCGCCGCTCGACGGGCAGTACACCATCGTCGGTAATGTCGTCAGCGGCATGGAACTGGTGGACCAGATCAAGAAGGGCGAAGAGGCCGACAACGGCACGGTCACCGAACCTGACCGGATGATCAAGGTGCGCATCGCCGCCGACAAATAATTCTGTTTTTTGAAGAAGGATATCTGACATGGCCGAAATCAAGGACCGCGAAAACGCGCTCATCATGGAAACGACCAAGGGCAAGGTCGTCATCGAAATGCTCCCCGACCTGGCTCCGGGCCATGTCGCCCGTATCAAGGAATTGGCGCGTGAAGGCGCTTATGACGGCGTGGTCTTCCACCGCGTCATCGAGGGCTTCATGGCGCAGACCGGCGACGTCAAGTTCGGCAATTCGAGCAAGCCTTCCTTCGCGCCGTCGCGCGCGGGCATGGGCGGTTCCGACAAGCCGGACCTGAAAGCCGAATTCTCCAACGCCAACCATGGCCGCGGCACCTGCTCGATGGCGCGTTCGCAGAACCCGAACTCGGCCAATTCGCAGTTCTTCATCTGCTTCGACGATGCCGCCTTCCTCAACCGCCAGTACACGGTATGGGGCCAGGTCATCGAAGGCATGGACAATGTCGACAAGATCAAGCGCGGCGAGCCGGTGCAGGATCCCGACAAGATCGTGTCGCTGAAGGTCGCGGCCGACGTCAAGTAAGGCAAAACGACAATGATGGGCGCCATCTGGTCGCTTCTCGGAATCCTGTCCGGCGCCTTCATTGCCATTCAGGCGCCGATCAATTCGCAGCTGGCGCGCGGCCTGGGTCTTCCGGTCGCGGCGGCGGCGTTTTCGTTCCTGTCGGGCGCGATCGTGCTCGGCATCATTGCGGTCGTGGTGGTGAAGCTGCAAGGCATCTCGCTCGACTGGAAGGCGCCGGCGCCCTGGCTGTTCCTGGCCGGCGGCATGCTGGGCGGCTTCTATGTCACGCTCTCCACAATCCTGACGCCGCGTATCGGTGCTGCCGCGCTGATGGCATTTCTGGTGGCCGGCCAGTTGCTGGCCGGCATGCTCATCGACCGCATCGGCTTCCTCGGCGTCGCGGTGCGTGAAATCTCGCTCGGCCGCATCGCCGGCGCGGTGCTGCTGCTGGCCGGAGCGCTGCTCGTCCGGCTCTACTGATGCGCGTCGACCTCTTCGACTTCGACCTGCCGGAGGAGCGCATCGCGCTTCGCCCGGCAGAGCCGCGCGACAGCGCAAAAATGCTGGTGGTCAAGCCGGGGAAAGCGCTCGAAGACCGGACTGTTGGCGAACTGCCCGCCTTGCTCAGGGAAGGCGATGTGCTGGTCTTCAATGACACCAAGGTCATTCCGGCCCAGCTCAAAGGCATTAGGCGGCGCGGCGAGGCACAGGCGCAAGTCGAAGCCACGCTGCACATGCGCATGGCGCCGGACCGCTGGCTGGCCTTCATGCGGCCGGGCAAGCGCATCGCCGCCGGCGACCGCATCCATTTTGGCCATGACGCCAATTCCTGTTTCCTCGGCCAGCTCGACGCCACCGTGATCGAGAGAGGCGAGGGCGGCGAGGCGCTGCTCGGCTTCGACCTGTCGGGACCTTTCCTCGACGAGGCGCTGCACGCCGTCGGCCATATTCCGCTGCCGCCCTATATCGCCTCGAAGCGCGACGACGACGAACGCGACCGGGCCGACTACCAGACCATCTATGCCAAGGAGGAGGGCGCGGTCGCGGCACCGACGGCAGGCCTGCACTTCACGCCGGAGCTGTTTGCCGCTCTCGATGCCCGGGGTGTCGAGCGCCGCTTCGTCACCTTGCATGTCGGCGCCGGCACGTTCCTGCCGGTGAAGGTGGACGATACCGCCGAGCACAAGATGCATGCCGAGATTGGCTCGGTCAGTGATGCAACCTCCAACGCGCTGAACGCAGCAAAGGCGAGGGGCGGGCGCATCATCGCCGTCGGCACGACCTCACTGCGCCTACTGGAGAGTGCCGCGCGCGAGGATGGCACTCTGCTGGCCTGGTCCGGCCCCACCGATATCTTCATCACGCCCGGCTACCGCTTTCGCGTCGCCGACATGCTGATGACCAATTTCCATCTGCCTCGCTCGACCCTGTTCATGCTGGTTTCGGCTTTCAGCGGCCTCGACACGATGCGCGCGGCCTATGCATATGCCATCGAGAACCGATACAGATTTTATTCCTATGGGGACGCAAGCCTGCTCTACCGAGCGGAGGCAATCGATGGACGATGATCTGCAAGCCCCTCGATCGCGAACGCCTGATTGCGGAAGTGAAGAAATTGCGAGCCGGCATTCGCTATCGCCAGTCGCTCGACGAGCAGGCACCGGCGGCCCCGGTCCATGACAAGGAATTCAATGGCTAAGCCATTTACCTTCAACGTATTGGCGACCGATGGTAAAGCGCGCCGCGGCGTGATCGACATGCCGCGCGGCGAAATCCGTACGCCGGCCTTCATGCCGGTCGGCACCGGCGGCACCGTCAAGACGATGTACATGGACCAGGTGCGCGGCGTCGGCGCCGACATCATCCTTGGCAACACCTATCATCTGATGCTGCGGCCGGGCGCCGAGCGCGTGGCGCGGCTCGGCGGCTTGCATGAATTCGCCCGCTGGCCGCAGCCGATCCTCACGGACAGCGGCGGTTTTCAGGTGATGTCGCTGTCGAAGCTGAGGAAACTGACCGAAAAGGGTGTCACCTTCCGCTCGCATATCGATGGTGCCGCTTACGAGATGTCGCCGGAGCGCTCGATCGAAATCCAGGGGCTGCTCGATTCCGACATCCAGATGCAGCTCGACGAGTGCACGGCGCTGCCGGCCGAGACCAAGGAGATCGAGCGCGCCATGGAACTGTCCCTGCGCTGGGCCGAGCGCTGCAAGACGGCGTTCGGCGATCAGCCGGGCAAGGCGATGTTCGGCATCGTTCAAGGCGGCGACAACGCGGCATTGCGGGTGCGTTCCGCGCAGGCGCTGAGCGAAATGGACCTGAAGGGCTACGCGATCGGAGGCCTTGCCGTCGGGGAGCCGCAAGCGGTGATGCTCGAGATGCTCGAGATCACCTGCCCGGAACTGCCTGATAACAAGCCACGCTATCTCATGGGCGTCGGCACGCCCGACGATATCCTGAAATCGGTGGCGCGCGGTATCGACATGTTCGACTGCGTGATGCCGACGCGGGCCGGCCGGCACGGTCTTGCCTATACCAGGCGCGGCAAGGTCAACCTGCGCAACGCCCGCCATGCCGACGATCCTCGCCCGCTGGACGAGGAGAGCGATTGCCCGGCGGCTCGTGACTATTCGCGCGCCTATCTGCACCACCTTGTGCGCTCGCAAGAGGCGCTTGGGGCAATGTTGCTGACCTGGAACAATCTTTCCTATTATCAGAAGCTGATGCAGGACGTCCGCGCCGCCATCGAAGCCCAGACCTTCGAAGCGCGCTCAGCGGAGATTTCCGAAGGTTGGGCGCGGGGCGATATTCCTGCCCTGTGAATGAGCCAGCGTCTGCGTGATAACGATTGACTGGTCGATTGTCCGGACGCAGGGTCCGGTCGGGGTTAAGCCATGACCGTGACGTACGACTTTGGCGGCAAGACCGCGATCGTGACCGGCGGCTCAAGGGGTATCGGCAAAGCCGTTGCCGCGCAGCTGATACAGTCCGGTGCCGATGTCTGGATATGGGATGCGGATCCCTTGCCTCTCGATGGCGCCTATTGCCAGACTGTCGATGTGACCAAGGCACACCAGATAAAGGACGCATTGGCCGGGGTCACAGTCGATGACGGGCGGATCGATATCCTCATCAACAATGCAGGCTACCTTGGCAGCTATCGTGGATTCGAGGCCTTCGATCCGATCGAATGGCAACGGATCATCGGCGTCAACCTGATGGGTGTTTTCGAAGTCACGCACCAGGTTCTGCCGATCATGCGCAAGGCCGGGAGTGGTCGTATCGTTAATATGGGTTCGCTGGCGGGCAAGGAAGGACTGCCGAACCTGGCAGCCTATTCTGCGGCAAGTGCGGGTGTCATTGCTTTCACAAAAGCATTGTCGCGGGAGGTCAGCGACACCGACATCCGCGTCAATTGCGTCGCGCCGGGACCGATCGATACCGAACTCATCAGGCGGCTTGGCAACGATGTCGTAAACGACATGATCAACGCCAGTCCGCTCAGGCGCCTCGGCTCTGTGGATGAAGTCGCGGCATTGGTGCTTTGGCTATGCTCCGATGCCAGCGCGTTCAACACTGGAGCGGTGTTCGATATGTCGGGGGGCAGGGCGCGCTATTGAGCGTTTTTCTACTCAGGTGCTCAGCGAATTCGACGCGCGCAGGCTGCATCCAGTAATCCGGAACGTGCCGTCCGGTTGCTGTTGCAACGTATAGACCGCCTCGTAATCCTTGCCGTCGGGGCCGACGATCAACACCTGCTGGACGATCGAACCGGGGCCGGTCTCCTCGACCTTGCCGAAGGAGTAGCTCCGGGGCTTGCGCACCGGCGGATAGCCGTTGGTCACCATGTTCATAAACGTGTCTACGGTCGGGAATATCTGCTTCACGTTCGGCGCCGCGAAACTATAGGCCGTGGCGCCGTCATCGGCGATGAACGCTTTCAGCTGGCCGTCTATGGCCGTTTGCGCCGCCCTAACCTCGGTATCCCCGGCGTATGCAGACGAAACCAGAAGGAGCGGAACGAACGCGAATGCGAAAAACATGCGGCGCATGGCTTGGTCTCCGTCGTCTCCAAAAAGCCGGCTCCAGAAAAGCTGTTCCAGGTGGCATCCTAACATACGCCTGGCAGTGCTTCACGGTTTCAGCGGCCGCGAATATTCATCCCGCCAGTGCGCTTTTTTCGTGCTTAAGCTTCCTTTAAGGCGGGGCGCTCATCGTGATCAGGGGCGGGAAACGTGCAACGCATGGGACGAATGATGTTCGCGCAGCCTGTCGATCGGCGCCTTTTGCTGAAGGGTGCTGCCAGCCTTGTTGTCCTGGCGCCTCTGCCGGCCTGGGCCAAAACCGCACCAACCGTCGCCGAAGTGGCTTTCGATCCGGCGATACCGGCTCTTGGCAATGCCGATGGCGATGTGACCATCGCCGAGTTCGTCGACTACCAATGCCCCGTGTGCAAGCTCGTCTTTGTCGAACTGAAGAAGCTTATGGCCGAGGATCGGGGCATCCGGCTGGTGATGAAGGATTGGCCGATCTTCGGTGACGTCTCGCGCGATGCGGCGCGGATGGCGTTATCGGCGGGGACCCATTACGCGGCGGCCGTCGATGCGCTGATGGCCAATCAGCGTGGGCTTTCCGAGCGCCGCACCGACACCATTCTCGCCTCGGTAGGCGTCGATGTTGCCGAAGCGCGCGCCGGTCTTGCCGGCCGGAAGCCCGCGATCGACGCATTGCTGTCGCGCAATGATGGCCAGGCGACGGCCTTCAAGTTGCGAGGCACGCCGGCGCTGGTGATCGGCGGCAAGCTTTTCAAGCGCGGCATGCCGGTGGCGGAGCTGCGGGAGGTCGTGGCCAGGGTCCGCGCCGGCTGAGTACCGTCCCAGCGCTTGAAAGCGCGCCTCCAGTCTGCCAGAAGGGCCGCTTGGACCTGGAAATTTAGCGGGACGAAGCCATGAAGGCGTTTTTCGTGCAGATCAAATGCGAGCTGGGCAAATCCTACGAGGTTGCCAGCGCGCTTGCCGACGCCGAGATCGCCTCGGAGATCTACTCCACCGCCGGCAATTACGATCTGCTCGCCAAATTCTATGTCGATGACGAGGAAGACGTCGGGCATTTCGTCAACGAGAAGGTGCAGATTCTCCCAGGCATCAAGGACACGTTCACCGTCGTCACGTTTCGCGCCTTCTAGCGCCGGAGTGCGTTTGCCCGGGCATGAGGCAAAGCCTGGCCAAGCTCATATTCTCGTCGCCTAATTTTTAGGCATGAGCGACAACCTGATCGCCGGCTTCCGTCAAATCACCGATTGCGCTTGATTTTCTCCAACGACGCCAGTGAAATGGCGTCACAGGGGAGTATGCGATTGGCCGCGTTCGATGAAATGCTTCCGGAGGTCTCCGGATTGAGAAGACCGTATTCGGCTTACGATCGCTGGCTTAAGGAGCAGGATCCGGCCAGGCTCACCGAGAAAATGCAGGACGCCGAACGCGTCTTTCGCAAGACCGGCATTACCTTTGCCGTCTATGGCGAGCAGGAAGCCTCCGAACGCCTTATCCCGTTCGACATCGTTCCGCGGATCATTTCAGGCAATGAATGGCGACGCCTGACCCAAGGCATCGAACAGCGCGTGCAGGCGCTGAACGCTTTTCTCGACGATATCTATCATCGCCAGGAAATTCTGCGCGCAGGCCGCGTTCCCCGGGAATTGATCGCCAGGAACGAGGCATTCCTGCCGGAGATGATCGGGGTCAGGCCGCCGGCCGGCGTCTATACCCACATCATCGGCGTCGATATCGTGCGCATCAGCGAGGACGAATTCTACGTGCTGGAGGACAATGCGCGCACGCCATCTGGCGTCTCCTACATGCTGGAGAACCGCGAGACGATGATGCAGTTGTTCCCCGAGTTGTTCCAGAAGATCAAGGTGCGGCCGGTCGAGAACTATCCGCAATTGCTGCGCCAATCGCTGGCGGCGGTACGGCCGCAAAGCGCCAAGGGCGCGCCGACCATCGCCGTGCTGACGCCGGGCAGCTACAACTCCGCCTATTTCGAACATGCCTTCCTTGCCGACCAGATGGGCGTGCAACTGGTGGAAGGACAGGATCTGCGCGTCGTCGACGGCCATGTCGCGATGCGAACGACCGAAGGCTACAAGCAGATCGACGTGCTCTATCGCCGCGTCGACGATTCCTTCCTCGACCCGCTGACCTTCCGGCCTGACTCGGCGCTTGGCGTGCCAGGCATCATGGATGTCTACCGCGCCGGCAACATCACCATCGCCAATGCGCCGGGAACCGGTATCGCCGACGACAAGGCGATCTATTCCTACATGCCCGAGATCATCGAATTCTACACCGGCCGCAAGGCGATCCTCGGCAACATCCCGACCTGGCGCTGCTCGGAACCCGACAGTTTGAAATACGTGATCGAGCACATCGACGAATTGGTGATCAAGGAAGTGCATGGCTCCGGCGGCTACGGCATGCTGGTCGGGCCGGCCGCGACCAAGAAGGAATGCGAGGCATTCGCCAAGAAACTGGCGGCGAAGCCTTCGAATTATATCGCCCAGCCGACGCTGGCGCTGTCGACTTGCCCGATCCTGACCGAAAACGGGCTGGCGCCGCGCCATGTCGATCTCAGGCCTTACGTGCTGGTCTCCGACCGCATCCAGATCGTGCCCGGCGGGCTGACGCGCGTCGCCCTCAAGGAGGGCTCTCTGGTGGTCAATTCCTCCCAGGGCGGGGGAACGAAGGATACTTGGGTGTTGGATGACTGAGATGAGGGAGTAGGGAGTAGGGAGACACCTGATCTTGTCCGAAAAAGTAGGATTGATGGTTGAAGTGGAGATGGTGCGTTTGCTTGGCCAAACCGATGAGATCGGGAGAATGCTGCGTTCTATGATCAGGAGCCTGCAACAAAAATCATGAACCTATTTTTTCGCTACTCGCTACTCGCTACTCGCTACTCGCTCAAAATCGAGGCACGTTGACATGCTTCTAGGCCGCACCGCCAACGGGCTCTACTGGATGAACCGCTATATCGAGCGGGCCGAAAACATGGCGCGGCTGGTCGATGCCGGGTTGCGCATGGCGCTGACCCGGACCCAGAACGCCTCGGAAGAGTGGAATTCGGTGCTGCTCAGCGCCGGCTCCGATGCGGCTTTCACGCAGAAATATCAGGATTATTCCGCCGCGAACGTCGCCGACTTCCTGCTGCGCGACACCTCGAATCCGTCGAGTACGATGTCGTCGATCGAGACGGCCCGCAACAATGCCCGCATGGTCCGCACGGCGCTGACGCGCGAGACCTGGGAAAGCATCAACGAGGCCTGGATGGCGCTCAAGCGCATGCTGGCCAAGCCGATCGACGAGCGCGACCTGCCGAGCGTCCTCGATGCAATCAAGCGCGAGACCGCGCTGATCCGCGGCTCGTTCTACGGCACCATGCTGCGCAACGAGATCTTCGATTTCTCGCAGCTCGGTACCTATGTCGAGCGCGCCGACAACACGGCGCGCATCCTCGACGTGAAATACTACGTGTTGTTGCCGTCGATCTCCTGGGTCGGCTCGACGCTCGACAACTATCAGTGGGAATCGATCCTGCGCTCAGTATCGGCGCATCGCTCCTACCGCTGGGTCTACGACGCCGATTACAAGCCGACCAACATTGCCGATTACCTGATCCTCAATGTCCGCATGCCGCGTTCGCTGACCTTCTGCTATCGTTTCCTGGCCGAGCATCTGAAGTTCCTGAGCGACGACTATGGCGAGCGCCACGTCTGCCATGAGACAGCCTGCAGAACCCAGGCAATGCTCACCGGTGGATCCATCAAGGACATATTCGACGCCGGCCTGCATGAATTCCTGGCCAATTTCATTCGCGACAACACCAGATTGGGCGACGAGATCGCACAAGATTACCGGTTCAATTGAGCATGATGCCGAAGAGTGGAACCTGGCACGAGATCATGCTCGCAAGCGGGAAATAGTGCATGCGGCTGAAGATCACCCACCGGACCGAATACCGCTACGATGCGCCGGTGCACTATCTGCTGCAGCGGTTACGGCTGCTTCCGGTCAGCGGATCGACGCAGACCGTTCTATCCTGGGCGCTGAACATCGAGGGCGCGCGCGAGGAGGTCCGCTTCGTTGATCATTTCGGTAATGACACAAGACTGTTGAGCGTCGAGGGCGAGCGCGATTTTATCACGGTAGAGGCATCGGGCGAAGTGGTGACACGCGACACGTCAGGCGTCTCCGGACCGCATCAGGGTTTTACGCCGCTCTGGCTGTATAGCCATGAAACGCCATTGACGACGATTGGCAGCGGGGTTCGCGAACTCGCCGCATCGGTCGGCAAGGGCACCGACATCGAAAGGCTGCACCGGTTGATGGCTGTCATCGGCGAGCGCGTCGCCTACACGCCAGGCACCACCAACGCGACGACGCCGGCAGAGGAAGCCTTGGCGCTGAAAACCGGCGTCTGCCAGGATCACACCCATATCTTTGCCGCCGCCGCGCGCGCCATGGGCTATCCGGCCCGCTACGTCAGCGGCTACTTGATGCTCGACGCGACGGTCGAGCAAGCGGCAAGTCATGCCTGGGCCGAGGCCCATGTTTCGGGTCTCGGTTGGGTTGCCTTCGACGCCGCCAATGGCATTTCGCCCGACGAGCGCTATGTGAAAGTGGCAACTGGCCGCGACTACCGCGACGCCACGCCGGTGTCGGGAATTCGACTGGGACAGGCGGAAGAACAGCTTGCGGTCACCGTCACGGTGGAGCAGTAATCCCCTGGGATTGCCGCTGGAGCAATTCCAGGAAAGTGTGAAACGGTTTCCCTCCGGAGTTGCGTCAAAACAAGGAGTTAGAGCGGTTCTGCGTTTCCGTGAAGCGATGAACGCTCTAGAAGAGATTTCATGACCTATTGCGTCGGCCTGAAGATCGATCACGGGCTCGTGTTCATGTCGGACACGCGTACCAATGCCGGCATGGATTCGATCTCCACGTTCAAGAAGATGCATGTCTGGGAAGTGCCAGGCGAGCGCGTGATCGTGCTGATGTCTGCCGGCAATCTGGCGACGACGCAAGCCGTGATCAGCCAGTTGGACGAACGCACCAAGGCCGTGGCGGATCGCCACGCGACGTTGCTCGAAACGCCATCGATGTACCAGACGGTACGGATGGTCGGCGACACGGTGAAGGACGTCATCGCCCATTCCTCTCCGTCCGGAGACAAGGCCGATTCCTATTTCAACGCGTCGTTCATCCTTGGCGGCCAGATCAAGGGCAGTGCACCACGCCTGTTCATGATCTATCCGGAAGGCAATTTCATCGAATCGACCGACGACACGCCGTTCTTCCAGATCGGCGAGACCAAATACGGCAAGCCGATCATCATACGCGCGTACGAGCGAACGATGAGCCTGGCCGAGACGGTGAAGCTGCTTTTGGTATCGTTTGATTCGACGCTGAAATCGAACCTGTCGGTCGGCCTGCCGCTCGACCTGCTTTTCCTGGAGAACGACGCTTTCAAAGTCGGCCTTAACAAGCGAATCGGCCAGGACGACCAGTATTACCGCATCGTCTCGGATGGCTGGTCGAATGCGCTTAAGGCGGCCTTTGCCAGCCTGCCGGATTTTCCGGGATAGGGGGCAGTCGCAGAAGAATCTAAAGCCGGCCGGAAGACGTCGGCGAGGCGATCATGTCGGGAGGACACGATGGACAACACTGAATTCCGGCAATGGTCGCGGCGCGCCGCCGACTGGGGTGCTGACTATCGCGACAGCCTGCGCGAGCGGCCGGTGCGGCCGCTTGTCGAGCCGGGCGACATTTTCCGCAGCATCGAGGCATCGCCGCCCGAAGGCGCGGAACCGATGGACAGGATCTTTGCCGATTTCGAGGAGAAGATCGTGCCGGGGATGACGCATTGGCAGCATCCGCGCTTCTTCGCCTATTTCCCTGCCAATGCCGCGCCGGTCTCGGTGGTGGCGGAATATCTGGTTTCGGCGATGGCCGCGCAATGCATGCTGTGGCAGACATCACCGGCGGCGACAGAGCTCGAAACACGGACTGTCGACTGGACGCGCCAGGCGCTAGGCCTGCCGGACGGGTTCTCCGGCGTGATCCAGGATTCGGCCTCGTCGGCGACGCTGGCGGCGGTGTTGACCATGCGCGAGCGCGCGTTGGAGTGGCGAGGCAACAAACAAGGCCTGGCAGGGCAGGCGAAGCTGCGCATCTATTCTTCGGATCAGGTGCACACGTCGATCGACCGGGCGATCTGGGTTTCGGGCATCGGCGAGGACAATCTGGTGCGTATCCCTGTCACCGGCCGTTTTCGGGCGATGGACACGGAGGCGCTTGAAGCGGCGATCGTCGCCGACCAGAAGGCCGGCATGGTGCCTGCGGGCATTATCGCCAGCGTTGGCGGCACCAGCACCGGCGGCACCGACGACATCTCCGGCGTTGCCGATATCGCCCGGCGGCACGGGCTTTATCTGCATGTCGATGCCGCCTGGGCCGGCTCGGCGATGATCTGCCCGGAGTACCGGCATTTCTGGGCTGGTGTCGAGCAGGCGGATTCCATCGTCTTCAACCCGCACAAATGGCTGGGCGCGCAGTTCGACTGCTCGATGCAGTTCATCCGCCGGCCGGAGGATCTCGTTCGCACGCTGGCGATCAAGCCCGAATTCCTGAAGACGCATGGCCGCGACGGCATCATCAACTATTCCGAATGGTCGGTGCCGCTCGGGCGCCGGTTCCGCGCCCTGAAATTGTGGTTCCTGCTGCGAGCCTACGGGCTGGAAAGCCTGCGGAACATGATCCGCAATCACGTCGCCTGGAGCGAGGGTCTTGCCGCGCGCTTGGCCGGGGAGCCGGATTTCGAGATCGTCACCGAACCGATGCTGTCGCTATTTTCGTTCCGGCATCTGGCTGCGGCGGAAGTCGATGAGGATGACCACAACCTTCGCCTGGTCAACGCGATCAATGATGATGGCCGGATCTATCTGACGCAGACACGGGTGGGCGGGCGCGTCGCGATCCGCTTTCAGGTCGGTCAGTTCGAGACGACGGCAGCGGACGTCGACACCGCTTTCGCGGTCATCGTCGAGATCGCGCGCGGCATGAGCTAGCCGGCCGGGAATTGCGCAAGGGTTTGCCTTTGCGGCCATGTGATTTTCATTAGCCGGCTTCTGCCTTTTCATTGGTTTCGTTTTCGGCTATAGACAAGAAAAACGAAAACGGGAGGTCGTCGTATGTATCTGTCACCACGCCATGCCGAAATCATCCAGATGGCCAAGGATCATGGTCGTGTGCTGGTCGAGGATCTGGCCACCCATTTCAATGTGACGCCGCAGACCATACGCAAGGATCTCAACGATTTGTGCGACCAGCGGCTGCTTTCCCGCATCCACGGCGGCGCGTTGTTCCCGTCCGGCATAGAGAACATGGAGTACGAGGCGCGGCGCAAGATCGCCGCCGATGAGAAGGAAGCGATCGGCCGGGCGGCGGCCAGGCTGATCCCCGACAATGCCTCGCTGTTCATCAACATCGGCACTACGACGGAGTCGGTCAGCAAAGCCCTGCTCGATCACGACGGCCTGATGGTCATCACCAATAACATCAATGTTGCCAACAGGATGCGCATATATCCTTCGATCGAGGTGGTGATCGCCGGCGGTGTCGTCCGCGGTTCGGACGGCGGTGTCGTCGGCGAGGCCGCCGTCGACTTCATCAGGCAGTTCAAGGTCGACTACGCCGTCATCGGCGCTTCCGCCATCGACCATGATGGCGCGTTGCTCGATTTCGATTTTCGCGAGGTCAAGGTGGCGCAAGCCATCATCGCCAATGCGAGACACGTCATCCTGGTTTCCGACCAGACCAAGTTCGAGCGCACGGCACCCGTTCGCATCGGCCATCTGTCGCAGGTCAACACTTTCATCACCGATCGTTGCGACATCCCGTCGGTGCGCAAGATTTGTCAGGAAGCCGAGGTCCAGCTTATTGAGACCTCGCTCGGCTGAGGTGTTTTTGCTGCCTCCGAGATATTTCGTTTGACATTCGTTATGAGTTCGAAATAATTCCATAACGGTTTCGCAAAAAGATCAAAATGGTGCAATGCGAAATCGTGGAGGAACCGGTGAGCGCATCTCCTATCCATGACATTTTCGTCATCGGTGGCGGCATCAATGGCTGCGGCATAGCCCGCGATGCCGTCGGCCGCGGGTTTTCGGTTTTCCTAGCCGAGATGAACGATCTCGCCAGCGGGACCTCCTCCGGCTCGACCAAGCTTATTCACGGCGGTCTGCGCTACCTTGAATTCTATGAATTCCGTCTGGTGCGCGAGGCGCTGATGGAACGCGAGGTTCTGTGGAAGAACGCGCCGCATATCATCTGGCCGATGCGCTTCGTGCTGCCCTATGCCAAGGGTCTGCGCCCGGCCTGGCTGATCCGGCTCGGCCTGTTTCTTTACGACCACATTGGCGGGCGCAAATTGCTGCCGGCGACCAGGACTCTCGACATGGCCCGCGACCCGGCCGGCAAACCGCTGAAACCATTGTTCAAAAAGGCGTTCGAATATTCGGACGGTTGGGTCAACGATGCGCGGCTGGTGGCGCTGAACGCACGCGACGCCGCCGACCGTGGCGCGACGATCCGGACCCGCACCAAGGTTGTGGCCGCGCATCGCGATGACGGAATTTGGACGATCCAGATCGAGAACCTGCTGAGCGGCGAGACCGAAGCGGTCAAGGCGCGGCTCCTGGTCAACGCTGCCGGACCGTGGGTCGACCATGTGCTTTCCGGTGTGGTCGGGCTCAACGACGTGCACAATGTTCGTCTCGTGCAAGGCAGCCACATCGTCATCGCAAAGAAGTTCGATGACCCGCGCGCCTATTTCTTCCAGAACAAGGATGGCCGCATCATCTTCGCCATTCCCTACGAGGACGAGTTCACCCTGATCGGCACGACCGATCGGGACTATCCCGGCGATCCGCACGATGTGAAGATCAGCGACACCGAGGTCGATTACCTCTGCGCCGCGGCAAGCGAATATTTCGCGCAACCGGTCAAGCGTTCGGATATCGTCTGGACGTATTCGGCGGTGCGTCCGCTCTATGATGACGGCGCGTCGAAGGCGCAGGAGGCGACGCGCGACTATGTATTGAAGGCCGATGGCGGCGAGGGTGCCGCGCCGATAGTCAATGCCTTTGGCGGCAAGATCACCACCTATCGCCGGCTGGCGGAATCGATGCTGGAGAAGATCGAGGGTTTCCTGGGCAAGCGCGGTAAACCGTGGACGGCGGATGCGCCGCTGCCTGGTGGCGATTTTCCGGCCACCGGTTTCGACGCCGAAGTGGCGAAACTGAAGCTGGCCTATCCTTTTCTCGACTTGCGCCTCGCCCGCCGGCTGACCCGGCTTTACGGAACCCGAGCCCGCGCCTTGCTTGGCCTTGCCAAGTCGAACGCCGACCTTGGCCGCGGTTTCGGCGCGGACCTTTACGAGGCCGAGGTGCGCTACCTCGTTGAAAACGAATGGGCTGTCACGGCCGAGGATGTATTGTGGCGCCGGACAAAGCGCGGCTTGCATCTCGGCCGCGACCAGGTAACGGCGCTCGATGAATTCATGCGCGGCATAAGCCGGCGGCATGTCGCGGCCGCGGAATGAAGAAGGCTGGAAGCTGATGCGGAAGGCCTGGGAGGAGGCATCATGCTGGAACTGAGGAACGTCACCAAGGCCGTCGGTGCGGCCGAACATATCCGCGACGTGTCGCTGACGCTTCAGCACGGCTCGCTCAACGTCCTGCTCGGACCGACGCTGTCGGGAAAAACCAGCCTGATGCGGCTGATGGCCGGCCTCGACGCACCGACGTCCGGTTCGGTCTGGTTCGATGGCCAGAACGTCACCGGCACGCGGGTGCAGAAGCGCAATGTCGCCATGGTCTACCAGCAGTTCATCAACTATCCGGCGATGACCGTCTATGACAACATCGCCTCGCCGCTGCGGGTGGCCGGCGTCGAGCGGGCCAGGATCGACAGCCAGGTGCGCGAGGCAGCTGCCCTGCTCAAGCTGACGCCCTATCTCGACCGCACGCCACTCAGCCTGTCGGGCGGCCAGCAGCAGCGCACCGCGCTGGCGCGGGCCATCGTGAAGAATGCCAGCCTGGTGCTGCTCGACGAGCCGCTCGCCAATCTCGACTACAAGCTGCGCGAGGAACTGCGCGCCGAACTGCCGAGGATCTTCGCCGCCGCCGGCACCATCTTCGTCTACGCCACCACCGAACCGCACGAAGCACTGCTGCTCGGCGGCAACACGGCGACGATGTCGCAAGGCCGCGTCACCCAGTTCGGCCCGACGATCGAGGTGTTCCGCAAGCCGGTCGATCTTGTAACGGCAAGAACCTTCGCCGATCCGCCGCTCAACACCATCGTTCTGGCCAAGAAGGGGCCGGCTTTCCTGCTTGAGGGCGGGGTCGAGCTGCCGGTGCCACCGGAACTCGTCGCCGTCGTCGACGGCAACTATACGATCGGCTTCCAGCCGCATCATCTTTCGCTCGAACGACCCAACGCTGGCGCCGTGCCGGTACGGGCAAAGGTCACCATCACCGAGATCACCGGGTCGGAGAGCTTCATCCATCTCGATTTCGCCGATGCGCGCTGGGTCATGCTGACCCATGGCATCCGCCATTTCGAGATAGACGAGATGGTCGAGGTGTTCATCGACCCGCGCCACATCATGGTCTTCGACGAGCATGGCCGCGCCATGGCCGCGCCGAAGCTGGCCGCGTAGGAGGTAGAAATGGCGCGCATCGACGTCAACCATGTCAGGCATTCCTACCTGCCGAACCCGCGCACGGATGCGGATTTCGCGCTGCGGGAAGTCCATCATACCTTCGAGGATGGCGGCGCCTATGCGTTGCTCGGGCCGTCCGGCTGCGGCAAGACCACTCTGCTCAACATCATTTCGGGCCTGCTTCATCCCTCGCACGGGCAATTGCTGTTCAACGGCAGGGACGTGACCAGGTTGTCGACGCAAGAGCGCAACATCGCGCAGGTGTTCCAATTCCCGGTCATCTACGACACGATGACCGTGTACGACAATCTGGCCTTTCCGCTGCGTAACCGCGGCGTGCCGGAGGCCGATGTCGACCGCAAGGTGCGCGAGACGCTGGAGATGATCGACCTGGCCGACTGGGCGAAGAGGAAGGCGAGGGGATTGACCGCCGACCAGAAGCAGAAGATTTCGCTCGGCCGCGGTCTGGTACGCTCCGACGTCAACGCCATTCTGTTCGACGAACCGCTGACCGTCATCGATCCGCATATGAAATGGGTGCTGCGCTCGCAGTTGAAGCAGCTTCACCGCCGCTTCGGCTACACCATGGTCTATGTCACCCATGACCAGACCGAAGCGCTGACCTTCGCCGACCAGGTGGTGGTCATGTATGATGGCGGCATCGTGCAGATCGGCACGCCGGCGGAATTGTTCGAGCGCCCGCGCCATACCTTCGTCGGCTATTTCATCGGTTCGCCCGGCATGAACGTCATGCCGGTCACGGTCGCCGGCAAGACGGCGACGTTCGGCTCGCAACGCATCGAGTTGCCGGGTGTGCCGAAGGCCGCCGGCGGCGCGGTCGAGCTCGGCATCCGTCCCGAATATGTGCGCCTTGGTCGCGACGGCATGGCCGTTTCTATCAGCAAGGTCGAGGATGTCGGCCGTCACAAGGTGGTGCGCGCCAAGCTGGAGGGCCGCGATATCGCGGCGATCATCGGCGAGGACGAGACGGTGGCGGCCGAACCGAAGGTGCGGTTCGATCCCGCCGGGATCAACATCTATGCCGATTCCTGGCGTGTCGAGATGGGGGCGTAGATGGACAAGACCTGGAACAACAAGGCCTGGTTCCTGGTGCTGCCGGTTCTGGTGCTGGTGGCGTTTTCGGCCGTCATTCCGCTGATGACCGTCGTAAACTATTCGGTGCAGGACACGTTCGGCAACAATGTCTTCTTCTGGGCCGGCACGGAGTGGTTCGAGGAGCTGCTCTCGTCCAGCCGCTTCTGGGAGGCGATGGTCCGCAACCTGATCTTCTCCTTCATCATCCTGGCCATCGAGGTGCCGCTCGGCATCTTCATCGCCCTCAACATGCCGAAGAAGGGCTGGGGCGTGCCGGTCTGCCTGGTGCTGATGGCCTTGCCACTGCTCATTCCGTGGAACGTGGTCGGCACCATCTGGCAAGTATTCGGGCGCAACGACATCGGTCTGCTCGGCTATTACGTCAATGCTCTGGGCATCGACTACAACTATGTGCAGGACTCATTCGATGCTTGGGTCACCGTCATCATCATGGATGTCTGGCACTGGACGAGCCTGGTCGTGCTGCTCTGCTACGCCGGCCTGGTCTCGATCCCCGACGCCTTCTATCAGGCGGCCAAGATCGACGGCGCCTCGCGCTGGGCGGTGTTCCGCTACATCCAGTTGCCGAAGATGCAGCGCGTGCTGCTCATCGCCGTGCTTCTGCGCTTCATGGATAGCTTCATGATCTACACCGAACCTTTTGTCGTGACCGGCGGCGGTCCTGGCAATTCGACGACCTTCCTGTCTATCGACCTCGTCAAGACGGCACTTGGCCAGTTCGATCTTGGTCCGGCGGCGGCCATGTCGCTGGTCTACTTCCTCATCGTCCTCTTGTTGTCATGGGTGTTCTACACCGTGATGACCAACTACGACGCGGAGCGCTGAGATGAGCGGCGCCAACGAACGGACCGAGCGCAACGCGGTGAACGGGACGGCAAGCTCGGAAGGCCTCGCGAGCTCGCTGTCGCAGAGCGAACTCGATAGGCGCATGCGGCGGCGTGGCGAGGAATCGCGCTGGTGGTGGATCGTACCGACGCTCTACATCGTCGTGCTTTTGCTGCCGATCTACTGGCTCATCAACATGAGCTTCAAAACGAATGCGGAGATCGTCTCGTCGCTGACGCTCTATCCGCATTCACCGACGATCGCCAACTACGTCACCATCTTCACCGATGCGTCCTGGTATTCGGGCTACATCAACTCGATCACCTATGTGGTTATGAACATGGTGATTTCCGTCGCGGCTGCGCTGCCTGCGGCGTATGCATTCTCGCGCTATCGCTTCCTTGGCGACAAGCATCTGTTCTTCTGGCTGCTGACCAACCGCATGGCGCCGCCCGCGGTGTTCGCGCTGCCGTTCTTCCAGCTCTATTCCGCATTCGGCCTGATCGACACGCATATCGCCGTCGCGCTGGCGCATTGCCTGTTCAACGTACCGTTGGCGGTGTGGATCCTCGAAGGCTTCATGTCGGGCGTGCCGAAGGAGATCGACGAGACCGCCTATATCGACGGCTATTCGTTCCCGCGCTTCTTCGTGCGGATATTCATGCCGCTGATCGCGAGCGGCATCGGCGTCGCCTGCTTCTTCTGCTTCATGTTCTCGTGGGTCGAATTGCTGATCGCCCGCACGCTGACGACCACGGATGCCAAGCCGATCGCCGCCACCATGACCCGAACGGTTTCGGCCGCCGGCATGGACTGGGGCCTGCTGGCCGCCGCCGGTGTGCTGACGCTGATCCCTGGCGCACTCGTCATCTGGTTCGTGCGAAACTACATCGCCAAGGGCTTCGCTCTGGGGAGGGTTTGATGAAACGAATGCACGGGTTCGTCCTCGACACGATCGCCGGCGGCACTGCACTGGGGAGCATCTGACCCATGAATCTCGACCTCTCCTGGATGGCGTGGACCTGGCCGACCGCGGCTTTCTTCGGAACCATCTTTCTGCTGCTCTGCGGCATGGCGACTTGGGAATATGCCTCGCCGGGCGGCAATCCGCGCGTCGGCGTGCTGCGCTTCGAGACGACGCGCGGCGACCGACTTTTCCTATCGCTGCTGGGCAGCGCCTTTATTCATCTCGCTTGGCTGGGTCTTGTCGGACCCAACCTATGGTGGGCTCTCGCTCTCTCCGTAGTCTACGCCGTCGGCGTGTTCCGCTACGTATAGAGGGGGAAACTGTTGGAGCGGCCGCGCGCAGGCGACCGATCCAGATCGCACTTTAAACCTGAACGTGTAAAAGTGGAGGAAACACATGCGACGGCAATTTCTAACATCGACGACGGCCTTGGTCCTATTGCTGGGGGCGGGGAATGCCTATGCCGGAATGGATGAGGCAAAGGCTTTCCTGGACAAGGAAATCGGTCCGCTTTCGACGCTCTCGCGCGCCGATCAGGAAGCCGAAATGCAATGGTTCATCGACGCGGCCAAGCCTTTCGCCGGCATGGACATCAAGGTCGTCTCCGAAACCATCGCCACGCACCAGTATGAATCGCAGGTGCTGGCGCCGGCCTTTACCGCCATCACCGGGATCAAGATCACGCACGACGTCATCCAGGAAGGCGACGTCGTGGAGAAGATCCAGACCCAGATGCAGACCGGCCAGAACCTTTATGACGGCTGGGTCAACGATTCCGATCTGATCGGCACGCACTGGCGTTACCAGCAGGTGCGTAACCTGACCGACTGGATGGCGGGCGAGGGCAAGGATGTCACCAATCCGAACCTCGACCTCAAGGACTTTATCGGCACCTCGTTCACGACGGCACCCGACAAGAAGCTCTATCAGCTCCCCGACCAGCAGTTCGCCAACCTCTACTGGTTCCGTTACGACTGGTTCAACGACGAGAAGAACAAGGCGGACTTCAAGGCGAAGTACGGCTACGATCTCGGCGTGCCGGTCAACTGGTCGGCCTATGAAGACATCGCCGCGTTCTTCACCGGTCGAGAGATCGACGGCAAGAAGGTCTACGGCCATATGGACTATGGCAAGAAGGACCCGTCGCTCGGCTGGCGGTTCACCGACGCCTGGCTGTCCATGGCCGGCAATGGCGACAAAGGCATCCCGAATGGTCTGCCTGTCGACGAATGGGGCATCAAGGTCGACGAGAATTCGCGACCGGTCGGCTCCTGCACGGCCCGCGGAGGCGACACAAATGGCCCGGCTGCCGTCTATTCGATCCAGAAATATCTCGACTGGCTGAAGGCCTACGCACCGGCGGAAGCGCAGGGCATGACCTTCTCCGAATCGGGTCCGGTGCCGGCTCAGGGCGCGGTTGCCCAGCAGATCTTCTGGTATACCGCCTTCACCGCGTCGATGGTCGACGCCGGCGCCAAGGCGGTGCTGAACGACGACGGCACGCCGAAATGGCGCATGGCGCCGTCGCCGCACGGCGTCTACTGGAAGGACGGCATGAAGCTCGGCTATCAGGACGTCGGATCCTGGACGCTGATGAAGTCGACGCCGACCGACCGCGCCAAGGCCGCATGGCTTTACGCGCAGTTCGTCACTTCGAAGACCGTCGACGTGAAGAAGAGCCATGTCGGCCTGACCTTCATCCGCGAGAGCACGATCCACGACAAGAGCTTCACCGAACGTGCGCCCAAGCTCGGCGGTCTGATCGAGTTCTACCGTTCGCCGGCCCGCGTGCAGTGGTCGCCGACCGGCACCAACGTGCCGGACTATCCGAAGCTGGCACAGCTTTGGTGGCAGGCGATCGGCGACGCTTCGTCGGGCGCCAAGACAGCGCAGGAAGCGATGGACTCGCTTTGCGGCGAGCAGGAAAAGGTCATGACCCGCATCGAAAAGTCGGGCGTCCAGGGCGATATCGGCCCGAAGATGGCCGAAGAGCATGACCTCGCCTACTGGAACGCCGACGCGGTCAAGAAGGGCAATCTCGCTCCTCAGCTGAAGATCGAGAACGAGAAGGAAAAGCCGATCACCATCAACTACGACGAACTGGTGAAGAGCTGGCAGAAGTAGGACCGTTCTGAGCGGACGTTCGCGTCCGTGTAAAATCGGGGGAGGCGGCTCATTGCCGTCTCCCTTCTTTGCATAGAGGCGGAGGACGTGGAATGAGCGGTTTTGTGCTGGCAATCGACCAGGGAACGACATCGACCCGGACGATCCTGTTCGACGGCCAGATGAAAGTCGCAGGCAGCGGGCAGCAGGAATTCACTCAGCATTACCCGGCGTCCGGCTGGGTCGAGCACGATCCGGAAGAGATCTGGTCGAGCGTTGTGGCAACGGTGAAGACCGCCCTGAGGACCGCGGGCCGCAATGCTTCCGAAGTCGCGGCGCTCGGCATCACCAATCAGCGCGAAACCGTCGTCATCTGGGACAAGACGACAGGCAAGCCGATCCATAACGCCATCGTCTGGCAGGACAGGCGCACCGCGCCGCTTTGCGAGAAGCTCAGGAAGCAGGGGCTGGAGAAGAAGTTCACCCGCAAGACCGGCCTGCTGCTCGATCCCTATTTCTCCGGCACCAAGATCGCCTGGATGCTCGACAAGGTTAAAGGCGCCAGGAAACGCGCCGAGAAGGGCGAATTGCTCGCCGGCACGATCGACAGTTTTTTGATCTGGCGGCTGACCGGCGGCAAGGTGCATGCCACCGACGCCACCAATGCCTCGCGTACGCTGGTTTACGACATCGCGGAGAATGCCTGGGACGACGAATTGCTGGCCATCCTCGATATCCCGGTGAAACTGCTCCCGGAGGTGAAGGACTGCGCCGACGACTATGGAATCACGGAGAAAAACCTGTTTGGTGCCGGGATAAGAATCCTCGGCGTCGCCGGCGACCAGCACGCCGCGACCATTGGCCAGGCTTGTTTCGAGCCGGGCATGATGAAATCCACCTATGGCACCGGCTGTTTTGCGCTGCTCAATACCGGCAGCGATCTGGTGCGTTCGAAGAACCGGCTGCTGACCACCATCGCTTACCGGCTGAACGGCAAGACGACCTATGCGCTGGAGGGGTCGATCTTCATCGCCGGCGCAGCCGTGCAATGGTTGCGCGACGGCATCAAGGTGATCGGCAAATCCGAGCAAAGCGGCGGACTTGCGGCCGAGGCCGACCCAACCCAGAACGTTTACCTGGTGCCGGCCTTTGTGGGCCTGGGCGCACCGCATTGGGATGCCGAGGCGCGCGGCGCCATTTTCGGGCTGACCCGCAATTCCGGCCCGGCGGAGTTTGCCCGCGCGGCCCTCGAAGCCGTCGCTTACCAGACCCGTGACTTGCTCGACGCCATGCGCAAGGACTGGAAGGGCGCCTCGGCCAAGACCGTGCTTCGCGTCGATGGCGGCATGGTGGCCTCCGACTGGACCATGCAGAGACTTGCCGACATCCTAGATGCCCCGGTCGATCGCCCGATCATTCTGGAGACGACCGCGCTCGGCGCCGCGTGGCTGGCCGGCTCGAAGGCGGGTGTTTGGCCAAAGGCCAAGGAATTCGCCAAGACTTGGGCGCTTGAACGGCGGTTTCAACCGGACATGGACGCTTCGACACGTTCCGCCAAGATTGCCGGTTGGCGAGATGCTGTGCGAAGGACGCTGAGCGTGCGATAAGAGGCATGCAACAAGGAGCGATCGGGCGGTGAGTGTCAGGCGAGAGGCAACGAAGCCAGGCTGGTATCCTGCGTGGCGCGATGAAGCCATCGAACAGCTGAATGTCAAGAATGCGGGTTTGCAGAGAGATTTCCATCTCGGCACTTGGGCACGCTATGACTACGACCTCACGGCTGGAAAGCTTCTGTTTTCCGAGAAAGGGGTGGTCAAGGTCGTCGCCAAGATCCAGATCGCAGGCTCGACCAGCACCAAGGCCAGCAACTGGCTCTGGGCGTGGTCGAATTCAAACTTGCCTGGCGATATCCTTAGCGACGCAAAGCTGGTTCGATCGTTTGGTGAGGAGAACGGCATCGACGAACTGGCCCAGGCGTATGTGGCGGATGCAGGCAACGACCTGGAAGCGCTCGGTTGGGAGCTGACGGCAGCGATGGTTCGAATCTGCAACGCGCCTGGAGCCTACCGTTCTCCGCGCGGTGATGGCGGAGGCCTGTATCTGATCTTGAAGACCATCGACTGGGCGAACTGACCCGGGCTCGCTTCTTTCAGGCCCAGATCCGAGCAGCCGACAGAGCCCATGCCGTCGAGGCACGGGCTCGGGCAACGACCCTGCTGCTGGCGCTCAGTAGGGCGAGACGCACTGACGGCGGGGACCGTAGTTCGGCTGGAACGTATTGTCCGACGCCCGATAGGACCGATAGCGATCATAGCACCACTGCACGTGCCCATCGCCACGATAGACGCGGTTCTGGTTGGCGATTGCGCCGGTAATCAGCGCGCCGGTGGCGAAGGCAGCCAGCGGAAACCAGAAATCTCCGTGGCGGCGATAGCCCGGACGGTATTCGCGATAGCCGCGATGCCCGCGCCAATACATGTCATCGTTGCGCGAATAGACCCGGTTGCGGGAAAAGTCGCGATTGAAGGTGCGGTGCCTGCGCCACTCCCGGTACTGCACGGTCTGCACATCCGATGAGAGACCTTGGCCAAGCGGCGTGTAATTTGGCTGCGCGTTGACTGGCACGATCTCCGCCGCGGCAAACGAAAGAGATAGCACGCTGGCCAACAAGCCTGATGCGATTCTGTTCATCGTTCTGCTCCTCGATTCGAAGGTGGATTGCCTGTCCCTTGTGGCAGGGGAACGGGCGTCCTTTGCAATTGTTCCGGGAAAAATACCAAGCCGCTGATTTGCGATAGCTCCCGCTGCTGACCTGCCACGAGAAGCCAATTTCGAAGGGCAATCCCGCCTTGCCGGGGCAGATCGAAAGGGCGCTGCAAGACCGCGGAAAAGCCCGGCCTGCAAGCGATCTTTTTCGGTTGACCGGCCGCGGCACTCTCCCTATGTTCCGCGCAATTTCGAGGGCGGCCTTTCGAGCCCGCGGGAGCGCGTAGCTCAGCCGGTAGAGCAACTGACTTTTAATCAGTAGGTCATGGGTTCGAATCCCATCGCGCTCACCACTATTTTAACGTTAAATATCAGTGGCTTAGGTGTCCTGGCGTTTGGACCAAAACCTGAACCGCGCGATTTTTTTCGCGATCCGCGCGACTTCTAAAAACCACTCCGTCAGTGACGACACGACAGATCGTGCGGCTCTTGCAGGGTTGATTCTGTAAGCCATTGATTTTGTTAAATTGCTGAATCCCGTCGCCGGAACTGCCCGCATGCTCGACACATCTTCGCGATTATCGAGGAACGATCCCGCCGCTGATGCATTTTCGCCTGTGACCAGCTCATTGAGGGAACGCAGGCCAATGAAGATCGCCCATGTCGCGCCGCTGTATGAATCCGTGCCGCCGAG
Organism: Mesorhizobium sp. M0152; assembly: GCF_040322415.1. Classification (NCBI taxonomy): domain Bacteria; kingdom Pseudomonadati; phylum Pseudomonadota; class Alphaproteobacteria; order Hyphomicrobiales; family Phyllobacteriaceae; genus Mesorhizobium; species Mesorhizobium sp. M0152. The sequence continues at coordinate 128,116 of NZ_JAMYTH010000001.1, forward strand.
ACTCTATGGAGGCACCGAGCGCATCATCTCCTATCTCACCGAAGCGCTCGTCGAACTCGGCCACGACGTGACGTTGTTCGCCAGCGGCGATACGAAGACCTCTGCCCGGCTGGTGCCTTGCCGCGAACGGGCGCTTCGCCTCGATCCCCGCCCGCTGAAGTCGGAAATCGCGGCGCATCTGTCGATGCTCGACGAGGTGAGGAAACGGGCCGACGATTTTGATGTCATTCACTTCCATCTCAGCCATTTCCTGCATTTCCCGTTTTTTCGCCACATGCCGCACCGCACGGTGACGACGCCGCATGGCAGATTGGATTACGCGGACCTCGCACAGGCCTATGACCGGTTCCCACGCTTCCCGATGATTTCCATATCGCGCAGCCAGAGGGCTCGGTTTGCCTCCGCGAACTGGCTGGCTACGATCCACCACGGCTTGCCGCTCAACATCTACGAGCCCGATTTCGAGGCTGGTTCGGATGGTGTGTATCTGGCTTTCCTGGGCAGGATGTCGCGCGACAAGCGGCCGGACCGGGCAATCGAGATCGCCAGGCGCACCGGGCTGAAGCTCAAACTCGCGGCCAAGATCGGCGACGGCGACCGCGCCTATTTCGAGGAAGTCATCCAGCCGATGATCGACGGTGACCGCGTCGAATATGTCGGCGAGATCGGCGAGGAGCAGAAGAGCAGGTTTCTCGGCAATGCTGCCGCCTTGCTGTTTCCCATCGATTGGCCGGAGCCGTTCGGGCTTGCCGTGATCGAGGCGATGGCGTGCGGAACCCCCGTCATGGCCTGGAGTTGCGGCGCCATGCCCGAGATAATCGATCATGGCACGACCGGGTTCGTCGTAGAGACAATCGAAGATGCCGTCGCTGCAATGCCGGCTCTTCTGCAACTCGACAGGCGACGAATAAGAGCGATATTCGAAAGGCGGTTTTCAGCCGACAGGATGGCCAGGGATTATGTCGCGGCCTATTCTCGGATGAACAGCAGCGATGACGAGATCAAAGCTTCATAACACCGCACCCCGTTCAGAAACGAGCACGGGACAATCCTCTTGACCATCACCCAACTCGACGAGCGCAAGCTCGATCCGGCAATAGCGCTGGCCTCCCTTGACGAAACGGCACCGAGAGAGCCGCACCGGCTTTTCGCCCTCAAGCACGGCGATTGCTTTGCCGTCGCCGATGCCTATGGCGACGTACGAGGTGTCGGCGATGGATTTTTCCGCGACGACACGCGCGTGCTTTCCGAATTTCGCCTGGCGATCGGTGGCCGTTCGACGTCGCTGCTTGGCGCATCGCTCAGCCAGGACAATGTCCTTTTCACCACCAATCTGACCAATCTGCCGATCGAGAGCGCCGGTGGCCGGCCCATTCCGCAGGGCGCGATCCATATCGAACGCGTCAGGCTGCTGTGGCAGGACCGGTTGTATGAGCGCCTGACGCTTTCAAACTATAGCCAGGAACACTCGACGGTCCTGCTTTCGCTGCGCTTCGCCGCCGATTTTCGCGACATGTTCGAAGTTCGCGGCTCGACTCGTCCCAAGCGCGGCACTGCCCATACAGCCGAATTGGCCGAGAACTCGGTCACGCTTCGCTACGAAGGCCTGGACAAAGTCGTGCGCACGTCGGTCATATCGTTCTCGCAGACACCGGACGAGTTGACCGCCGAGCGGGCGGATTTTCTCATCGCCGTCACCAAGCGCAGCCGCAAGACGCTTTATGTGGAGGTCGGGACAGAGATAACGGATGCTCCCGAACGCGAGCGATTTCGCGCGGCAGCGGCCCGCGCGCGTTTTGGCATGCGCGCCAAGCGCCGCCATGGTGCAACGCTGCACAGCTCGGGCCGGGTGTTCAACGACTGGATAGAGCGGGCGCGCGCGGATGTCGCATTGCTCACCACCGAACTGGCGACCGGGCCATATCCCTATGCCGGCATTCCCTGGTTCTCGACGGCTTTCGGCCGGGACGGAGTGATCTCGGCCTTGCAGATGCTCTGGCTCAATCCCGGCCTGGCGCGCGGCGTGCTCGCTTTTCTGGCTCAGCATCAAGCTACCGAAACCTCGCCCTTCAGCGATTCCCAGCCCGGCAAGATCATGCATGAGACCCGCAAGGGCGAGATGACGGCGCTCAGCGAGCTGCCGTTCGGCCGCTACTATGGCGGTGTCGACACAACGCCGCTCTATGTCCATCTTGCCTGCGCCTACGCGGACCGCACCGGCGATACGGGCCTGATCGACAGCCTGTGGCCGTCACTGTGCGCCGCCGCCGAATGGATCGAGGCAGCAAGCCAGGCGACAGGCTTCGTCACCTACCGGCGCGCGGCGGAATCGGGCTTGGCCAACCAGGGATGGAAAGACAGCCTCGATTCCGTCTTTCATGCCGACGGCCGCATTCCGAAGGGGCCGATCGCGCTGGTCGAGGTCCAGGGCTATGTCTTCGCGGCGTTCGAGGGGCTGGCGAAACTGGCGCGACTGCGCGGCGAAACCGAAAGAGCCGAAGGCTGGGAGAAAAGTGCGTTTGATATCCGCCAGCGGGTCGAAAGCCAATTCTGGATCGAGGAATTAGGCTATTACGCGCTGGCCCTGGATGGCGATGGCCAACCTTGCAAGGTGCGCACGTCCAATGCCGGACACCTGCTCTACGTCGGCCTTCCCGAACCGGACCGTGCGCGTATCGTCGCAGACCAGCTGCTTTCGGCCTCGTTCCACTCCGGCTGGGGACTGCGAACGCTGGCGGACGACGCGATATTCTTCAACCCGATGTCGTATCACAACGGTTCGATCTGGCCGCACGACACCGCGATCTGCGCGGCCGGCCTGGCGCGATACGGCATCCGCGACAGCGTCGTGCGGCTGATGAGCGGAACGTTCGAATCCGCGGTCCATTTCAACATGCGCCTGCCCGAACTGTTCTGCGGATTTACGCGTGCACCGGGCGAGGCGCCTATTGCCTATCCGGTTGCCTGCCTGCCGCAGGCCTGGTCGGCGGGGTCCGCCTTCATGCTCATGCAGGCCTGCCTCGGCCTTCAGATCGACGGCTGGACCGGCGAAATCCAGGTGACAAGGCCGCGCTTGCCGATAGGCATCGATAATCTGGTGATCCGCCACCTCGCCGTGGGCGACGCATCGGTCGATTTGGTCTTCCAACGGGTCGGAGACCGCGTCGGCGCATTTCTGGCCGATCGCCATGAAGGGCTGGCGCAGTTGGTCGTCAGGAGCTGAAAATCGGAACCATCGCCGACCATGTGCGTTGCACAAAGGTCGGCGCAAGCGTGAGCCCGAGACCCACCGACGAACTTCCGATCGGAGAGCAGCCTAAATTCAATGACAGACAACAGTTTCGATCTTTTGCATTCCGCCTCCGCGCTATGGTTCGTCATTCTGGCCAGTCTTTGTGTTTCCATTGCCGCTCTGGCATTAACTGCCTTGCGCACACGCCGAATAAAACCTGGCTCATTTGGTACAGAGCCTCCGCCGGTTCGCGTCGTGCTGCGGGAATTCGAGAAGAATGGCCATTCCGCCGATGCGGCGCTGGTCAACTGGTCGCCCGAAACGCTGCGCGATATTTTGGCGAGGGAACTGCCTGACGCGCAGGTCATCGTGGTCTCCAATCGCGAACCCTACATCCACAATCTCAGGGACGACCACGTCGAACTGGTGGTGCCGGCCAGCGGACTCGTCTCCGCGCTGGAACCGATCACGCGCGCCTGTGCCGGAACCTGGATCGCCTATGGCGGCGGCTCGGCGGATCATCTCGTGGTCGATCGGGACGACCGCATCGAGGTCCCGCCAGAAAATCCGTCCTATACGTTGCGGCGTGTCTGGCTCACCGAGGAGGAACAGCAGGGCTACTATCTAGGCTTTGCCAATGAGGGTCTCTGGCCGTTGTGCCACATAGCCTTCACCCGCCCCATATTCCGAGCCTCCGATTGGGAAACATACGAAGCGGTCAACCGGAAATTCGCCGACACCGTTGTCGCCGAAGCCCGTAACGAACGCCCCATCGTCCTGGTTCAGGACTATCATTTCGCGCTGTTGCCGCGAATGATCCGGGAGCGGCTCCCTGACGCGATCGTCATCACCTTCTGGCACATTCCGTGGCCGAACTCGGAAGTGTTCAGCATCTGCCCGTGGCGGGAGAAGATCCTGGACGGGCTGCTGGGAAGTTCGATCATCGGTTTCCACACGCAGTTCCATTGCAACAACTTCATCGAAAGCGTCGACCGTTTCCTGGAGAGCAGGATCGAGCGCGAGGATTCGGCGATCACTTACGGCGGCCAAATCAGCCTGGTCCATGCCTATCCGATCTCGATCGAATGGCCTCCCGCGCAACTTGGGAAGATGCCCTCGGTCGCGCAGTGCCGCGACCGAGTTCGCAAGAAATTCGGCCTGGCGGACGATGTCAGCCTGTGCGTCGGGGTCGAGCGCCTCGACTACACCAAAGGCATTCTCGACCGTTTCAATGCGCTTGACGAACTGCTCAAGCAGCATCCGGAATGGATCGGCAAGGTGGCATTCCTGCAAATCGCGGCACCGAGCCGAGGCACCTTGCCTGCCTACCGGCAACTGCATGAGGAATGCCTGCGCTGCGCCGAGGAGATCAACCAACGTTACGGCAGCGAAGGCTACAAGCCTGTATTGATGGTGGCCGAGCACCATGCGCAGAATCAGGTCTACGAAATCTACCGTGCCGCCGACGTCTGCATGGTGACCAGCCTGCACGACGGCATGAACCTGGTTGCCAAGGAGTTTGTCGCCGCGCGCGACGACGAGCAGGGCGTGCTGATGCTCAGCATGTTTGCCGGCGCCTCGAAAGAGCTTCTCGAGGCGCTGATCGTCAACCCCTATGACGCCACCATGATGGCCGAGGCGCTGCTGCAGGCCTTGACCATGGCGCCCTCGGAGCAGCAGCAGCGCATGCATCGCATGCGCGAGATCGTCCGCGACAACAATGTCTATCGCTGGGCTGGCAGCATGCTTCTCGACGCCCCCCGTTTGCGAAAACGGGCCACGATCGACCCTGGTATCCGGCCGGGGCCGTCTACCGCCGCCAACGTGATATCGATACTCGATCGCAAACGGGTCGCGGCACTGTGATGTCCGGATCGCCAAACCTGCCAGCGCCGACCATGCCGCAAGGCCGATGGGCATTGTTCCTGGACATAGACGGCACCCTTCTCGAACATGCCGCCCATCCCGACGCGGTCGTCGTTGGCGATGAGCTGAGGGCCTTGCTACCAAGGCTGGAAGCGCGGGCGGGCGGAGCGCTGGCCTTCATCACCGGACGGTCGATCGCCGCCGTCGACCATCTCTTCCGGCCGCTCAAACTGCGCGCCGCCGGACTCTATGGCTTGGAGCACAGGCTTGAACCGGACGGGCCGGTCGAAGCGGCGGATGAGCCCGCCGACATTGCCGCATTGGCAAGGGAACTCGAGGCCGAGCTCAGCGGAAACGTCTATATCGAGCGCAAGGGTCCGATCCTGGCGGTTCACACGCGTGCGGCGCCACAATTGCTCCAGCGCGCCACACAGCTGGTCGAACAGGCACTGGACAGGCTCCCGGGGGGATATCGGGTTCTGGCCGGCAATGCCGGGGTGGAACTGATGCCGCTTGAGGCGGCGAAGGGCGCGGCCATCAGGCGTTTCATGCTGGAATCGGCTTTCGCTGGCCGCAGGCCGATATTCCTGGGAGACGATACATCGGACGAGAACGGCTTCGATGCCATCAATGAAATCGATGGCGTTTCGGTTCGTATAAAACCCCGCGGGCCGACCGCTGCGCGTTACGTGCTGGCTGATGTCAGCGAGGCGTTGGCTTGGCTGGATGTCGTAAGCCGGAGTGCCGAGAGAGTGGTTGATCCGGCCACCCCTGCAAAATGAGCAAAATCACCCTGGCGCGGCCAGCAGCGATTTTCTTAGGATTTCGAGTTGAAGGAGCCGTCAATGACCCAATTCACCAGTCTCATCGGCGAGATCATGCCTAACTGGCTACGCCGGCGCTCGCGCCGGAGTGTCAACCGAACCGACCCCAACTTCGATCCGTCGCGCCCCGAGGAAGCAGACGCGGTCTGGCGCAAAGTTGTCGAGAGAGATCTCTTTGGCGCAAATACGCAGGACTACGCGGAGACCGAAAAACGCGACCGCCACTGACGGCTGCTTCAGCTTTCCTCAAAAACCAGCGAAACATTGCCGCCGGCATGGCGTTCGAGCCGGCCGGCGAGGTCGAGTTCCAGGAGCACCATGAAGACCTGGGCCGGGTGCAGTCCGGTGTGGCGGATGATCTCGTCGACCGGCACCGGCGTCGGGCCGAGCGCCTCGATGACGCGGGCGCGGTCGCTCTCGCCAGGTGGCGGCGTGGCCGAAAAATCGGGCGGCTCTTCGAAGGGCGGCACGTCGGGCGCCCGCATACCGGTCAGCGGCGCGATTGCCCTGGAAATGTCGGATGCCTCGGTGACTAGCGTGGCGCCGTCCTTGAGCAGCCCGTTGGCGCCGGCGGCGCGCGGGTCGAGCGGTGAACCGGGCACCGCGAAAACGAGCCGGCCCATTTCGCCTGCAAGCCTGGCGCTGATCAGCGAGCCCGAACGTTGTGCGGCCTCGACCACCACCAAACCGAGGGCCGCACCGGCGACGAGACGGTTGCGGCGCGGAAAATCCTGGGCGCGCGGCTGCCAGCCGAACGGCATTTCCGAAATAACGGCGCCGCGTTCGGTGATTTCCTCGCACAGGCCAGCATTTTCGGGCGGATAGGGCAGGTCGAGGCCTCCGGCCAGGACGCCGATCGTGCCGGTCGAGAGACTGCCCTGATGCGCCGCCGTATCGATGCCACGCGCCAGGCCCGAGACGATACCATAGCCGTCGCGGCCAAGATCCGCCGCCAGCATGCGGGCCATCTTGATGCCGGCCAGCGATGCGTTGCGGGCGCCGACGATGGCCACTCCCGGCAGCTGGAACACAGCGGCATTGCCCTTGACCGCCAGCAGCGGCGGCGGATTGTCCATGCTGCGCAACAGCGGCGGATAGTCTGTTTCACCGATGCCGACGAAGCGCGCGCCGGTCCGCCGGGCTGTTTCCATCTCCGCCTCGGCTTCGGCAACGGAAGGGATACGGGCGATCCGGCTGGCGCCGCCGGAAATCATCAGTTCCGGCAGTATCTCCAGCGCCACTTCGGCCGAACCGAAGCGGTTGATCAGGTCGCGAAAGGAGGCTGGGCCGACATTCTGGGTGCGGATCAGCCTGAGCCAGCTCAGCCGCTGCCGGTCGCTGAGGCGCGGCCCGGCGGCGGGCTCGCTCACTCCTTGGCTCCGATCTTGCCCTCGGTGCCGGCAAGGAGCCGCGAAATGTTGGCCCGGTGCTTGATGAAGACGATGATGCTCATCACCGCGAACAGAGCGGCAATCTGCGGCGTGCTCAGGACAAAGAGCGCGATCGGCACGACGACAGCCGCCGCCAGCGCGGCCAGCGACGAGTAGCGGAAGAGGTATGCCACCACCAGCCAGACGAGGGCGAAGATCAGTGCTACCTGCCAGGCAATGCCGATCAGCACGCCGAGGTAAGTCGCGACGCCCTTACCGCCCTTGAAGCCCAGCCATGCCGGATAGAGATGACCGAGAAAGGCGCCAAGACCGGCCCAGATCGCCAATTCCGGTGCAAAATGGCCGGTAATCAAAACGGCCGCCGTTCCTTTCAGCGCATCAAGCAGCAACGTGGCTGCGGCAAGGCCCTTGTTGCCGGTGCGCAGCACGTTGGTGGCGCCGATATTGCCCGAGCCGATGTTGCGGACGTCGCCCAGGCCAGCGGCACGCGTCAGCAGCAGTCCGAACGGGATCGAGCCCAGAAGATAGCCGACCACCAAGGCCAGGATCAGGTTGTAAGTCATTGTTTCCCCCGCATTCCTCCAGTCTGATCAGATCCGGCGCGATGCGCGGCAGTTGGCTCAGGCCGAAAACACTGTGCGGCCCGCCACCAGCGTTTGCAAGACCTTGCCTTGCAGCCGCGCACCCTCGAAGCAGGTGTTTTTCGAGCGCGAACGAATGCCGCTCTCGCTGACGATCCAGGGCTCGTCGAGATCGACCAGCGCAAGATCTGCGACGGCGCCCGGCTTCAACGTGCCGCCAGGCAGGCCGAACAGCTTTGCCGGAGCGGTTGACAATGTCTCGATCAGCCGGAGCAGCGGCACGTCGCCATTGTGATAGAGCCGCAGAGCAGCGCCAAAGAGCGTCTCCAGCCCGATGGCGCCGGCCGCTGCATCGGCAAAGGGCAGGCGTTTGGTATCGACGTCCTGCGGATCGTGCGAGGAAACGATGACGTCGATCGTGCCATCCCTGACCGCCTCGATCATCGCCAGCCGGTCTTCCTCGGCGCGGAGCGGCGGCGTCAGGCGGAAGAAGGTGCGGTATTCGCCGACGTCGTTTTCGTTGAGCGACAGATTGTGGATCGACACGCCTGATGTCACGTTCGCGCCATCGGCTTTCGCACGCGCCACCGATCCAGCCGCCATCGCCGTCGAGATCTTCGCCGCGTGGTAGGAGCCTCGCGTCAGGCGCGCCAGAGCCAGATCGCGTTCCAGCGGAATGGATTCGGCTTCGCGCGGGATGCCGGAAAGGCCAAGCCAGCTCGCATAGAGACCCTCGTTCATGACGCCGGCCGAGGCGAGGTCGGCGTCCTGCGTCTCATGGACGATCATGGCGCCGAAATCGCGCGCGTAAGTCAGCGCGCGGCGCATCACCAACGCGCTCGATATGGTGTGGCGGCCATCGGTGAAGGCGACGGCGCCGGCCTCGCGCAGCAGGCCGAACTCGGTCATCTCGCGGCCGTCGAGGCCTTTGGTGATCGCCGCCGCCGGAAAGATGTTGACGATTGCCGTGTCCTTGGCGGTACGCAGCACGAACTCGACCAGCGCCACATTGTCGATCACCGGATCGGTATCGGGCATCATGACGATCGAAGTGACGCCGCCGGCTGCCGCCGCGACACTCGCCGAAGCGATGGTTTCGCGATGCTCGCCACCCGGCTCGCCGATGAAGACGCGTCCATCGACGAGGCCTGGAATGATGGTCTTGCCGGCGCAGTCGATGACGGTCGCGCCCTCGGGCGCGCCCTGGTTCAGCGCGGCCTTGCCGGCGGCGGCGATCTTCCTTCCTTCGACGATGACGGAGCCGACTTCGTCGATGCCGCGCGAGGGATCGACGATGCGGGCGCGCTGGAAGACCGTCGTGCTCATGCGCCGCGACCCTGTTGATTGAGGCCCTCTTGATTGCGACGGGGATCGAGCAGCGCTTCCATGACCGCCATGCGCACGGCGACACCCATCTCGACCTGTTCCTGGATGACGCTTTGCGGACCATCGGCGATTTCCGAGGCGATCTCGACGCCCCGGTTCATCGGGCCTGGATGCATCACCAGCGCGTCGTCCTTGGCTGCCTTAAGCTTCTCGGCATCGAGGCCGAAATAGCGGAAATATTCGCGAACCGAAGGCACGAAGGCGCCTTCCATCCGCTCGCGCTGCAGGCGCAGCATCATTACCACGTCGGCGTCCTTGAGACCCTCGGCCATCGAGCGGGAGACGATGACGCCCATCTTGTCGATGCCCGAGGGCAGCAGCGTCGACGGTGCAACGACGCGCACCTGGGCGCCGAGCGCGTTGAGCAGCATGATGTTGGAGCGCGCCACGCGCGAATGCAGTATGTCGCCGCAGATCGCCACGATCAGCTTCGAGAGCGGTCCCTTGGCGCGACGGATGGTCAGCGCGTCGAGCAGCGCCTGTGTCGGGTGCTCGTGCGCGCCGTCGCCGGCATTGACCACGGAGCAGCCGACCTTCTGCGCCAGCAGGGCGGCGGCACCCGCGGATTGATGGCGGATGATCAGGATGTCGGGCCGCATGGCGTTGAGCGTCATCGCCGTATCGATCAGCGTCTCGCCCTTCTTCACCGAGGAACTGGCTACCGACATGTTCATGACATCGGCGCCGAGCCGCTTTCCGGCGAGTTCGAAGGACGACTGCGTGCGCGTCGAGGCTTCATAGAAAAGGTTGATCTGGGTGCGGCCGCGCAGCGTCGAGGTCTTTTTCTCGGATTGCCGCGAGATCGCGACTGCCCGATCCGCCCTATCGAGCAGAAGCTCGATGTCGGCCGGCGAAAGATCGCGGATGCCTAGAAGATGGCGGTGAGGGTAGAGTGGCAGGGACGAAGCGTCGGTCATCTCAAGGGGCTGCTATAGGGTGCGGATTTTGTGCCCGCAAGCGCCAGCTTTGGATTGAAGCCGTTCTCCCCGGTATTTTCGTCGCGTGCATTGCATGGCTTGGTCTATATCTAGCCGACGGCCTTGGATTCGTGGCTTTCCGACGATAAGGACCTTTCTACCGATAGAAGGATTGGGCGTGACCGACGACGTGACCAACCAGCCGCCGCCGCTGACGGGCGGCAACGCCTGGCGGGGCGATCCGTTGCTGATCCAACTCGCCGAGCGCTTTTCCGATCCGGTGCGCAAGGATCTCGACGGGCTTGGCCGTTTCGTCCTCACGCAGGAAGCGCAAGAACTGGCCCGTCTCGCCAATGTCGAGACACCGAAGCTCAGGACGCATGACCGCCAGGGACGGCGTATCGACCTGGTCGAGTTCCACCCCGCCTATCACGCCTTGATGCGCCGCTCGGTGGCCAATGGGCTGCATTCCTCGGTGTGGGAAAACGGCGACGCCGAGATCGGCCGCCGCCATCAGGTGCGCGCCGCCCGCTTCTACCTGACGGCCGAGCTCGAGACCGGGCATCTCTGTCCCATCACCATGACCAGCGCTTCGCTGGCGGCATTGATGGCCAGCCCAAAGCTGTTTCGCGAATGGGCCCCGCGCGTGACGACGCGCAAATATGACCAGAGCCAAAAACCGCCGGTCGAGAAGAGCGGGCTGACGCTCGGCATGGGCATGACCGAGAAGCAGGGCGGCACCGATGTGCGCGCCAACGTGACGAAAGCCGAACGCGCCGGCAGCGGATTCTATCGCCTGACGGGCCACAAATGGTTCATGTCGGCGCCGATGTCGGATGCCTTCCTGGTGCTGGCGCAGGCGCCGGAGGGACTGTCGTGCTTCCTGGTGCCGCGTGTTCTCGGTGATGGCTCGGGCAACGGGTTCCGTTTCCAGCGGCTGAAGGACAAGCTCGGCAACCGCTCCAACGCGTCTTCCGAAGTGGAATTCGTCAATGCCATCGGCGAGATGGTCGGCGAACCCGGCGCCGGCGTGAAGACAATCATGGACATGGTGACGTTGACGCGGCTGGATTGCGCCGTGGCGTCCTCGGCGATCATGCGCGCCGGCCTCGCCGAGGCCATTCATCATGCCCGCCATCGCCAGGTGTTCGGCTCGACGTTGATCGAACAGCCGCTGATGCAGCGCGTGCTGGCCGACATGGCGCTCGACGTCGCCGCCGCCACGGCATTGTCGTTCCGGCTGGCGCGTTCCTTCGACGAGGCGGCCAGCGACCGCGGCGAGGCGGCGTTTGCCCGTGCCATGACGCCGGTCGTCAAATACTGGGTCTGCAAGATCGCGCCGCCGCTGCTCTACGAGGCGATGGAGTGTCTTGGCGGCAATGGTTATGTCGAGGAGGCACCGCTCGCCCGCTACTATCGCGAAGCCCCGGTCAACGCGATCTGGGAAGGGTCGGGCAATGTCATGGCGCTCGATGTGCTGCGCGTGCTTGGCCGCGCGCCCGGCCTGTTCGATGACGTCCTGGCCGGCATCGATCGTGACCTGGGGGCCGGCGGGCGAGGCACGATCGGCGTGCTGAAGGCGGCGATGCAGGTCGCCGCGACCGACGAGGGCTCGGCGCGTCTGCTTACCGAGCAACTGGCGCTTTCGGCGGCGGCGGCGGAATTGCGCCGGCTGGGGGCAGGGCGGATCGCCGATGCTTTCGTCGAGACGCGCCTAGCCGGCCAATGGCGCACCACCTATGGCATGCTCGATTCGCGTCACGACGCCCGGATGATCATCGACACGCTCTATCCGCCGGTGAATTGAGCCCGGCGCTGTCCAAAACCGGGTCCGCCCCGATTTGAGGCGCCGGCGAACATCCGTATGTGCCGTGCCCGACGGCGTTAACCTTAACAAATGGTTTCCGTTGCGAGGGGCGTCGGCAAGGCCCACTGTCCTGCCGGAGCGAGGAATGGTTCAGATTGGCTGTTCCTTGCTTTGCGAAGCAGGAATTTCGATGCGACACGTATTGACCTCTTTTTTGTCCGTGCACTGGGCGATCGTCTTTGCCTTGCTGGCGCTGATCTGCATCGACGGAAACCGTGGTGTGGCAGCGGCGCTCGGCGTGCTCGGCGTAACCATCGAGAGTGCCCGGTTTGCCGACCTCGAAAATGTCGTCGTGGTCGCGCCCTTGGCGATCGCATTGCTTGTCGTGGCGGTGCTGTTCTTCTGGGCCTTTGTCGACACGCTGGTCAGCGATGCGACCAAGCTGGAGGCCGACAGCGTCGTGCGCATCGCCTTCATTTCCGCTTCCGGCGTACTGTCGATGATCCTGATCGGTGGCGCCGCGCAAGGCATTAACGGCCTTTTCATGGTCGTTGCCGTGCAACTCGCCGCACTTCAGGCGTCCTATGTCGCGATGCTTGCCGAACGGCGCTCCGCGGCCGCGCTGGTCGAGGGCGATATCCACGTCACGGCGCACGGCATGGCGAAAGCCGCGGCCCATATTTCATTGCTCTCGCTGATCTCGGGCCGGACCGGCTCGACCCGGAACGGAGGCCAGTGATGCGTTACATCTTCGCATTGTGGGCCGCCCCGATGGCGCTTTTCTGGGGCTGGTTCTACCTGTCGCTCAACGACATGAATTTCGGCTATGTCATGCTGACCCGGCAACTGCACGATTTCGTGTTCCAGCTCTACGGCGAACTGCTCGGCATCGATCCGGCCATTATCCCCGGCATGGTGGCGAAGGCCTGCGTGTTCGACGGCCTGCTTCTGATCGCGATATGGGCATTTCGCCGCCGCCGCGAAATTCTGGGCTGGATCAAGCGGCGTTGGGCGGGTCCGGTTCCGTTCGAGCGGCTGCATCGAGTGACTGAAGCCGGTCCAAAACTCCCTGCAGAATAAAGGCGGCTGCAGCCGAATCGATCTTGCCGGCGCGTTTGGCGCGCGAGAAATCCATTTCGATCAGGGTCCGTTCGGCCGCGACCGTCGACAATCTTTCATCCCAGAAAACGAAGGGCAGGTCGCTTATCTGCGCCATGTTGCGCACGAAGGCGCGCGATTTCTGTGCGCGCGGCCCTTCGGACCCATCCATATTGATCGGCAGCCCAATCGCCACTGCTCCGACGTTCTCTTTCTTCAGCAAGGCCAGTAGAACGGCGGCGTCGAGCGAGAACTTTCTGCGCATGATGACCGGTCGCGGATGGGCGAAGGAGAACCCCCGGTCCGAAACCGCGACGCCGATCGTCTTGTCGCCGAGGTCGAGCCCGGCCAGCGTCTTGCCGCCGGCAAGGCGGCCCGGCAATTCCTCGATCGTGATAATGCTCAACGGCAGTCCTTCGCCTTTTCAACGCCGCGCGTTATGTCGAAACACGCGGTGGATGCAGGAACCCTTTGATCTCTGGGCTATCGGCGTTCTATCCTCTGGCACGGCAAAAATCGAGGAACGTATTGATGAAACTGACCTGGTATGGCCACTCCGCCTTCCGCATCGAAACCGGCGACGTCAAGATTCTCGTCGATCCCTATCTGATCGGCAACCCGTCGTGGACGGGCGGCTGGGAAGGGCCGGCAGAGGACGTAACGCATGTGCTGCTGACGCATGGCCATAGCGACCATATCAGCGGCGCGCTGGAAGTGCTGGGCAAAAGCGGCGCCCAACTGGTCGCCAATTTCGAGATCTGCATGTATCTGGTCGGCAAGGGCGTCAGCGACAAGAAGATCAACCCGGGCAACATCGGTGGCACCGTCGATTGCGGCGGCTTCACCACCACTTTCGTCCAGGCATTGCATTCCTCCTCGTTTGGCGAAGAAGGTGGCAAGAATGTCTATCTCGGCAATCCGGGCGGCCTCGTCCTGCATTTCCCGCAGGACAAAACGCTCTACCACATGGGTGACACCGATATCTTTTCCGACATGGCGCTGATCAACGAGTTGCATGAACCCAAGATCGGCATCGTGCCGATCGGCGACCGCTTCACCATGGGGGGCGCGGTGGCAGCACTTGCCTGCCAGCGCTTCTTCAAGTTCGAAGCCGTTGTCCCTTGCCACTTCGGCACGTTTCCGATGATCGATCCGACCGCCGACAAGTTCGAGGCCGGACTGGAAGGATCCGGCGTGAAGGTGGCATTGCCCGGGATTGGCGAGACGATTACGATCTAGAGGCAGCAAAAATGGAACGAGAGCATGGTGTTGAGACAATCTCTTTGCGTGTCCATGTTTGTCGCGGCGTCGCCTGCGCTTGCCGCGGATGATTTCATCGAGGGCGTCTACCTTCAGTCCGAAGAGCTTTGCGCACAGGCCAAAAAAGATACGCTGCAGACGCTGATCGACGCCGGCAACATCGTGCTTTCGGCCCATGGTCTGCAAAGCGTCGAGTACAATTGCGAGTTCGTTCAGGTCAGCAAGGCGACAGCTTCGCCAAGCTGGGCGGTGACGGCAATCTGCCAGGAACCGGGCTATGTCTTTCCGGATGTCCTCTCGGTGACGCAAATGAACCCGAAGCAAGTCGATCTCGTGTCGGTCCGGCCCATTGACGACGAAAGCTCGGCAAGCGGCAACGGCGGCAGCTACTATCTGTGCGACGGCGTGGCGCTGCCATAGACGGCATCCTGGCGGCGACCAATGGCCGAAGCGCCGGCCGCCACGGCTGCACGATGGATGTTGCGCCATGCGCGCGGCGCCGCTATAGCCCCGGACTGGTTTTCCCCGAGGCAAAACATGTCCGTTGATGTCAAGACAGTGAAGCGCGTAGCGCATCTCGCCCGCATCGCAGTGAGCGAGGAAGATGCCGAACGCATGACAGGCGAGCTGAACGCCATCCTTGGCTTTGTCGAGCAGTTGAACGAGGTCGACGTTTCCGGAATCGAGCCGATGACCTCGGTGACGCCGATGGAGATGAAGAAGCGCCAAGACGTCGTCACCGACGGCAGCAAGGCCGCCGACATCGTCGCCAATGCGCCGGCGACCGACGAAAATTTCTTCCTCGTTCCGAAGGTCATGGAGTAGCGCGCCGATGGCAATCGAGATCGCCATCGAGACGCCACTGCAGGACGATGTGCGCGGGCTGGTCAACGAGCTCAACGAAACCTTGCTCGAACTGACGCCGCAGGAGCATTGCTACCACCTGACGGTCGAGCAGATGGCCGGCGAGGATACGACCGTTTTCATCGCCCGCGACGACGGCCTGGCCATCGGCTGCGGCGCGCTGAAGCGCCACGACGGCGCCATCGGCGAGGTCAAGCGCATGTACACGCGGCCTTCGCATCGCGGCCGCAAGATCGGCGCTGGGATCATCGAGCGGATCGAGGCGCTGGCGCGCGATGAGGGGTTGACGCGGCTTGTGCTGGAGACGGGCGACCGTCATCCCGCCGCCTGGACAGTCTACGAACGCGCCGGGTTTTCGCGTTGCGGCCCGGTACTGGATTATCCCGATTCCGAGTGGTCGGTGTTTTACGAAAAGAGCCTTTGATGAGCGACCTGACCCAGCTGACGATTTCGCAGGCCCGCGCCAAGCTGCGCGGCAAGGAAATCACCGCCACCGAGATCACCGAAGCCTATCTCTCGGCCATTGATCGCGCCAATCCGGCGCTCAATGCGTATGTGGAGGTCACCGGCGACAAGGCGCGCGACATGGCCAAGACGTCCGACGCCAGGCTTGTCAAGGGCGAGGGCGGTGCGCTGGAAGGCATCCCGCTCGGTATCAAGGACCTGTTCGGCACCGAAGGCGTCCACACCCAGGCCTGCAGCCATGTGCTCGACGGTTTCAAGCCGCGCTACGAATCGACCGTCACGGCCAACTTATGGGCCGACGGTGCGGTCATGCTGGGCAAGCTCAACATGGACGAATTCGCCATGGGCTCGTCCAACGAGACTTCCTATTACGGTCCGGTCATCAATCCGTGGCGGCGCTCGCGCCTCGACACGGTGGTGATGCCGACGACGCATCAGGGCGATGGCGGTTTTGTCTCCGCCGGCGGCACCAGGACAGCGCGCAGCCTGGACAATGCGCAGCTGGTGCCGGGTGGTTCTTCCGGCGGGTCGGCTACCGCCGTCTCGGCGTTCCTGTGCGCCGGCGCGACTGCGACGGACACTGGCGGTTCGATCCGCCAGCCGGCCGCGTTCACCGGCACGGTCGGCATCAAGCCGACCTATGGCCGCTGTTCGCGCTGGGGCATCGTCGCCTTCGCCTCGTCGCTCGATCAGGCCGGGCCGATCGCCCGCGACGTGCGCGATGCCGCGATCCTGCTCAAATCCATGGCCTCCGTCGATCCGAAGGACACGACCTCGGTCGATCGCCCAGTGCCGGATTACGAGGCTGCGATCGGCAAGCCGATCAAGGGCATGAAGATCGGCATTCCCAAGGAATACCGCGTCGACGGCATGCCCGAAGAGGTCGAGGCGCTGTGGCAGAAAGGCATTGCCTGGCTGAAGGACGCGGGCGCCGAGATCGTCGACATCTCCTTGCCACACACGAAATACGCGCTGCCGGCCTACTATATCGTGGCGCCCGCCGAGGCCTCCTCTAACCTCGCCCGCTATGACGGCGTCCGCTACGGCTTGCGCGTACCGGGCAAGGATATCGCCGAGATGTACGAGAAGACCCGAGCCGCCGGCTTCGGCCGTGAGGTCAAGCGCCGCATCATGATCGGAACCTATGTGCTGTCGGCCGGCTATTACGACGCCTACTATCTGCAGGCGCAGAAAGTGCGCAGTTTGATCAAGCGCGACTTCGAGACTGTCTTCGCCGCGGGCGTCGACGTCATTCTGACCCCGGCAACGCCGTCCGCCGCCTTCGGCATCGCCGACGAGGACATGGCCGCCGATCCGGTCAAGATGTATCTCAACGACATCTTCACCGTCACCGTGAACATGGCCGGCCTGCCGGGCATCGCCGTGCCCGCCGGCCTCGACGCCAAGGGACTGCCGCTCGGCCTGCAGCTGATCGGCAGACCGTTCGAGGAAGAGACGCTGTTCCAGACGGCCGCCGTCATCGAGCGGGCAGCCGGCACGTTCCAGCCGGAGAAGTGGTGGTAAGATCTTCTCTCATCTAGCGTATGACCCCGAAAGGGTGCGCGGCGCTGTAATGGGGTGAGGGATGTTCTTCTATGTTTCCAAGATCTTCTGGTTCTTCATCCAGCCGCTTAATCTGGCTACCTTTCTGCTGCTGGCAGGACTGATCGCGGCCATGGTCGGCCGCCGTCGGCTTGCCGCCGCCGGCAGCGTGCTTTCCTTTCTGATCCTTGCTCTGTCGGCCTGGACATCGCTCGGCGCATTGCTCCTCAACCCGCTGGAGGAACGCTTTCCACGCCCGCCGCTGCCGCAGAGGATCGATGGGATCGTCGTGCTCGGTGGCGGCTTCGAGGGCGGGATCAACCTGGCGCGCGGCGGCTATGAGCTGAATGCCGGCGGCGACCGGATGGTCGAAACCGCCGTGCTGGCGCGGCGCTTTCCTGATGCGAGGGTGGTCGTCTCCGGCGGCAATGGCGAACTGTTCCTCGACGGCGAGGGCGATGCCGACACCGGGCCGCGCCTGCTTGGCGCGCTCGGGGTGGCGCCGGAACGCCTGATCCTCGAGAACAAATCCCGCAACACCTACGAGAATGCCGTCTTCACCAAGGCGTTGATAACGCCTAAACCCGGGGAAACCTGGTTGCTGGTGACCTCGGCCTTTCACATGCCTCGTGCCAAGGCGCTGTTCGACAAGGCCGGCTTCGCGACCGTGCCCTGGCCGGTGGATTACCGCACGTCGGGGCGCGAGGGCATCGGAGTGTTCCGCGACAATCCGGCCGACTCGCTGCAAGCCACGACCTTCGCGATTCGCGAATGGATAGGACTCTTTGCCTATTGGCTTTCGGGCCGCATCGATCAACCTTTCCCTGCGCCGGGCGGCTGACCGATCACGGCGCGTCGCGCTGCCGAGAAGAACTGGCGCCGCACCAGAACGGACAACAGCAGAAGCGTCGACAGCACGAACACCAGCGGGTCGACGAACCAGCCGAGATAACCGATCGAGAAGAACACGCCCCGCAGGCCCGAGTTGAAATGCTTGCCGGCAAGCATGTTCATCTGCGCCGCGCGCCACACTGCTGTCTCGGTGACCGGGTTGCGCGAGGCTTCGCCATGCGGGATAGGCACGGCGCCGATCAGGATCGTGCAATAGTTGAACAGCCGGTAGGCCCAGCCGAATTTGAAGAAGGAAAAGGCGAGGATCAGCACTAGCCCCAACACCTTTATCTGGAAGGCCGAGCGCGACGGCGCGCCGCCCAAGGGCAGGCTGCTCAGCACTTCAAGGACCCGGTCGGACGCGCCCAGCAGGGCAAAGCAGCCGCCGAGCGCGATCAGCGAACTGGAGGCGAAGAAGGCGGTTCCCTGCTGCAGGCCGCTCATGATGGCGGTGTCGACGATGCGGATCTCGCGCTCGGCCATGGTGCGCATCCAGGCTTGCCGCTGCGTATCCATAGCCCTCGTCAGCGACATGCGGCTGACCAGCTTGCCGTCGGAGGCGAGCGTATGCAGCACCCATGCGGCGAGGAAAAAGGCCAGTGCCATTAGATCGGCTGAGGAAAGATCGAGGGAATCGCC
Organism: Mesorhizobium sp. M0152; assembly: GCF_040322415.1. Taxonomy (NCBI): domain Bacteria; kingdom Pseudomonadati; phylum Pseudomonadota; class Alphaproteobacteria; order Hyphomicrobiales; family Phyllobacteriaceae; genus Mesorhizobium; species Mesorhizobium sp. M0152. Next base: position 146,879 of record NZ_JAMYTH010000001.1, read on the forward strand.
CATGCGTTGAATTTATCATATCCAGCCAGCGCTTCGATCGCCGTATGTGGCGATCGACAACCAATGTCGCTGCCGGAGCAAACAAGGTCGGCAGGTGCTGCGCCGCGATCTTGAAAAGAGCGGAAACATCCGGGGAGTTCCTATATGTAGTCCTCGACGTGATGCCAGGAGACAACGTGTTCCTTTCGGTTTTCGACCTGTTCAAGATCGGCATCGGACCCTCGAGTTCGCACACGATGGGTCCGATGACGGCCGCGCGGCGGTTCCTCGACGAGGTGGCGGGTGACGACTGGCCTCGTCCGGCCGGCGCCAAGGTTGCCCGTATCGGCGCCAGCCTGCATGGTTCGCTTGCCTACACCGGCATCGGACACGGCAGCGACCGCGCCGTCATTCTCGGCCTCGCCGGCCAGACCCCGCAAACAGTCGATCCCGACCAGGCCGACGGCATTGTCAGCCATATCGCCGCGGAGAGGCTGATATCGCCGCCCGGCCATCCATCCTATCGCTTCGACCCGGCCACCGACCTGGTGCTGGATCGCAAGACGCCGCTCGCCGGCCATGCCAACGGCATGGCGTTCTATGCCTACGACGCCGGCGGCCGACTGCTGCTCAAGCGCATCTATTATTCGATCGGCGGCGGTTTCGTGGTCTCTGAAGAAGAGTTGCAGCGGATGAAGGCCAAGGGGTCGGTGACGACCGAAGGCAAGAAAGTGCCGTATCCCTTCAAGAATGCCGTCGAGATGTTGGCGATGGCGGGCAAAAGCGGCCTCTCCATCGCCGACATGAAGCGCGTCAATGAGGAAACGCAGATGTCGCGCGAGGAGCTCGATGCCGGGCTCGACGGCATCTGGAATGCCATGAAGAGATGCATCGATCGCGGCCTGTCGCAGGACGGCATCATGCCGGGCGGGCTGAAGGTGCGCCGACGCGCCAGGCAACTCCACGACAAGCTGCAGGAGCAGTGGCAGCAGAACCGGCCCAACCCGCTGCTCGCCAATGATTGGTTGTCGATCTACGCGATGGCGGTCAACGAGGAGAACGCGGCCGGCGGGCGCGTCGTCACCGCGCCGACCAACGGCGCGGCGGGTACATTGCCGGCGGTGCTGCGCTACTGGCTGCATTTCCATCCCGAGGCGGACCAGCCGAGCATCCGCGATTTCCTGCTCACGGCAGCGGCCGTCGGCGGCATCATCAAGACGAATGCATCGATCTCGGGCGCCGAGGTCGGCTGCCAGGGCGAGGTGGGTTCCGCCTCGGCAATGGCGGCGGCCGGTCTGTGCGCCGTCATGGGCGGCACGCCCGAGCAGGTCGAGAACGCCGCCGAGATCGCGCTGGAGCATCACCTCGGCATGACCTGCGATCCGGTCGGCGGGCTGGTGCAGGTACCGTGCATCGAGCGCAATGCGCTGGGTGCGGTCAAGGCGGTGACGGCGGCGTCACTTGCCATAAAGGGCGACGGCATCCATTTCGTGCCGCTCGACGCGGCGATCGAAACCATGCGCCAGACCGGCCTCGATATGAACGAGAAGTACAAGGAAACCAGCCTGGGTGGTCTTGCCGTCAACGTTGTCGAGTGCTGAGCCAGCGTCTGGCACTGTGGAGAACTCGTTCAGGCCGTTGACGCGTTCGTGCGCCGGATTAAATCTTCGAAAATGGCTCTCAATCTCCTAAAGCTTTGCGTCGGCTGCGACAGCGTCGAGGATCTCGAGGAATGGATCGCGTTCCGCCTCGAGGAACGGCACCGGGCGGGCGAACCGGCCGAGCACTGGCACACGACCCGCATGGTGCCGACGCGCGGCAAGGAGATCACCGACGGAGGTTCGCTCTATTGGGTGATCAAGGGCAACGTGCAATGCCGGCAGTTGATCACCGAGATCCGGCCGTTCACCGATGACGATGGTATCCGCCGCTGCCATCTGATGCTTGATCCCGAGGTGGTGCGCACCGACTGGCAGCCGCGCCGGGCTTTCCAGGGCTGGCGTTACCTGAAACCATCGGATGCGCCGGCCGACCTCGGCAAAGGCAAGGCGGGGCTGGTCGAGATGCCGCCGAAACTCAGGCGCGAGCTTGCGGATTTGGGCTTGCTGTAAATCCAATTGTCACACTGGCGCGCTCTTCTGCACCAGCCGCCGCCGGTCGGTGGCCCTCAACCTTGCCTTGTACTGGTCTTGCAAGCCGCGCAACAACGCCACATCTTGAAATCTGTGAGCGACGAGAACCTCTTGTGTGGCGATCCTCTCCTTGTCCGGGAAGGCCATGATTCCGGCACAGAAAAAGTGTTGAACGAAATCACGCGGTGTCTGGTCGGACAAGGGACCGCGGGGCGGTAGGAAATGTTAGGCGCAATTATCGTCCTGGTCGTGTTGGTTCTGGTGCTGCTGAGCGTAGCCACCGCGTTTCTGCGTGCCGACCCAGCGAGGTTGGCGGGCTCGATGAGAGCGCTGGGGCCAATCTTGCTGGCCCTGGTGGGTGCCGCGGTGCTCGCTGTCGGTCGCGGAGGGATCAGCGGCATAATCCTGGTCGCGGCAATCGCATGGTACGGCATTACGCGCATGGCCTGGCCGAAATCCAGGCCGGCGCCCCGAAGGCGTTCAACCGTGCGAACGGCCGCGCTGGAGATGGAACTAGATCATGATACGGGCGGCCTCGAGGGCCTGGTTCTTGCCGGCCGCCACGACGGCAAGATGCTTGGCGCGATGGGACGTGCCGAACTGATGCAGCTGTTTCGCGAACTTTCAGGCGATCGCGAGAGCCGGCAATTGCTAGAGACGTATCTTGACGGCAGATTTCCCGTCTGGCGCAAACACGCTGAGACGGACAGTGGCGAAGGGCTGGGTATTGCGCCAAGTGCGGGCGCCATGACTAAGGAGGAGGCCTACAAGGTCCTTGGTCTTGAAGCGGGGGCCGCCGCGGCGGATGTCCGCAAAGCGCACCGCCGCCTGATGCAGCGCCTGCACCCCGATGTCGGCGGCACGTCTTTCCTGGCGGCGCGGATCAACGAAGCCAAGGACGTCTTGCTCTCCAATCACAACTAGTCTCCTTCGACGCAGAATTTTTCCGGGAGATGTTTTCGACGCCGTCCTACTGCTGGACGGCGTAGCACTCGATGTTCTTCTTCTTCAAAGCGGTGCAGGCCTTCCAGGCCGCGGTCTTGGAACCAAAGCCGCCGAAGCGGGCGCGGTAGTAGGTGACGCCATCCTTGTCGAAAGCGACAGTAAAGCCGGAAGCGTCGGCCAGGACCTTGGGTGCCTGTTTGGTGGTCTTGTCGAGGAATGCCTGGGCCTCCGACTGTTTTGGCGAAGAGGCGACCTGGATGGCCCAACCCGACGGCACGGATGCGGTGTTGACCGGATCGACAGTTGGAGCGGGTTCGGCATAGGCCGCCACCATCTGGGCCGTGGCGACCTGAGGAGCCGATACGATCACCGTCTTGACTTTCTTCGCCTTGACGAGTGGTGCAGCCTCTTCGCTCTGGGCCGTGGTGTCTTCCTGTTCGCTCTGGGCAGCGCTGTCTTCCGCTACAGTGGTATCGTCGGCGACGGCAGCGGCGTCCGTGTCGTCGGCGCTGGCCACCGCCATCGGCTTTTCGTCCGGGGTTGGTGCGTCGTGCTTGGGCAGCAGCACCTTGGCAAGCGCCTTGATCGGATTGCCGCCGTCGTCGGCCTGGGCGACGAGGGCGCCGCCGCCGCGTGTCGAGGCTCTCGGCATGTAGGTGTTGATGAGGGACGCCATCTGGTTGTCGCGGCTGCCGCCTGAGGTGCCGCCCATGACCACGGCGACGAGCCGGCGATTGCCGTCGGACACCGAGGAGACGAGATTGAAGCCGGAGGCGCGGGTGTAGCCGGTCTTGATGCCGTCGACGCCCTTGATGCGTCCGAGCAGCCGGTTGTGGCCGTTGATGCGCTGGCGGCCATAGAGAAAAGAACGCTGCGAGAAATAGCCGTAATATTGCGGGAAATGCTCCCTGAGCGCGATGCCGAGCGTCGCCATATCACGAGCGGTGGTGAACTGGCCGGGATCCGGCAGGCCGTTGGCGTTGCGGAACACCGTGCCGCCCATACCGAGCTGCCGCGCCTTGGCGGTCATCATGCGGGCGAAATTGGTCTCATTGCCGCCGAGCATTTCGCCGAGCGCGGTCGCCGAGTCGTTCGCCGACTTGGTGACCATCGAGAGGATCGCGGTTTCCACTGTGACCGAACCGCCCGGCTTGACGCCGAGCTTCGTCGGCGGCTCGGCCGCGGCATTGGCCGAAAAGACAACCGGCGAATTCCTGGCGATCTTGCCTTTCGCGAGTGCCTCGAACGTCAGATAGAGCGTCATCATCTTGGTCAGCGAGGCGGGATAGCGCCGGCCGTTGGCATCCGAGGAATAGAGCACCTTGCCGGTCTTGGCGTCGACCACGATGGCCGCGGATTTCGCCGCCAGCGACGAGGCTGCGCCCGCGACGACAAACGTCATCGCCAAGGCGACGACCATGATCGTTTTGAGAGGGGACACGGATTTCGAAACGATGCCCGACAACGCCTGACGCACTGATATTTCCCTTGAATTTCCCGTTGCGTTGGAGGCGGCAAAGGGTCCTGCCTCACTTCGGGCCAAGCTACCGGGCCAGCGTTACCAATCCGTTTATGGTAACCGCCGCGTTCACCATTTTCTTCGGGCTTGAAGCTCTCTTTATTTGATTTTTAGCGATTGGCCGCGGGTGCGGGCCGGAGCCTTGGCGAAAATGTTGACTTTTGTGCGCCGCACAATATATTTATCGTGCATTGCACAAGGGCGCCCCGAAGAAGGACGCTTCAACCGTTAAGGGAAAGCGTGAAATGACCCAGACCTATGAGGACTTCAGCAAATACGGCAAGGAGTTTGCCGATACCGGATTGAAGAGCTTCGCTTCGCTCTCCAAGGGTGCGCAGGCGATCGCCAGCGAAGCCGGCGAGTACACCAAGAAGAGCTTCGATGCCGGCAGCGCCGCTGTCGAGAAGCTGTTTTCGGCCAAGTCGCTGGAGAAGGCGATCGAGATCCAGTCCGACTACGCCAAACAATCCTACGAGGCGTTCGTCGCCGAGGCCACAAAAATTGGCGATCTCTATGCCGAACTCGCCAAGGAAGCCTACAAGCCGTTCGAATCGATTGTCGCCAAGACGAAGTAGTTTCGTCCGGCATTATCGGAATCAGGCCCTTGGGTCTGGGACAAAGCCCGGTCGCGCAAGCGTGGCCGGGTTTTTTCATGTCAATTTCCGCTTCAGGCCCCCGCACCCCTTCACGATTGCGAAAATCGGTCAAGTTTGGCCACCTAGCCATATTGTCAGCTAAACAGAAGGGCTTAAAATCGTCCATCGAACACCTACATGTCGAATTCGCATGAGGATTCGAAGAGGCAGGATTACGTGACGATCGGGTTGACTGCCACGAGACAGGTGGCGCGGATGCAGAACGGCGGCGGCGACGGCAATGAGGCCGGCCGCGGGACCGCTGTGATCACGCGCACCAAAACCAAAACCAAGAAGCCTAGCCTTTACCGGGTCCTCATTCTCAACGACGACTACACTCCCATGGAGTTCGTGGTTCACGTGCTGGAACGCTTTTTCCAGAAGGACCGCGAAGCCGCCACACGCATCATGCTTCATGTTCACAATCATGGGGTGGGCGAGTGCGGGGTCTATACATTCGAGGTGGCCGAGACCAAAGTGTCTCAGGTCATGGATTTCGCCCGACAGAATCAGCATCCGCTGCAATGCGTGATGGAGAAGAAGTGAGGTAACATGCCGGCTTTCTCCCAAGGCCTGGAAAAGGCGCTTCACCAGGCGCTGACGCTCGCCAATGAGCGGCACCATGAATACGCAACCCTTGAACATCTGCTGCTCGCGCTCATCGACGACACGGAAGCGGCCGCGGTCATGCGCGCCTGCAACGTCGATCTCGATGAGCTGAAGCACACGGTTCTCACCTATATCGACACCGAGCTCGACAATCTGGTCACCGGCTACGACGAGGATTCCAAGCCGACAGCCGGCTTCCAGCGCGTCATCCAGCGCGCGGTGATCCATGTGCAGTCGTCGGGCCGCGAGGAAGTGTCGGGTGCCAACGTGCTCGTCGCCATCTTCGCCGAGCGCGAGAGCCATGCTGCCTATTTCCTGCAGGAACAGCAGATGACCCGCTACGACGCGGTCAACTACATCTCGCACGGCATCGCCAAGCGTCCGGGCGCATCGGAGACGCGCTCGCCGCGCGGCGCCGATGACGAGCAGGGCGGCCAGAACGGGGCCGAACCGCAAGAGGAAGGCGGCAAGAAGAAGCAGCAGCAGGACGCGCTGACCGCTTATTGCGTCAACCTCAACAACAAGGCCAAGGCCGGCAAGATCGATCCCCTGATCGGCCGCGAGTCGGAGATCAACCGCACCATCCAGGTGCTGTGCCGCCGCTCCAAGAACAACCCGCTCTATGTCGGTGATCCCGGCGTCGGCAAGACGGCGATCGCCGAGGGACTGGCCAAGCGGATCGTCGAGGGCGACGTGCCCGAGGTGCTGCACAACGCGACCATCTTCGCGCTCGACATGGGCACGCTGCTCGCCGGTACGCGCTATCGCGGCGATTTCGAGGAACGGCTGAAGCAGGTCGTCAAGGAGCTCGAGGACTATCCCGGCGCTGTGCTGTTCATCGATGAGATCCACACGGTGATCGGGGCAGGGGCCACTTCGGGCGGCGCCATGGATGCGTCCAACCTGTTGAAGCCGGCCCTGTCTTCGGGTGCGATCCGCTGCATCGGCTCGACCACCTACAAGGAGTTCCGCCAGTTCTTTGAAAAGGACCGTGCCCTAGTGCGGCGCTTCCAGAAGATCGACGTCAACGAGCCGACCATCGAAGACGCCATCGAGATCATGAAGGGGCTGAAGCCCTATTTCGAGGAGTTCCACAAGGTTCGCTACACGAGCGAGGCGATCAAGGCTTCGGTCGAGCTGTCGGCGCGCTACATCAACGACCGCAAGCTGCCGGACAAGGCGATCGACGTGATCGACGAAACCGGCGCCTCGCAGATGCTGGTCCCGGAAGCCAAGCGCAAGAAGACGATCGGCATCAAGGAGATCGAAGCGTCGATCGCCACGATGGCGCGTATCCCGCCGAAGACGGTTTCGGCCGACGACGAGAAGGTGCTGCAAGGCCTCGACATCGAGTTGAAGCGCGTCGTCTACGGCCAGGACACCGCGATCACCGCGCTGACCTCGGCGATCAAGCTGGCGCGTGCCGGCCTTCGCGAACCGGAGAAGCCGATCGGCTCCTACCTGTTCTCGGGACCAACCGGCGTCGGCAAGACGGAAGTCGCCAAGCAATTGGCCGCCTCGCTCGGCGTCGAGCTGATCCGCTTCGACATGTCGGAATACATGGAGCGCCACACCGTCTCGCGGCTGATCGGTGCGCCTCCCGGCTATGTCGGCTTCGACCAGGGCGGTCTTTTGACCGACGGCGTCGACCAGCATCCGCACTGCGTGCTGTTGCTGGACGAGGTGGAGAAGGCGCATCCGGACCTGTTTAACATCCTGTTGCAGGTGATGGACCACGGCAAGCTGACCGACCACAACGGCAAGCAGATCGACTTCCGCAATGTCATCCTGATCATGACCACCAATGCGGGCGCATCCGATGCGCAGCGCGCGGCGATCGGTTTTGGCTCGACCAAGCGCGAAGGCGACGATGTCGAGGCGATCAACCGGCTGTTCACGCCGGAATTCCGCAACCGTCTCGATGCGATCATCCCGTTCGGTTCGCTGCCGGTGCCGGTCATCCATCAGGTGGTGCAGAAGTTCGTCATGCAGCTCGAGGCTCAGCTCTCCGAGCGTGGCGTTACCTTCGACCTGTCGTCTGATGCGATCGCCTGGCTGGCCGACAAGGGCTATGACGAGCGCATGGGTGCGCGGCCGCTCGGCCGTGTGATCCAGGAGCACATCAAGAAGCCATTGGCCGACGAGGTGCTGTTCGGCAAGCTGAAGAAGGGCGGCACGGTGCGCGTCACCGTCGAGAAGAAGGAAACCGGCGAGACCGGTCTGAAACTCGAATCGCTGGCCGACGAAGCGCCGGTGAAACCGAAGAAGGAAGAGCCGGAAGACGCCCCCAAGCCGAGAAAGGCCGTGGCCAAGAAGCCCGCCACAAAGAAGGCGGTGGCGCAGAAGTCGGAGCCCAAAGGCAAGGATGGCGGCAAGCGCAGTCTGGTGCCGCAATTGCCCCGGAAGAACTGATCCTGAGAAAAGTCGAAAAAGCCCCGGAAACGGGGCTTTTTTCATTCGAACAATGGGGTGAGCCCTGTGCATTGTGCGGATGCGATCCGCGAATGGCGTCTACCGGGAGCGGCGTACCCAATAGCTTTCAGAGGCTTGTGGATCCGTCCCTCGCAACCACCAGCGCTCCTGACTATACCGACGAAGCTTCTGGGCGGGCCAAAGGAATCTCGCTCGCGAAACAGGAAGCAATGGTCGTCCGGGACAATACCACTCCGGTGATTTTCCAGATGGCGACCGAGATCAGTATACCCGCGTAGCCGTCCGGGGCGTAGTGCCACCCAAGAACCACGGACCCGAGCATGATGATCGCCGCGAATATCCACATTGCGACGCCCAGCCGTGGAGACAGCCTCGTTGCATACAGCGCAAAAAGCACGGATGACGCGACATGAATGGAAGGGAACGCTGATATGCCCATGGTTCCTGAAGACACACCCTCATAGCCGTTCCACAACCGGTCCTGCACGGACAGTGCCCAGATCGGATAGTGGTTATTCGCCGATTGAAGTGCGTCCATGAGCGGCTGATAGAGATCGCCAAAACCTAACCTTGCAAAGTAGCAAGGGCCCGCGGATGAAAATGTCAAAGCAACGAAGAAGCCGCCGATCAGCCAGAGCAGCATGAAGCTGAGCAGAAACTGATGACGAAGAAGAGTGTCGCGGGTTGCCGCGACACTTGAAAAGACAATCATGATCAGCACCGCAAACCAGAAATTGTAGCAGAAATTAAGAAGACTGATGGCTGGCGGGCTTTCAAGAATCCACCAAAGCCAGTGGTAAGAAGCGGACCGAAATGCAGCTTGGTGCTGAACTGTGCAATGGCCTGGTCCCACGAGAAAGGCGCCAGTACGGCGACAGCGCCCTTCAGCACTGAGAAACCGGAAACAAAAATCAAGATCGCGGCAAGGCCGTTCACGCCATTGGCAATACGGTTTCTATCGGCCATCAATTGCCGGAAGGAAACCAACAAATGCTTGGCCGGCGATTTTTCGCGATCGACCAACGCCAGTTGAAGCAACCGGAACGCTGCATATCCACATCCAAAAATCCAGAAATAGACCACCAGATAAAAGGCATATTCATAAAGCAATGCGAAATCCGGCAAATTCCCGATCCGGGCGCCAACCGCAAAGCCTAATCCCAGAGTAAACAGCGCAACCGCATGAATAATGCGGTGCCGAAGAAACGATTCGACCAAGAGTTTTGAGAAAGCGGCATCATCATTGGCCCCGGACCGCCGGCTCAAATATTCGAAAGTATCTTGCAATGCATGCCCCTCTCGCGTGAGACGTGAGAAATGCCTCGCAAGGCTTGCTGGAGTATTAAGAAAGCAGCCGCTGGGTGGTCGTCCAAGCCGCCGCGATGATCGCTCGGTTTACAAAGACCTAAGATTTTGCGGCGAGCGCGGCCCGTATCTTCCCGGCATTCTGCGCCAGCACTTCAGGCTTTTCCATTGCGCCCGAGTGCGGCTTCAACGGGGTGCCGTCAAAACGCGGGATGACATGCACATGCAGGTGGAAGACGGTCTGCCCCGAGGCCGGCTCATTGAACTGCATGACGGTAACGCCGTCGGCGCCGAAGGCTCGTTTGACTGCCCGCGCCACGTTCTGGACGACCAAGAAAAGCGGACCGAAGGTTGACGGATCGGCGTCGAGCAAGTTGCGCGACGGTGCCTTTGGCACCACCAGCGTGTGGCCCGGCCCCTGCGGCATCACATCCATGAAGGCGATGACCGCCTCGTCCTCGTAGACGCGATGCGAGGGAATTTCGCCGCGCAAGATCTTGGCGAAGATGTTGTCGGTTTCGTAGGCGGTTTCGGCCATGGCGAAGGCTCCCGATTGTGCCTCTCGTGTAGCGAAGCCGTCGAAACTCGGCAAGATGATCATCGATCCTGCCCATCGGCGCGGCCCGGTCGCTACTCCTCCAGATCTTTGCGGAACGGCGTGTGCTCTTCCAGATATTCGCTCATCCGCTCGACCTCGCGTCGTTCGCGCCTGAGATAGTCGGCAACCGCATTGCGCAGGCCAGGATGCGCGATGTAGTGCGCGGAGTGCATCGTCACGGGCCGGTAGCCGCGCGCCAGTTTGTGCTCGCCCTGCGCGCCCGCCTCGACCACCTTCAGCTTGCGTTGGATGGCGAAGTCGATCGCCTGGTGATAGCAGACCTCGAAATGCAGGAAGGGATGATCCTCGATGCAGCCCCAGTTGCGGCCGTAGAGAGCATCGGAGCCGATGAAATTTATCGCGCCGGCAATGTAGCGGCCGTTGCGCCTGGCCATCACCAGCAGGATGTCGTCGGCCATACGTTCGCCGATCAGCGAGAAGAATTGCCGGTTCAGGTACGGCCGGCCCCATTTGCGGCTGCCGGTATCCATGTAGAAGGCGAAGAAATCATCCCAGGCCTTTTCAGTCAGGTCCTTGCCCGTCAGCCAGTCGATCGAGATGCCGTCGGCAAGCGCCTCGCGCCTCTCCTTCTTCATCGCCTTGCGCTTGCGCGAGGCAAGCGTGGCGAGGAAGTCGTCATAGGTTGAAAAGCCGTCATTGACGAAATGGAACTGCTGGTCGGTGCGATGCAGGAATCCCGCCGCTTCCAGCACCTCGACGTCGCTCTCGCGCGCGAAGGTGACGTGCGCGGAGGAAACGCCGAGTTTCTCCGTGACTGCCTTCAGGCCCGCCGCCAGCCCGGCCTTGACGCTGCCGGCGTCCTCGTCCTTGGCGACCAGCAGGCGAGGGCCGGTAACCGGCGAGAACGGCACCGAGCATTGCAGCTTGGGATAGTAGCGGCCGCCGGCTCGTTCGAAGGCATCGGACCAGCCATGGTCGAACACATATTCGCCCTGGCTGTGCGATTTGAGGTAACAAGGAACCGCGCCAAGCAGCCTGCCTTGCGCATTCTCCAGCCGCAGATGATGGCCTTGCCAGCCGGTGCGTCGCACGGCACAGCCGGAATCCTCGAGGGCACTCAAAAAAGCAAGGGAAACGAGTGGGTTATAGTCGTCTTCCGCATCGCCGCGCGCGGTCCCACCGAGGCTATTCCATTCATCCGGGGTGAAAGCGCCGATGCCGGCGGCGACGCGGATCGAATAGTCCGCATTTGCTGTCTGGCCGTCGCAGTCGTCGCCTTGATCCATGAGGCTTATTTAAGCTCCGCTCAGGCCGCTACAAGTCACGTTTCAGGCACTCGGCTTCAGGCGACATCGACCAGGTCGGGTTCGAACCCTTCGAACGTCATCTGGTCGGCGTATTTGAAGGTGAGGTCGATCGCCGGCTGGTCATGCACCGTCCAGGTGATGACCGGCATTTTGAGCTTTTCACGCACGAAGCTGACGAAGGGATTCGGCAAGTCGCCTGCGGCATAAGAGGTGAAGGCGAGCTCGTGCGCCAGCATGGCGAAATGCGCCTCGATCAATTTGGCATCCTTGCCGTAGGCGGTCAGTCCGCCGGGAATGCCCGGCGCATGTTTGGCAAAGTCGCGGATCAGCCAGTGATCGAACGACATGATCGCCGCCTTGCCCCGATAGCGCTTGAGCATCTTGCCGACGCGCGCCACCAAGCCTTCGTCACGGCTTGGAACTCCTTTCAGTTCGACGACCATCGGCACGCGGCCATCGACCAGGTCGAGCGCCTCCTGCAGCGTCGGCACATGGTCCGACGTGCCGCCGACCTTGAACGTCGCAAGCTCGGCCGCGGTGCGTTGCCAGACGAAACCGTCCTGTCCGGTCAGCCTTTGCAGATCCTGATCATGGATGATGACCGGAACGCCGTCCGAGGACAGATGCACATCGCATTCGATGGCATAGCCGCGCTCGGCTGCCGCGGCAAAGGCGGAAAGCGTGTTTTCCCAGCGCGTCTTGTTCATGTCGTGGAAGCCGCGGTGCGCAACGGGCCGGGCAGCCAGCCAGGATAGGTCGGTCATGGTGTTTCACTCGACTTCGAAGATCGCTTCGATTTCCACTGCGGCATTAAGCGGCAGCGAGGCGGTGCCGACGGCGGAGCGGGCATGCTTGCCGCGTTCGCCAAGGGCGGCGACCAGGAAATCGGATGCACCGTTGGCAACCAGATGCTGCTCGATGAAATCCGACGCCGACGCAACGAAGACGGTGATCTTCACCAGCTTGCGGATCTTCTCGAGATCGCCGAGTGCAGCCTTGGCCTGCGCCAGAATGTTGATCGCGCAGTATTTTGCCGCGTCCTTGCCGGCGGCGGTGTCGACGTCGCGGCCGAGCAGACCACTTGCCTGCAGCTTGCCGTCCTTGAGCGGCAATTGTCCGGCGGTGAACAGCAGGCTGCCGGTCCTGCTGTAGGGCACGTAGTTGGCGGCAGGCGCGGCGGCAACGGGAAGCGTCACGCCCAGATCGGTTAGCCGCTTTTCGATTGTTTCACTCATTGCTTTTCCCTATTGCTGGAAGGTGCCGCGCTGGCCGGGCCGAAACTGCTATTTTTGCCTCGCTTCCGCCACGACTTTTTTTAAGCTGGGCCATCTTTACCTGCGGCCTGCCATCAGCCGCGACGATCGGAGCACCTCATGCGCGCAACGCGCCTTGCATTCAACGCCGTTCTGTTGTCGGCAGTCTTCTCGATAGGCCCCGCCTTCGCCGTGCCGGCGCTGCAAGCGCACCGCGCCGTCTATGACCTGTCGCTGAACAAGGCGGACGATCGCTCCGGCATCACCGGTATCACCGGCCGGATGGTCTATGAGTTCAACGGTTCGGCCTGCGAAGGCTATACGGTGAAATTCCGTTTCGTCACCCAGATCGTCACCACTGACAGCACGAAGCTGACCGATCAGCAGACGACCACTTTCGAGGATGCCGAAGGCAAGACCTTTTCATTCGTGACCAAATCCTTTGTCGACCAGAACCTCGACAAAGAGGTCAAGGGCGTCGCCACGAAGGACACGAAAGGGCTCAAGGTCGATATTGACAAGCCCGAAAAGAACAGTCTGGAGCTCGCCGCCACCCAGTTTCCGACCCAGCATCTGGTCGAACTGATCGGCAAGGCCGAGAAAGGCGAAAACTTCTACCAGACAAACCTGTTCGACGGTTCGGAGGACGCCAATAAGGTCATGGCGACCACCGTCGTCGTCGGAAAGAAGACTGATGGCGACAAAGCCGATCCGGAAGCGCCGGCGCTGGCGAAGCTCGCCACCGACAAGTACTGGCCGGTCGACATAGCCTATTTCGACGACAGTACCAAGGATGGCGAGGAGGTGCCGGAATACCGGATCAGTTTCAAGCTGCATGAGAACGGCATCACGCGCGACCTCGTGATGGATTATGGCCAGTTCTCGATGACCGGCAAGCTGGTCAACCTGTCGCTGTTCGACCAATCGAAGCCTTGCCCGGCGTCGAAATAGCAGCAGCGCGGAATTGAGCGCCACGGCAAGCTTGATGGCTGTCTATGTCGATGCGGCGATCTGGAAGTGGGCCGGCCATCGCTGGTGCCATCTGCTGGCCGACGATATGGACGAGTTGCATCGGTTCGCCGCCGAGCTCGGCGTCAAGCGTTCGTCCTACCAGGGGCCGCCCAAGACATCGGCTCCCCACTATGACATAACCGGCTTCGAGCGCGACCGCGCGGTGCGGCTCGGCGCCATGGAATGCAGCCGCGAGGAGATCGTTGCGATCTTCCGGCGGGTACGCGTGCCGAACGGGAAGACACGGCGATGACTTTGACGGCATTTCTGGCCTATTGCGCCGCGATCACGCTGGCCGCCGCGACGCCGGGACCGGCGATGTTCGCGGTCATCACCAATGGCGTGTCTCGCGGTTTCCTCCGTGCTTTCATGGCTGGCGTTGGGGTTGCAGCAGGCGATGCGGTGCTGGTGACGCTCGCATTGCTCGGGCTGGTGGCGTTGGCGCAGACGTTCGAATGGATCTTTCTGCTGTTGAAATATGCGGGCGCTGCCTATCTGATCTTTCTCGGCGTCAGGATGTGGCGAGCTGCCGCCATACAAGCCAACGACCTCCAGGCTCCTCAAGCGGGATTGTCTCGGTCGTTCCTGCTCGGCGCGTCCATTGCGCTCGGCAACCCGAAGGCGATTCTGTTTCATGCCTCGATCATGCCGCTGATCCTCAATCTCGACACCATGACCTTCGCCGACGGTCTGCTGGTGGTCCTCGTCGTGATCAGCGTCAATATTCTCACGATGGGCATCTATGCAGCGCTGGCGGGTCGGGCATCGGGCTGGTTCAGGACACCGAGACGGATGCGGCTGATGAACAGATTTGCCGGCAGCGCCATGATCGGCACCGGAGCGCTGATTGCCGCACGCTGAGCGGTGAAGCACCTCACGGCACCTCACGGCTTGCGTTTGTCGCGCTTCCCCTCTATATGCGCGCTCATTCCACACACGGACTTTGGTGTCTGCCGGGAGAAATCCGGCTGAAACCTCCGGTGGCGTTCGAGGACTTCGTCCAGAAATGCCTGTGTCCGTGGAGGCTAACCGGAAAGGAAAATGAGAATGGCTCTGCCTGATTTCAGCATGCGCCAGCTTTTGGAAGCTGGCATTCACTTCGGCCACCAGACCCACCGCTGGAACCCGAAGATGGCGCCTTACATCTATGGCGCCCGCAACAACATCCACATCATCGACCTCTCGCAGACGGTGCCTTTGCTGCACCAGGCGCTGAAGCAGGTCTCCGACACCGTCGCCAAGGGCGGCCGCGTGCTGTTCGTCGGCACCAAGCGCCAGGCGTCGGACATCGTCGCCGACGCGGCCCAGCGTTCTGCCCAGTACTATGTCAATTCGCGTTGGCTCGGCGGCATGCTGACCAACTGGAAGACGATCTCGAACTCGATCCAGCGCCTGCGCAAGCTCGACGAGATGCTGGCCGGCGAGGCCCAGGGCCTGACCAAAAAAGAGCGCCTAAACCTCGACCGCGAGCGCGAGAAGCTCGACAAGGCGCTGGGCGGCATCAAGGACATGGGCTCGACGCCCGACCTGATGTTCGTGATCGACACCAACAAGGAAGCGATCGCCATCCTCGAGGCCAAGCGGCTCGGCATCCCGGTCGTCGCCATCATCGATTCGAACTGCGATCCGGACAAGATCGATTTCCCGATCCCCGGCAATGATGACGCGGCGCGCGCCATCCAGCTCTACTGCGACCTGATCGCCAAGGCGGCAATCGACGGCATCGCTCGCCAGCAGGGCGCGCTCGGCGTCGATGTCGGTGCCTCGGTGGAAGCTCCGGTCGAGCCGGCTCTCGACGAAACTCCGGCGGCGCAAGCTCCGGAAGCGTGATAGCGAAGGCCGGACCACGGCCTTCATCTTTCTCATATTTTGCGCGTTAAACGGACGCACCGTCGAGATTCGATGGTGCGTCGGCGCATTTGAAACAAAGAGGCGACAATGAGCATTTCGGCTGCACAGGTCAAAGAACTCCGCGACTTGACCGGCGCGGGCATGATGGACTGCAAGGCGGCGTTGAACGAGACCAACGGCAACATGGAAGAAGCCGTCGACTGGTTGCGCAAGAAGGGCATTTCCAAGGCCGACAAAAAGGCCGGCCGCACCGCCGCCGAAGGTCTGATCGGTGTCGATTCCGGCGTCCGCGAGGCCGCGGTCGTCGAGGTCAATTCCGAGACCGACTTCGTGGCCCGCAACGGGGCTTTCCAGGAAATCGTCGCCAACGTGGCCAAGGTTGCGCTCGCCTATGGCACGACCGAGGCGGTTGCCGCCGCCAAGTATCCGGGCTCCGACAAGTCGGTTACCGAGGCCATCAAGGACGCCGTCGGCACGATCGGCGAGAACCTGGGCTTCCGCCGTTCGGCCAAGCTCACCGTTCCGCACGGAGCGGTCGCCACCTACGTCCACAACGCGGTTGCCGACGGCCTTGGCAAGCTCGGTGTGCTGGTTGCCATCGAGACCACGGGCAACGAGCATGCGGCCAACGCGTTTGCCCGCCAGGTGGCCATGCATGTCGCCGCCACCAACCCGATGGCGCTGACGACCGAAGAGCTCGATCCGGCAGCGGTCGAGCGCGAGAAGGCGATCTTCGCCGACCAGGCGCGCCAGTCGGGCAAGCCGGAAGCGATCATCGAGAAGATGGTCGAGGGCCGCTTGCGCAAGTTCTATGAAGAGGTCGTGCTCCTGAAGCAGGCTTTCGTGCTCAATCCCGACATCACCGTCGAGAAGGCGCTGAAGGATGCGGAGAAGGATATCGGCGCTCCGGCCAAAATATCCGCCTATCTGCGCTTCGCGCTGGGCGAAGGCATCGAGAAGGAAGCGACCGATTTTGCGGCGGAAGTCGCGGCGGCGGTCAAGAAGTAAGGTCGCCTTCGGGCGCTCTATCCTTTCGACTGGATTTATCGGCCGGGCGTCCGCAGGGCCGCCCGGCCGATTTCGTTTGCGGTATCGATAAAGGCCCTGAGTTTCGGCGCCATCGCCGCCCGCCGCGGAAAGTAGAGGAACAGTCCAGGTTCCTCGATCGCCGTTTGCGGCAGGATCTGGACGAGGCGGCCAGCGGCAAGGTCCGCGCGCACCAGCGGCTCGAAGACATAGGCAAGGCCCAGCCCCGCAAGAGCGAGATCGATAGCGGCAAGCGAATCGGTAACGATGGTGGTGCCGCGCGTCTCGACGACGAGATCCTTGCCGTTCTCACTCAGGTCCCAGCGGTAGAGCGCTCCGGACCGAACCAGCCGGTAACCGATGCAGTTGTGGTCCGCGAGGTCGGCCACATCGCGCGGACGGCCATGCCGTCCGAGATACGCGGGGGAGGCAACGATCACGGCGTGAAAGGGCGGCGTCAGCCGGACCGTGACCATGTCCTGCGCGATCATCTCACCCAACCGGATGCCGGCGTCGAAACCCTCGCCGACAATGTCGACAAGCCGTTGATCGGTGAACAGCTCCACCGTCACATCAGGATATCGCTCGGCCATTGCTGCGACCACGGGCGTCACCGCCAACGGGATAGCGATGTTGGAAACATTGATCTTGAGCAGGCCAGATGGCTTGCCCTTGATCGCACGGATCCGATCCATCCGCTCGCCAATGTCCTGAAGGGCAGGGGCCGCCGTCTCCACCAGCGCCTTTCCGGCTTCCGTCAGCGAAACGCTGCGCGTCGTACGCGCGAACAACGGCTGACCGATGCGCTCCTCCACCAGGCGCACGGCGTGGCTGACCGCGGAAGGACTCATGCCGAGTTCGGCCGCGGCAAGCGCGAAGCCGCCCCGCCGGGCAACGGCGACCACCACTGGCAGATGGCTAAGAAGATCTCGATCCATTCATGAAGGATATCGCATAGTCCTTGCGAACAACGCAATCTTATCGATGGCTGCGCGCTGGCCCACATTGTCGCCAGCACACGGGCGGTGGGCCGATGCACAAGGAGAAGACACATGAATGCGTTGAAGCACGTCACCTTCGCGGCAGGCATTGCCCTGGCGCCGGTCGATGCCGGGGGCGCCGCGACATTTGAGACACCCGACTGGCAGGCGCTCGCTGACGAGCGTGCCGTCATCCGTATCGCCGACGGCATCGACCGCGCCGTCGACGCACAGGACTGGAAGCTCGCCCGCAGCTATTTCGCGGATCGGGTCACCGCTGATTTCAGCAGCCTGTCGGGACAGCCCGCGGCCAACATCGCCTCCGACGATCTGATCGGTGCCTGGGCCGGGAACCTCAAGGGCAGCAAGACAAGCCTGCATCTGCGCACCAATCATCAGGTCGTTATCGAGGCGGACACGGCGACTGTCCTTTCGAACGGCTATGCCTGGAACCGGATGGAAGGCAATGGCGACCCGCTCTGGGAAGTCTGGGGCACCTACGAGCACCATCTGACGCGTTCCGGCGCCAGCTGGAAGGTGGACGGCTTCACGTTCCGCATGACGCATGAGCGCGGCAATCCGTGGGTCAAGACGACCCCTGGACAGTGACGCCGCGGCGTTCATCACCAATTATCGGGAGACGATCATGACCATGTCCTATTATACGCTCGGCAACAGCGGATTGCGCGTCACGCGCCTGGCACTCGGCACCATGACCTTCGGAACGGAGTGGGGCTGGGGCGCCGAAAAGCAGGCCGCGCGGGAAATGTTCGACGCCTATGTCGAGGCTGGCGGCAATTTCTTCGATACAGCGGACCTCTACACCGGCGGCACTGCCGAAGCCTGGCTTGGTGAATTCATCGCCGAGCGCGGGCTGCGCGACAAGGCGGTAATCGCCAGCAAGTTCGCCATGAACATGCAGCCCGGCAATCCGAATGCGGGCGGCAACGGCCGCAAGAACATCATGCGGGCGGTCGATGCGTCGCTGAAGCGCTTGGGCACCGACTATATCGACCTCTATCTCTTGCATATCTGGGATAGGCTGACGCCGGCCGAAGAGGTCATGCGCACGCTCGATGACCTGGTGCGGATGGGCAAGGTGCGTCATGTCGGCCTGTCCGACGTGCCGGCATGGTATGCGGGACGGGCGCAGGCGATCGCCGAGCTGCGCGGCTACGAGCCGGTCTCGGCTTTGCAGCTCGAATATTCGTTGGCCGAGCGCGCGATCGAGCACGAGTTCGTGCCTTTCGGCACGCGCCATGGCGCCGGCATCATGGTCTGGAGCCCGTTGGCCAGTGGTTTGCTCAGCGGCAAATATCGACCAACGCAGACAGGAAATGCCGGGCGGCTCGACGGCTTCCGCAACTCGACGCATCCGGGATTCCAGAAGTTCACGCAGCGCAATTGGGCTATCGTGGCCGAACTTGAGAAGGTCGCATCGGATCTTGCCCGCAGCATGCCCCAGGTTGCGCTCAACTGGGTGGCGACACAGCCGGGCGTCGCTACCGTCATCCTTGGAGCGACGACACCAGCCCAGATGCGGGACAATCTTGGTGCGCTGGATTTCGAGATCCCCGCCGCGCTTCGCGAACGGCTGGATCTTGTCAGCAGCATTCCGGCACCATTTCCCTATTCCTATTTCGGATCGGAGATACAAGCGCGCGTCACCGGCGGTGCGGTAACCGGCGACAAGCCCTCCGGCTATACGTCGCCGGTGCTTGTCGAGGGCGAATCCGCCAGCGTGTCCACAAGCTGACCAATCCGGGAATTTCCCGCACGGGCGCCGCGTGACATCGCGGCGCCCTTCGTGTATCGGAACCCAGTGTTTTTGGGACGGCGCGTTACGAATGCCGGCCAGGATGCGCCACGCAAAATGACGAGGACCAGATGACGGTGAAGCCCCTCTACCGACGTGTCTTGTTGAAAGCGTCGGGCGAAGCGTTGATGGGCGAACAACATTTCGGCATCGACGTTTCGGTGGTGGATCGGATCGCCGCCGACATCGCCGAAGCCCGCGCATTGGGCATCGAGGTTGGCGTCGTCATCGGCGGCGGAAATATCTTTCGTGGCGTGGCCGTTGCCTCCAAGGGCGGTGACCGCGTCACCGGCGACCACATGGGCATGCTTGCCACGGTCATCAACTCGCTGGCACTGCGCACATCGTTGAACAAGATCGGCGTCGACGCCGTGGTGCTTTCGGCGATTGCCATGCCCGAGCTTTGCGAGAGCTTTTCGCAGCGCCAGGCGACGGCCTACATGAACCAGGGCAAGGTCGTGATCTTTGCCGGCGGCACCGGCAATCCGTTCTTCACCACCGATTCGGCGGCGGCGCTTCGCGCGGCCGAGATCGGTGCCGACGCGCTGTTCAAGGGCACCCAGGTCGATGGTGTCTATTCGGCCGACCCGAAAAAGGACCCGCATGCGACACGTTTCGAGCGCATCAGCCACGCCGAAGTCATAAATCGGGGTCTTTCCATCATGGATACGGCAGCGATTGCACTTGCGCGCGAAAATAACATTCCGATAATCGTCTATTCGATCCACGAAAAGGGTGGTTTCGGCGATATTCTAAGGGGCGGCGGCCGCTGCACGGTCGTCGCTGACGATTGAGCCGGGGCCTGGTCCCGAAAACGGGAAAACCGGCTTTCGAAAATCAGGCTCGAACGTGGGGCGGCGCCCTGAAGCAGTGAACCCGCGTCAGACGGGTCGAGGAGACTAAGATGAGTGGTGAGTACGACGATCTCAAACGGCGCATGGACGGGGCGATCGCGGCGTTCAAGCACGATCTGGCTTCGCTGCGGACCGGTCGCGCCTCCAGCAATCTGCTCGACGCGATCCAGGTTCAGGCCTATGGCACCTCCATGCCGATCAATCAGGTGGCCAACGTTTCGGTGCCGGAGCCGCGGATGATTTCGGTATCGGTCTGGGACAAGTCCATGGTCGGGGCGGTCCACCGCGCCATCCGTGAATCCAATCTCGGCTTCAACCCGATCGTCGATGGCACCAATCTCAGGATTCCGCTGCCTGAACTCAATGAGCAGCGCCGCAAGGAACTGGTCAAGATCTCGCACGGCTACGCCGAGAACGCCCGCATCGCCGCGCGCCATGTGCGCCGCGACGGCATGGACTTCCTGAAAAAGGCGGAGAAGGACGGAGACATCAGCGAGGACGATCAGCGCAAGCGTTCGGACCAGGTCCAGAAGCTCACCGACGAGACGATCAGCACCATCGACCATCTGCTTTCCGAAAAGGAAGCTGAAATCATGCAGGTTTAGGGTTGGCCATAGGCCGATCCGAAAGCGAGATCATGGCAACGCCCGCGCATGTCGCGATCATCATGGATGGAAACGGACGCTGGGCCAAGGCGCGCGGCCTGCCGAGGCTTGCCGGTCATCGGGCTGGGGTCGAGGCGCTGCGCAAGACGGTGCGCGCGGCACCCGGCCTCGGCATTTCCTTCCTGACCGTCTATGCCTTCTCGTCGGAAAACTGGTCGCGTCCGAAGTCCGAAGTCAGCGACCTGATGGGGCTGTTGAAGCTGTTCATCCGCCGCGATCTGGCCGAACTGCACCAGAGCGGCGTGCGCGTCAGGATCATCGGCGACAGGGCAGGGCTGCAGCCCGATATCAGAGGACTGCTCGACGAGGCCGAATCGCTGACATCGGGTAATGAAGCACTGACGCTGGTGATCGCCTTCAACTATGGCGGACGCGACGAGATCGTGCGCACGGCGCGCAAGCTTGCCGCGGCCGTGGCGCGCGGCGAGCTCGACAGCGAGGCGATATCAGCCGAAAGCTTTGCCGGCGCTCTCGACACTCAGGGCATTCCAGATCCCGAACTGGTCATACGCACCAGCGGCGAGCTTCGGCTTTCCAACTTCCTGCTATGGCAAGCTGCCTATAGCGAGCTGGTCTTCCTGCCTTGCTACTGGCCGGACTTCAGCCGTGAGCACCTTGCCGAGGCTTTGCGCGAATTTGCCGGCCGCGAACGCCGCTTCGGCGGATTGGACCCGCAAGACGTCGCTTCGCGGCCGGCAGCGGGATGAGCAATCTCCAACTTCGCGTCGTTTCCGCGGTGGTGCTCGCCGTCGTCGCCCTTGGCCTGACCTGGCTCGGCGGTCTGCCCTTCCGATTGCTGTGCGCCGTCATTTCGGCGGTGATCTTTTATGAGTGGACACGCATGTCGCGTCCGGCCGGGGTCCCGGGCCTCGGTTTCCTGCCGGAAGCGCTGGCCGCGATCTTCATCGGCGCCTTGATCGCCGGCCTTTCGGCATCCTGGCTGCTGCCGCTTGTCGTGATTCTGGTCGCCATAACGGCGATTGCCGCCACGGTTCGCAGGACCGGGCAATGGGACGCCAGCGGTCTTGCCTATGCCAGTGTATCCGGTCTGTCGCTCGCCCTGCTGCGGGACGGCGACCGTTCGGGTCTCGTCGCCATCCTGTTCCTGTTCGCTGTGGTCTGGGCAACCGACATTTTCGCCTATTTCGTTGGGCGTGCCGTCGGCGGTCCGAAACTCGCGCCGTCGATTTCGCCCGGCAAGACGCGCAGCGGTGCGCTCGGCGGAGCCGTTGGCGGCGTCGTCGCGGGGCTCGTCCTGGCCGCCATTGCCGGTACCGGCAATCTGGCGCTGCTTGGCCTTGTGGCGCTCGTGCTGTCGATTGTCGCCCAGGCCGGCGACCTGTTCGAATCATGGGTCAAGCGCCGGCACGACCGCAAGGATTCGGGCGCGATCATTCCTGGCCATGGCGGCGTCATGGACCGTGTCGATGGGCTTGTCGCGGCGGCTTTCGCCCTATACGTCATCGGCTGGATTTTGGCGGGCGCCGATCACCCGGCACATGGGCTGTTTCCTGTTTGAGTTGTGGCATTTCAGGGCGCCGAGGCGCTGCGCGCCTTGGATTCGCCCGGATTGATGTCACAGTCACGGCACTATCCCTGCGCCGTGGAAGGATTTGAGGTTTGTCTTGAACGAGATTCTTCACGCGCTTTTCAGCACAGAAGGCTTTGTCCTCGGCACGCTCGTGCCTTTCCTCTTTGTGCTTACCGTGGTCGTATTCGTCCACGAAATGGGCCATTATCTCGTTGGCCGCTGGTGCGGCATAGGCGTGAAGGCGTTCTCGATCGGCTTCGGCCCCGAACTCTACGGCTTCAACGACCGCCATGGCACGCGCTGGAAGCTGTGCGCGATACCGCTTGGCGGCTATGTCAAATTCGTCGGCGACATGAACGCCACCTCCAGCCAGCCCAGTTCGGAAGAACTCGAGACACTGACCGACGAGGAGCGCAAGGTCGCCTTCCATACGCAACCGATCTGGAAGCGCGCGGCAACGGTGGTGGCCGGGCCGCTGTTCAATTTCCTGCTGACGATCGTCGTCTTCGCCGTGCTGTTTTCGGCCTATGGCCGTTACGTGGCGGAGCCCATGGTGGCGGAAGTCACGGCCGACAGTCCGGCGGCGAAGGCCGGCATCTTGCCCGGTGACCGATTCGTCAGCGTCGACGGCAGCAAGGTCCTGACCTTCGGCGATGTCCAGCGGCTGGTTTCAGGCCGCGGCGGCGATACCATCACTTTCGTCATGCTGCGTGACGGCAAGGAAGTCACGGTGACCGCGACGCCGCGCCTGATGGAGCAGGAGGACGCACTCGGCAACAAGGTCAAGGTCGCCGTGATCGGCGTCGTCAACAACAAGGAACTCGGCCAGCCGCGTCTCATCACCTACACTCCGGTGGGAGCGGTTGCGGCGGCGGTCGAGGAAACCGGGCACGTCATCCAGCGCACCGGACAGTTTCTGCAGCGTTTCGTTGTCGGTCGTGAGGACAAATGCCAGCTGGGTGGCCCGGTCAAGATCGCCGACATGGCCGGCAGGGCGGCAAAACTCGGATTCGAATGGCTGGTGCAGCTCGTTGCGCTGCTGTCCGTAGGGATCGGTATTCTGAACCTTTTGCCGATTCCCCCCCTCGACGGCGGTCATCTGTTGTTCTACGGGGTTGAAGCCGTCATCCGCCGGCCGGTGTCGGAACGGATGATGGAAATGGCCT
This sequence comes from Mesorhizobium sp. M0152, assembly GCF_040322415.1. Taxonomy (NCBI): domain Bacteria; kingdom Pseudomonadati; phylum Pseudomonadota; class Alphaproteobacteria; order Hyphomicrobiales; family Phyllobacteriaceae; genus Mesorhizobium; species Mesorhizobium sp. M0152. The sequence goes on from NZ_JAMYTH010000001.1 coordinate 170,455, forward strand.
ATCGGGCCGGTTTGCTTCTGGTGCTGTGCTTCATGGGGTTCGTTTTCTGGAACGATCTGTTTGGATGCTGAAATCATGAAGAAATTTGGCTTTGGCATGGTCGATGTTGAGACGCCGTTTACCATGCACGGGGATATGAGTGACGCGAAAGCCACGCACCAGGGTTAAGTAAATACAAATTAACCAGAAGCCTTGCGTGTAGGGAAAATCCGGTTAATACGGTACGGGAAATTACCGCACGTCCGGTTTTCTCGCCGTGGGGACTACGAGAAAAGGTTATTAAGCCCGATGAAGGCAGCATCCAAGTTTCTGAGCGCCGCTTCTGCGGTGGCTATGTCCGCCGCTCTGGTCGTACCAGGCGCGCTCGCAGTGCAGTTCGTTGCCACATCGGCGGCCGAAGCCGCTGTCGTCAGCAGGGTGGAAGTGAGCGGCAACCAGCGTGTCGACGCCGATACCATCCGCAACTACATCACCATCAAGCCGGGCAAGGCCTTCTCCAGCTCCGACGTCGACAGCGCGGTCAAGGCGCTGTTCGGCACCGGGCTGTTTTCCGATGTGCAGATCAACCAGGTCGGCTCGACGCTGGTGGTTAAGGTTGCCGAATACAAGGTCGTCAACCAGGTGTTGTTCCAGGGCAACAAGAAGCTCAAGGACAATGCGCTTGCGGCCGCGGTGCAATTGAAGCCGCGCGGCACGTTCTCGCAGGCGACGCTCGATGCCGACGTCGAGGCGGTCAAGGCCGCTTACAGGCGCATTGGCCGGGACGATGCCGGCGTGACCACCCAGGTCATGGAACTCGGCGACAACCGGGTGAACGTGGTGTTCCAGGTCAATGAAGGCGACCGCACGCAGATCGCGGCGATCAATTTTGTCGGCAACAGCGCCTATTCGAGCCGCCGCCTGTCGGACGTGATCACGACCAAGCGGTCGTCCTGGGTTTCTTTCATCCTGCGCGACGACGTCTATGACGACGACAAGCTGCGCGCGGACCAGGAACTGCTGCGCCGCTTCTACTACAATCACGGCTACGCCGATTTCCAGGTCGTCTCGGCTGTCGGCGAACTCGACAATGCGACGAACAAGTACACGGTCACCATCACCGTCCAGGAAGGCGAGCGTTACACGTTTGGCGACATCAGCGTCGAAAGCACGATCCCGGAAGTCGACGGCAAGTCGCTGGAATCGGTGATCGAGACCCACAAGGGCGACGTCTACAACGCCAAGAATGTCGAAGACAGCATCATCGCACTCACCGAGAAGGTGGCCGGTTCAGGCTATGCCTTCGCACAGGTGACGCCACGCGGTGATCGCAATTTCGAGAACCACACGATTTCGGTGGTCTATACCATCGACCAGGGCACCAAGGCCTATGTCGAGCGCATCGAAATCCGCGGCAACGACCGCACGCGCGACTACGTCATTCGCCGTGAGTTCGATGTCAGCGAAGGCGACGCGTTCAACCAGGTGCTCATACAGCGCGCGAAGAAACGCCTGGAAGACCTCAATTACTTTGATAAAGTCGAAGTCTCGACAGTGCCCGGCTCGCAGCCGGACCAGGTCGTGCTGGTGGTCGACGTGGTCGAGAAGTCGACCGGTGAGTTCTCGGTCGGCGCCGGTTATTCGACCGGTGGCGATACCGCCGGTCCGTCCGTCGAAGGATCGATCACCGAACGCAACTTCCTCGGCCGCGGCCAGTTCATCAAGCTGTCGGCAGGCGGCGGCAAGAAATCACGCGACTACAGCATTTCGTTTACGGAGCCTTATTTCCTAGGACGGCGCATCGCCGCCGGCTTCGACATTTTCAAGGCGACGCGTGAATACGACAACTACGACAGCGATACCATTGGTGCGACGGTGCGCTTCGGCCTGCCGATTACCAACAGCATCACGACCCAGCTGGCCTACAACATTTCGCAAGAGAAATATAAGCTGGACGATGATTGCGTGACCGGTGGCATCTATGATCCCTTGAAGTGCAATGTTTCCAACGCCATCTTGGATGGCATAGATCAGAGCCCATGGATCAAGTCGTCGGTCAGCTTGGGGCTGGTCTACAACACAATCGACGACATGAAGAACCCGCATGAGGGTATCTATGCCAACACGACGGTGGAAGCTGCCGGTCTCGGTGGTGACGCCAAATTCGTGAAGGTCACCGCGCGCGGCAGTATCTATCAGACTCTGTCGGAGCAGCTCGATCTGGTCGGACTCATTTCAGGCGGCGCTGGTCATGTGATGGGCTACGGAGAAGGCGATCTTCGGGTGTTCGACCACTTCCAGAGCACCGATCGGATGATCCGCGGCTTCGCTTATGGCGGTATCGGGCCTGTCGACAACGACGGTGCGGGTGACCATCTCGGCGGCACGACGTATTTCAATGCGTCGGCGGAAGCCCAATTCCCGCTGCCGGTTGTCCCAGAAAGCTTCGGCCTGCGCGGCGCTGTGTTTGCCGATGCTGCAACGCTCTATGGCAGCAAGGTTGCCAGCGGCTTGGTCGATCCAAATTCCACCGACATGAAATTGCGCGCCTCGGTCGGTATCGGCTTGATGTGGGCCTCGCCGTTCGGCCCGATCCGTATCGACTATGCGGTCCCGGTCAAGAAGGAAGCGACCGACGACGTGCAGGAATTTAACTTCGGCATATCGACCCGCTTCTGATCGGCGGGCAACGATGCTCCCGGGTCTTCAAAGGTCCGGGAGAAATGTTCCGACCTAGCTGGATATAGCTTCTGGAATGACCGATCCGGTGTTCTTCGCGCCATCACGCCGGTACACGGCGGGCGAAGTCGCGACTCTGACCGGCTCGGTGCTTGTCGATTCCGGCCACTCCGATATTTCAATCGGCGCGCTGGCGCCGGCCAGCGAGGGTGGCGAGAATGCGCTCGTCTTCGTCGACGGAAAACGCAATTCCTTGCTGATGCCGTCGCTGCGGGCAGCAGCGGTGCTGTGCCCGGTTGAATTCGCCGGCAAGGCGCCGGCCGGCGTTGCCGTTCTGACCCACCCGCGTCCCCAGCAGGCTTTCGCGCTGGTCGGGCGCCTGCTGTTTCCGACAGCCGCCACGCCGGGACCGATGACCGCTGAAACCGGTGTTTCGCCGCACGCCCATATCGATCCGACAGCCTATGTCGAGGCAGGCGCGGTCATCGAGGCTGGTGTGGTCATTGGCCCGGGTGCCTCCGTCGGCAGCGGTACCGTCATCGCGCCCAACGCCGTCATCGGACAATCCTGCCAGATCGGCCGCGACGGCTATGTCGGCCCGGGCGCCAGCATCCAGTATGCCTTGATCGGCAACCGCGTGATCATCCATGGCGGCGCCAGGATAGGCCAGGATGGTTTTGGTTTCGTCGGCGGCGCCAAGGGACCTGAACGCGTTCCCCAGATCGGACGCGTCGTCATTCAGGATGATGTCGAGATCGGTTCGAACACGACGGTCGATCGTGGCGCCATGTCCGATACGATCATCGGCCAGGGCACTAAAATCGACAATCTCGTGCAGATCGCCCACAACGTCCGCATTGGCCGCAATTGCATTATTGCCGGACTTTCGGGTATTTCCGGTTCCGTGGTCGTGGGCGACAACGTCACCATGGGCGGCGGCGTCGGGCTTGCGGATCACCTGACCATCGGGTCCGGGGCCAAGCTTGCCGCCAGAAGTGGTTTTATGAGCAATGTCCCTGCGGGCGAGATCTGGGGCGGATATCCGGCGCAGCCGATGGCGGAAGCCATGCGGGAGATAGCCATGTTGCGAACGATGGCCAGGGCACGCAAGCAGGGCAAGGGAAATGGCTGATATGGTGGCGGCGACAACGCTGGAAGCGGTCGACATAATGGGGCTGATGAAGCTCCTGCCGCACCGCTATCCATTCCTGATGATCGACCGCATCGTCGACATCGATGGCGACGAGTCCGCCATCGGCATCAAGAACGTGACCATAAACGAGCCGCATTTTCAGGGTCATTTTCCCGAGCAGCCGGTCATGCCCGGCGTGCTGATCGTCGAGGCGATGGCACAGACGGCCGGCGCGATCTGCATCCGCAGCCTGGGCACCGAGAAGCCGTCGCTGGTCTACTTCCTGACCATCGACAACGCCAAATTTCGAAAACCGGTCGTTCCTGGCGACCAGTTGAAGATCCATGTCAAGAAAATCAAGAAGCGCGGCAACCTGCTGAAATTCGCCTGCGAAGCCCTGGTCGACGGCACCAAGGCGGCCGAGGCCGAGATTTCAGCCATGATGGTCACCGGCGACTGACGATCGAGTGCTTATGAAAATCCAGACTTCCATCCATCCCTCCTCCGTCGTGGAAGAAGGCGCTCAAATCGGCCAAGGTGTTCGTGTAGGACCGTTCTGCCATATCGGCGCGGATGTCGTGATCGGCGATGGCGTCGAACTGGTCAGCCATGTCTCGGTGATCGGCGCGACCACCATCGGGGCGTCGACCAAGGTCTATCCGATGACGACGCTGGGAGCACCGCCGCAGAACACCAAGCACAAGGGCGGCCGCACCACGCTGGTCATCGGCGCCAACTGCACGATCCGCGAAGGTGTCACCATGCATCTCGGCACGGATTCCAGCCGTGGCGAGACGAAGGTCGGCGACAACGGCAATTTCCTTGCCTACGCTCATATCGCGCATGATTGCGTCGTCGGCGATAACGCAACCTTTGCCAATGGGGCAACGCTGGGCGGCCACTGCGAGGTCGGCAACAATGTCTATATTGGCGGGCTGACCGCCGTCCATCAGTTCGTGCGCATCGGCGACAATGCATTTCTGGGCGGTTGCTCGGCGATCGTGGGCGACGTCATCCCCTATGCCATTGCCGTTGGCAACCGCGCCAGCCTGCGCGGACTCAACATCATCGGGCTGAAGCGGTCTGGCCTGCCGAAATCCGAAATCCATTTGCTGCGCAAGGCTTACAAGGCGATCTTCGATCGCTCCCGCACCGTCGGTGAGAACATCGAGCTGGCCAAGGCCGAGTTCGCCTCGTCTCCGACCGCCATGAAGATCATCGATTTCATCACCAGTCGCGGCAAGCGCCACTATGCTGTGCCATCGCTCAAGGGCGGCGATGGCGACGACGCCGATGACGAAGGCTGAGGCCACCGCGACTGGTCTCGATCTCCCGCCTGATGCCAAGGTCGGCATCATCGCCGGCGGCGGCAGTCTCCCGGTCGAGGTCGCACGGGGATTGGCCCTGCACGGGTATCGCCCCTTCATTCTTTTGATGGAAGGTGAGGCCGACCGCCAGCAGGACCTGCGCGGATACGAGCATGACAGTCTGGAACTGGAGCAGATCGGCTCGTTGGTGACGACGCTGAAACGCCACGGTGTCACCCATCTTGTCCTTGCGGGCGAGATCAAGCGCAGGCCGCGGTTGACCCACATCCGCCCAAGCCTCGGCTTGCTGGCGATCGTGCCCTCGGTAATCATGGCGCTGGCGCGTGGCGATGACGGACTGCTGAAGGTCCTGACGCGCGGTCTGGAGAAGCGCGGCATAAAAGTGGTCGGCGCGCATGAGGTCGTTCCCGAACTGGCTGCTGTCGAGGGCACGCTGACGTCAGTTGCGCCGAAGCGATCGGATTGGCGCGATATCGAGGCCGCCAGGCAGGCCGCCAAGGCGATCGGCGCGCTGGACATTGGCCAGGCAGCGATTGCGATCGGCGGGCGCGCCATCGCGCTCGAAGGCATCGAAGGCACGGCGAGCCTGCTTGAAAGAACACGAGATCTGCGCGGCCACGGCAGGCTTGCCGGAAAGACGCGTGGCGTTCTCGTCAAATGCGCGAAGCCAGGTCAGGAACTACGCGCCGATCTCCCCTCGATCGGACCGCAGACCGTGGAAGCCGCACATGCCGCCGGGCTTGCCGGCATTGCCGTGGAGGCGGGCCGCTCGCTTATCCTCGAAGGCCCGGCGACGCTTGATCGCGCCAATGCGCTCGGCATCTTTATCGTCGGACTGCCCATCACGGAGCCGGCTGATGGCCGCTGACAAGCCGCTCAAGATCGCCATCGTCGCCGGCGAAGAATCCGGGGATGTGCTTGGCGCCGACATCGTGCTTTCGCTTGAGCAGGCAACTGGCCGCAAGGTGCAGCTTGTCGGCCTCGGCGGCCGCCACCTGCAGGCTCTGGGGCTGGTTTCGCCATTCGATGCCGGAGAGATCGCGCTGATGGGCTTCAGCGCCATCCTGCGCGACCTGCCGCGCCTGATACGGCGGATCGGCCAGTTGGCCAAAAGCATCGCGGACGAGAAGCCCGACTGCCTCGTGACCATCGACAGCCCGGATTTCTCGCTGCGCGTCGCAAGGAAGGTGCGCGCGGCCAATCCGTCCATCCCCATCATCCACTATGTCTGCCCGAGCGTCTGGGCCTGGCGGCCGGGCAGGGCGGTGGCGATGAAACCCTATGTCGACCATATTCTCTGCATTCTGCCGTTCGAGGTGAAGGAACTCGAACGGCTGGGCGGCCCGCCCGGCACCTATGTCGGGCACCGGCTTGCACATGATGCGGGCGTGCTGGTGGCGGCGAAGGCGCAGGACCTGCCGCGCGATCTCACCGCGGACCGCGTAAAGACATTGCTCGTCCTGCCCGGCTCGCGGCGCGGCGAGGTGCGGCGGCTGCTCGAGCCATTCGGCGAGACGGTATCGATGCTGCGCGCACGGGGGCATCGCCTGCGGCTGCTTTTGCCGACGGTGCCGCATGTCGCCGACCTCATCAAATCCTCGGTCAACCGTTGGGATGAACAGCCCGAGATCATCGTCGATCCCCAGCGCAAATGGCAGGCTTTCGGCAAGGCCGATGCCGCGCTGATCGCATCCGGGACGGTATCGCTGGAACTGGCGCTGGCTGGCGTGCCGATGGTTTCCTGCTACAGGCTCGATCCCGTCGCCCGCGTCGTGGCGCCTTATCTGCTGTCCGTCTGGTCCGCGCTGCTGCCCAATCTGATCGCGGACCGTGCGCTGGTTCCTGAATTCTACAACGAGTATGTCAAGCCGAACAATCTGGCCCGCCAGCTGGAGGCATTGTGGGCCGACAGCGGCATGCGCGCCTGGCAGAAAAGCGGATTTGCCGAGATCAGGCGTCGCATGGCGACGGACAAGCCGTCCGGCGAGATCGCGGCGCAGGTGTTGATCCGGTACGTCAAGAGGGCGAATAGCGAGTAGCGAGTAGCGAGTAGGAAGAATGTGGCCTCGATCGACTCCCTCGCAACTCCCTATTCGCTATTCGCTATTTCCTACTCGCTATTTACGCGTCTCATTCACCGCTTGGCGATCGGCACGTAGTCGCGCTCCGGCGCTCCGGTGTAGAGCTGGCGCGGGCGGCCGATCTTCTGGCGCGGATCCTCGATCATTTCCTTCCACTGCGCGATCCAGCCGACGGTGCGGGCGACCGCGAACAGCACGGTGAACATGGTGGTGGGGAAGCCCAGCGCCTTCAGCGTGATGCCGGAATAGAAGTCGACGTTCGGATAGAGCTTCTTTTCGATGAAATAGGGATCGGTCAGCGCGATCTTTTCCAGTTCCATGGCGATGTCGAGCAGCGGATCGTCCTTGATGCCGAGCTCGCCCAGCACTTCGTGCGCCGTCTTCTGCATGATCTTGGCGCGCGGATCGTAGTTCTTGTAGACGCGGTGGCCGAAGCCCATGAGCCGGAACGGATCGTTCTTGTCCTTGGCGCGGGCGATGAACTCCGGGATGTGATCGACATGGCCGATCTCGCCCAGCATGTTGAGTGCCGCTTCATTGGCGCCGCCGTGGGCTGGGCCCCACAGGCAAGCGATGCCGGCAGCGATGCAGGCGAACGGGTTGGCGCCCGACGAACCGGCGAGGCGAACGGTCGAGGTCGAGGCGTTCTGCTCGTGGTCGGCATGCAGGATGAAGATGCGCTCCATGGCGCGCGCCAGCACCGGGTTGATCTTGTATTCCTCGCACGGCACGGCGAAGCACATATGCAGGAAGTTTGCCGCGAAGTTCAGCTCGTTCTTCGGGTAAATGAAGGGCTGGCCGATATGGTATTTGTAAGCCATGGCCGCGATGGTCGGCATCTTGGCTATCAGCCGCATGGAGGCCACCATGCGTTGGTACGGATCGGAAATATCAGTGGAGTCGTGATAGAAGGCCGACAGCGCGCCGACCACGCCGCACATCACCGCCATCGGGTGCGCGTCACGGCGGAAGCCGGTGAAAAAGCGCGACATCTGCTCGTGCACCATGGTGTGGCGTGTCACGCGGTAATCGAAATCATCCTTCTGCGCCTTGGTCGGCAATTCGCCGTACAGCAGGAGATAGCAGACCTCGAGGAAGTCGCCGTGTTCGGCCAGCTGGTCGATCGGATAGCCGCGGTGCAGGAGAATGCCGGCATCGCCGTCGATGAAGGTGATCTCGGACTCGCAGCTCGCGGTCGAGGTGAAGCCGGGATCGTATGTGAAGGCGCCAGTGGTGGTGTAGAGCGTGGCGATGTCGATGACATCGGGCCCGACAGAGCCGCTTCGCACCTTGAATTCATGAGTCTTGCCGCCGAATTCCAGCTTTGCCGTGGCCTCTTGGTTTTTGCCGCCAAATTCCAGTTTTGTCGCAGCTTCGGTCATTGCAAACTCCTTTTTGTTTCCTCATGCCGGCAAAGGCAAATTGTGCAAGCGACACGTCGAAATCACCGCAATGCCGCTTATTCGCCACCGCATTTTAGGAGGTGCGTGCCAGATTGGGCCAAGGCCTAATGTTGCACTGCGAAACCCGCCTTTCAATGCCAATCTTCTTGGTCCAGTTTGCTCCTAATCGATTTGATCTTCTATGCGCGCGAGGCTTTCCTCGCGCCCGAGGACGGCAAGCACGTCAAATACGCCCGGCGAAGTGCTCTTGCCGGTCAGGGCGGCGCGCAAAGGCTGGGCCACGGCGCCCAGTTTGTAGCCGCCGGCCACTGCGTAGTCACGGATGGCGGCCTCAGCCGCTGCGGCGGTCCAGTTGCCTGACAGTGCGTTCAAAGCTTCGTGAGCGCCGCGCAGGATCTTGCGGGCATCGGCGTTGAGCAAAAGCGCCGCCTTGTCGTCGATTGGCAGCGGCCGCGCCGCAAACAGGAAGGCTGCGCCGTCGACGAGCTCGACCAGCGTCTTGGCGCGCTCCTTCAGGCCCGGCATTGCGGCCAGCAGCTGCGCCTTGTTGCGGTCGTCGAGGCGCGCGGCCATCGCCGGACCGCCTTCGAGATAGGGCAGGGTGGCGATGAAGATGTCGAACAGCTCGGCATCATCCATGCGGCGCATATGGACGCCGTTCAACGCCTCCAGCTTGGCGAAGTCAAAGCGGGCCGCGCCCTTGTTGACGTCGCCGATATCGAACCAGGAGATCATGTCCTTGATCGACATGATCTCGTCGTCGCCATGGCTCCAGCCAAGGCGCGCCAGGTAGTTGAGCAACGCCTCCGGCAGATAGCCCATGGCGCGATAGGCCTCGACGCCGAGCGCGCCGTGCCGCTTCGACAACTTGGCGCCGTCGGCACCATGGATCAGCGGAATATGCGACATCGAAGGCACGTCCCAGCCCATGGCGTCGTAGATGACCGTCTGGCGAGCGGCATTGGTCAGGTGGTCGTCGCCCCGGATGATATGCGTGACGCCCATGTCGTGGTCGTCGACGACGACGGCATGCATGTAGGTCGGGTTGCCGTCCGAGCGCAGGATGATGAAGTCGTCGAGATCCTTGTTGGGAAAGCGTACCTCGCCCTGGACGCGGTCGTGCACCACCGTCTCGCCTTCCGTGGGCGCCTTGATGCGAATTGCGCCCTTGGCGCCGGCAGGCGCTTCCGACGGATCGCGGTCGCGCCAGCGGCCATCATAGCGCGGCGGCAGGCCCTTGGCCCGCGCTGCCTCGCGCATCGCCTCCAGCTCGGCGGGCGTCGCATAGCAATAATAGGCCTTGCCCATGCGCACCAGCTCCTCGGCCACTTCGCGATGGCGCGGCGCGCGCTCGAACTGTGACACAGGCTCGCCGTCCCAGCTAAGGCCAAGCCAGGAAAGCCCGTCGAGAATGGCCGTGGTCGCAGCCTCGGTCGAACGCTCCCTGTCGGTGTCCTCGATGCGCAGCAGCATCGTGCCGCCGGTGTGCTTCGCGTACAGCCAGTTGAACAGCGCCGTGCGCGCGCCTCCAATGTGGAGGTAGCCGGTGGGCGAAGGGGCAAAACGGGTGACGACCTTGTCGGACATGGAGCTCTCGGAAACCATCTGAAGCGGGGTGCGGTGCGCGGGCTTTCGCGCGTTGCGCGTTCATGTAGCATAGGGTGTCGAGGGCGCAAGGGGCAGACCCGATGGCTGGACGAGGCTGGAGCTCGGATCAGGGCGAGGATGCTGTTGCCGGCGTCAGCGAACGGTCCCTGTTTGCAACGCCCCAGCCTGTTCCGCTGCCGTCGTTATCGCCGCTCGTGCAGGCTCCCGGCAGGCAACCGTTGCCGGTGGATATCCCAGCGCCAATTCCGCCCACGGACGCCGGAAGGATTGTGCGCGTGCGCCGGCGGATCGGCCGGGTTTCACTGCCGCGCCTGCGCCGCGACATTGCAACGGCGGCGGCTCTGGAACTCGACCGCGGCATAGGTTTCCTATTGGTGCCGGTCTGTCTGGCGAGCGGAGCAATCGGCTATTTTTCGCTCGCGGCGGAGCCTGACCTTGCGAAACTTGTGGCGCTGGTCATGCTGACGGGGCTCCTAGCTCTGGTCTCGCGTTCCTGGCCCAAAACTCACCTGTGCCTCATGGCGGCGTTCCTGTGCGCGGCTGGCTTGCTTGCCGCGAAGGTCGAGACGTGGCGGACCGCGACCCGGATGCTGGGCTCCGAAATCTCGACGCAAGTGACAGGCCGTGTCGTTTCGGTCGACCGGATGGAGACTGGCCGCATCCGATTGACCATCGACGTGATGTCGACCGCCCGGCCGATACTGCGCTATGCGCCGGAGCGCGTCCGGCTGTCGGCACGCAAGATACCGGCCGAACTGACCGCCGGTTCCCTGGTCACCGGCTATGCCAAGCTGCTTCCGCCGACAGGCCCGGTGCGGCCGGACAGCTACGACTTCTCCTTCGACAGCTATTTCGCGGGCATCGGCGGCAGCGGGTTCTTTCTCGGCAATCCAAAAATCGTCGCCACAGGTGACGATGGCATGCCGCTGTCGGCCCGCCTTTCCTCGGCGGTGGAAACCGCCCGCGAAGGCATCGCCGATCACATCAGGGACATTGTCGGCGGTGCCGAAGGCGAGATCGCCGCGGCGCTGATCGTCGGCGTGCGCGCCGGCATTCCTGACGAAATCAACGAAGCGATGCGCCGTACTGGCATCTATCACATCATCTCCATTTCCGGACTGCACATGGCGCTGGTCGCAGGCACCATCATGGGCCTGCTGCGCGGCGTCTTTGCCCTGTTCCCGGATTTTTCAGCGCGTCGGCCGGTCAAGAAATACGCCGCCGTGGCGGCACTTTGCTCGATTGCCGCCTATCTTGTCATCTCGGGCGTCGTCGTTGCCGCCGAGCGCAGCTTCATCATGCTGGCGGTGATGCTGATCGCGGTGCTGTTCGATCGGGCGGCGCTGACCATGCGCAACCTGGCGATCTCGGCGATCGCCGTCATCGTGGTGTCGCCGCATGAAGTGGTCGGCCCGAGTTTCCAGATGTCTTTCGCCGCGACCGCCGCGCTGGTCGGCGCCTATGCCGGCTGGGCGGATCACCGTGCGGGAAAGACCAGACCGCCACCGCCGAAGCGATCCCTGCCGGGTTTCCTGACGCGAAAACTCCTGCTGGCGACCGGCGGACTTGCCATGACGTCGATCATCGCCGGCGGCGCCACGGCACTTTTCGCCATCTGGCATTTTCAGCGCGTGTCGCCGCTCAGCCTGTTCGCCAATCTGGCCATCATGCCGATCGTGACGCTCGTGATGTTCCTGGCCGTTGCCAGTGCACTGTTGATGCCGTTCGGGCTGGATGGGCCGTCCCTTTACCTGATGGGCAAGGGGTTGACTGTCATGATCGCCATATCAAGCTGGATTTCCGAGCGTTCGCCGGTCGATGCCGTCGGGCTGATTTCGCAGCAGTCGGTGCTGTTGGTGACCATTGCCCTCGTCATCGCGACAATGGCAACGACATGGCTGCGGCTTGGAGCACTTCCATTCGCGCTCGCCGGTCTGTTGATCGTCGGCGATACGCGCACGCCGGATGTGCTGATCTCGGAGGATGCGCGGCTGGTCGCACTGCCGATCGGCGGCGGCGAACTTGCGGTCAGTCGGGCACGCCCGAACGAATTCACCGTCGACAACTGGAAACGCGCCCTGACATCCGAAACCATCGTCGTGCCGGAAATCTTCACCGAAGGAGACGGCGAATTCGACATCGCCGATTCCATCGGGCTGCCGCCGGGATCACCTTTCTATTGCATATCAGGCGTCTGTCTCGCCAGGCACTCATCGGGTGCAATCATAGCGCATGTCGAAGACCGCAAGGATGCGTGGAAAGCCTGCGGTTTCGCCGACCTGATCGTCATCAATGATGCAACGGCATATGACCCCTGTCACAACCCGCTGGTGCTTGTCGTCACCAAGCGGCAACTCGCCCGCAAAGGCAGTGCGGCCGTCTTCTTCGACCGCCAATCGGCGATCGCACCAGCGACAATCAGCTTCGCCGTGGACAGCCCATACCGGCCTTGGCACACGCAACGCAAATTTTCACGCGAGGCGAGGGGGCTGCCGCCCTACAACAAACCCGACAAGCCAGCGGTAAAACCGCAGCCGCCTCAATAGCGTCTGATCAGCCCGACCAGCTTGCCTTGCACCTTGACCCTGTCTGGCCCGAAAATGCGCGTTTCATAGGCGGGATTGGCTGCCTCGAGAGCAATCGAAGCTCCCTTGCGGCGGAACCGTTTCAGCGTCGCTTCTTCTTCATCCACCAGCGCTACGATGATTTCGCCAGGGCTGGCCGTGTCGGCGTTGCGGATGATGACGGTATCGCCGTCGAAGATGCCGGCCTCGATCATCGAGTCGCCCTTGACCTCGAGCGCATAGTGTTCGCCACCCATGATCATGTCAGGCGGCACCGAGATCGAATGCGTCTGATGCTGTATGGCATCGATCGGCACACCGGCGGCGATACGGCCCATCACCGGGATCGATACCGCGGAAACCGCATCGTCGTCATTGCCAGCCGATGACATCCGCGATTGCGCCGGTTTGATCTGGCGGCCGAGGCTGCCTTGCCCAAGACTGCCCTGGATGACGCTTGGCGAGAATTTTTTTGCCGCATTGAGGCCCGGCGCGATCGAATCCGGCAGCCGCAGCACTTCCAGCGCCCGCGCCCGGTTGGGCAGCCGGCGAATAAAGCCGCGCTCCTCCAGCGCCGTGATCAGCCGATGGATACCGGACTTGGAAGCGAGATCGAGCGCTTCCTTCATCTCGTCGAAGGAGGGCGGAATGCCGCTTTCCTTGAGTCGTTCATGGATGAACATCAGCAGTTCATGTTGCTTGCGTGTCAGCATGGCGGCCCCCAAGACATTGAACAACGGGTTTGAATCAGAATCAGAAAAACAAACCCAGAACAAACACTATCTGTTCCAGTTGTGTTCCGCAACTGTTTAAAGTTTAATGAATTTGTTAAGGCTGCGGAAACGAAGTAGCCGCTCGCAACCGGCATCCCAAAGGCGCGGTCCTCCGTCGACGCGCGCTCGGGCCCATTGAAATTGTTTCGGTTAATGGCCCGTGGACCGATCGATCTCACTTTTGGCATAATCCCGCAAGCTGTGTTGCCGACAAATGCCGGGTGCGTTTCGGCGGGTCGAAAAACCTCCGTCGCTCGTGAACGAAACGAAGCCAAAATGCCAACTGCATGCCAGAAAGCGGCCGGGCACCGTAGGACGCGAAGGGCCGCCTTTTTGCTCGTTGCTTCCCGCTCGCTTGACGAAACCGTATAGGAGTATACGGTTTGCGCGGAGGAACATGAATGATCACGCCGAAGCAGGCAGCGCGCCGCGCACGGATAGAGCATGCCGCCTATGCGGTGCTCCGGGAAACCGGCTACAAAAGCGCGTCCCTGCTTGCCATCGCCAAGCGGGCATCGGCGTCGAACGAAACCCTCTACAACTGGTACGGCAACAAGCAGGTGCTGTTTCGATCCCTGATCGAAGCCAATGCGGGAGAGGCAAGGAAGCTGCTGGAGGACGCCCTTCACCAGGCTCGCGATCCCCTCGAAACCCTGGGCTTGCTAGGGCCGGTCTTGCTGACCCTGGTGACGGGCGACAAGGCGGTGGCGCTCAATCGTGCCGCAGCGGGCGACGTCAACGATACAGGCACGCTTGGCCAATCGATCGCGCAATTCGGCCGCAACACCATAATGCCGCTTGTTGGCGACCTGCTTCGAACCGCAAGTCGGGACGGCCTGATCGCCTGTGACGATCCTGCCGAAGCTGCCGACATCTATGTCCGTCTCTTGATCGGCGATCTTCAGGTTCGTCGGATTGTCGGGGTCCTGGAGGAACTGCCTGCGCCGGAAATCGAGCAAAGATCGAACAGGGCGCTCACCCTGTTCTTGCGCCTCTATGCGCCCGACAAGGGCGGCCGGTCTTCGCCAAACGCGGACAGGAGTACACGATGATGATCGCGGTTCCCTACCTGTCCGCCCTTCTGTCGCGCCTGCTGAGGAGCTTGGTTGCGACCTGACGCCTGATTTCAACCAGCCCTTGCCCCGGCCGCAGGCGCACTCTTTTCAACGAGGAACATCGTGACCATGAGCAAAATTCCCGATCTGGCAGCGATCGAGGCGATGGACGCCGCGGATTCGCTGCGTGCCATGCGCGATCGCTTCGTCTTGCCGGAAGGGGTGATCTACCTCGACGGCAATTCGTTGGGTGCTGCTTCTCCCGCCGTCTTCGAGGAACTGAACAAGGCCGCGACACAGGAATGGGCGCAGGATCTCATCCGTGCCTGGAACACCGCCGGCTGGTTCGACATGCCGGTCGAACTCGGCGACCAGCTCGGGCGGCTGATTGGCGCCGCGACCGGCCAGACGGTGGTCTGCGATACCACCTCGATCAACATCTACAAGGTGCTGCATGCCGCACTCGGCATGCGGCCGCACCGGTCGGTGATCGTCGCCGAGGGCGACAGCTTTCCGACCGATCTCTACATGGCGGAAGGCGTGGCCTCGACACGGCCGGGCACGGTGCTGCGGCTGGAAGGTGTCGATGCGCCTGATATCGAAGACCTGATCGACGAGCATGTCGCCGTCATCCTGGTCAATCACGTCAACTACAAGTCCGGCCAGTTGCGCGACATGGCAGCGCTGACGTGCAAGGCCCATCAGGTCGGCGCGCTCATCGTATGGGATCTCTGCCACACGGCAGGTGCCTTGCCGGTCGAACTCGACGGCGCGAATGCCGATTTCGCCATCGGCTGCACCTACAAATATCTCAATGGCGGTCCGGGCTCGCCGGCCTTCATCTACGCAGCCAAACGGCACCATGGTGATATCAGGCAGCCGCTCAGCGGCTGGTGGGGGCACGCCCGGCCGTTCGCCTTCGAACAGGGCTACGAGGCCGGCACCGGCATCCGCCGGTTCCTGTGCGGCACGCAGCCGGTGCTGTCGATGCGGGCGCTGAAGGGCGCGCTGGACCTGTGGAACGAGGTCGATATGGCGGCGGTGCGCAAGAAGAGCATCGCGCTGACCGATCTGTTCATCCAGCTTGTCGAGGCCGGGTGTGGCGCCTACGGCCTCGAACTCGAAAGCCCGCGCAACGGCAATGCGCGCGGCAGCCAGGTGTCGTTCATCCACCCACATGGCTACCAGGTGATGCGGGCCTTGATCGAGCGCGGCGTCATCGGCGATTTTCGCGCGCCCTCGACCATCCGCTTCGGTTTCACGCCGCTCTATGTCGGCTACAAGGACGTCTGGCAGGCTGTCGAGGTGCTGGAGGATATCCTGCGCACCGGCGCCTGGCAGGACGCGCGCTTCGCGGTCAAGACGGCGGTGACTTAACCCTTGTCGGCGAGCGGCATGGCACGTTCGGGCAAATCCGTGATCAAGTCTACTGCGGAGGCGATGTCACTCATGTGATCTGCGGTGAGCGTCAGCTTGGTCGACCTACCTTGGGCGTCGACAAGAGCATGGATTTTGGTTGTGAGGCCGCCTCGGGAACGACCGAGGCAATGATCTTGCCCCTCTTTTGCCGGGTAGCAGCGGCTTGATCCCCCGCCATTCAAGGTCAGTCAGGTTCATGGTGAGCCCTGAATCAGAATCCGGCGCGATGTGAAGCAGCCGTCGGCAAACGACCTATCTCCGTCGTTCCAAGCTCACTGACGGCTTCCCGAAAGCCGCCGCTCCTGGCACACTCAACTGTCGGCGTAGTCGGGCCGCTTCCTTCCCGTCCGCTTAGAGTCCTATAGAGGCGTAAGCTGCCTTTGATGTAGTGAGCGCAATACTGGAAAGCGGCATCTCCTGCGGACGAGTGCCTTGGCATGCGTAGTGTCTTTATCGAGCCGATGTGGCAGAGCCTCAATGCGAGCGCGTTAACCTCGGCAACAGCACACAAGATGGCTATTGTCCGGTGCCGCTAACAAGGATGCTGATAGCGTCAGAGCGAAGCCGATCCACTTTAGCCAAGCCGGCAGACTGACGTCGACTGTCACTGCTGCTCAGCTCGCATAAAAATTGAACGGAGAATGGGTGCAGGTGAAACAGCAATCAACGCAGCAATATCCGTCGGCAGCAGTCAAGCAACTTAGAAATGCATTGGCAGGTGCGATTTCCGATTTCAGCGCCAACGAGGTGCCGTCCCTCTGCAGTCGTCTTGTGCTACGGGACGGGGATCGAGAGGAGTCATTCAAAAGCAAATTTAAATATGCGGAAAAACGTCTACTCGAGAAATCTGCAGCAGAGTTGATCCCGATCGCCCAGCGACTCCTCGAAGAAGTGGACGCCTATGACTTATCGGAGGCGCTGGCCAAGCTTCAGGAAACCGGACAAGAAAGGGTTTCTGAGCTCACGCGTCGCCGCATCATGGCATTATTCAACAAGGGGTCCTACAGTACCGAGTTCGACGACATCCATTTCATCCGCCGCGTGTGGCCGACGCATCGAATGTCTTCCGTCTTCGAGAATGCCTCGTCGGAACAAACTTTGGATGACGATCTCTTCAATGCACTTGTCAGGAACAACGACTGGGACAACCGGGAGACGTTGGAAGCGATTGGCTATCTGACCTGCTCGCAAAGGCAGCTCTTCCGATTTTTGGAAGAGGTCACCAGCCCCCTGACACAATCACCCAATGCCCAGACCGAACTCGCCACAGCGATCAATAAACACCTTCGCCACGACGGCTATCGCCTGTTCATTGCTCGGCGGCTGTCAGGAAGCCCGGTATACGAGGTGCAGCCCGCCGCTCTCGGCAGCCCGTCAGACGATGGGATATCGCAGGCGTTGGTCGACTTCGAGCCTGACACGGTGGCCGCGCGGTGGACACAGGCTCTCGATCGTAGAGACACCGATCCTCAGGGCGCGATCACGCTGGCGAGGACCTTGCTCGAGGACGTTTGCAAGTGGATCATCGTCGAAGCGGGGAAGACATATGAGGAAAAGGACGACCTGCCCGTGCTGTATCGGAAACTAGCCAAGATATTGAATCTGGCTCCTGATGCCCACACGGAACCTGTGTTTAAGCAGATTCTCGGAAGCTGCCAATCGGTGGTCGAATCCTTGGGATCGCTGCGCAACAAGATTGGTGACGCGCACAGTCCAGGTCCGAAAAGGGTAAAGCCCGCCGCTCGCCATGCGCAGCTAGCCGTCAATCTGTCCGGCACGATGGCGACATTTCTAGTTTCGACATGGGCGGCAAAGGCAGGTAGTCCCTAGCTCGCCGCCCATTTCTTCAGCTCATGGACCGCGGTTGCGATTTGTCGGCCTTCGTTCGGCCCACCCTTATGGATGATGCCGACGACATTCCCGCCGGCACCCAGTATCGGACCCCCTGACATGCCCTGACTGAGTTCTTGGGATACCTCGACTCGATCGATCGCGCTCTTCCGAGGCAGAGACGTCACTGTTCCAATCCGAATGTTGAGACGGTCCCCGGGCCCGTATCCAGGATAGCCGTAAGCCGTGACGTCATCACCAACATCTGCTGCGACCGTCGCCGCTTCCATCTCGAAGAACTCATTCGGATGTATGGCGTGGTCAAGGATCGCTAGGTCGTGATGTTCGGATCGCTTGCGGACCGATACCCTCTTTTGGTTGGACGGCGTGCTCGGATGATAGACGAGCAGATCTTCAGGATCCTCCACGCAATGTGCTGCCGTGATGAGCCCAACACCACTCAGAAAAAAGGCGGTACCCTGCTCTCCTCCATTCCCAGAATGTTCGACGATCCAAACCGACCGATCCCGTTGCTCGCTCTCGGTTGGTGTGATCTTCACAGGATGATCCGCGAAGCTCCGATTGTAGCGTAAAGCCAACGACCGAACGACTGGGTCCGCCAGCCCCTTCAAATGGACGACGTATGCGATTTTTCCGCGAATGTGAGACCCGATATCTCCTTTGCCGCCTTTAGCAGAATGCCTTGCTTGGGAGGCTTTCAGCCCATGTTTCTCTATCGAGTTAAGCTTTGCTCGGATGTCGCGGACGTAACGGCGATCAACATTCAGCCCAGAATTGATCTTCACGCCGGTCACGATACGCCGTGAGTTTCGGTCGGCGTAGTGAACCTTGTGCGGATTGACCGTGAAGCCGTTGCTTTGAATGGCCGCACGCAAGGCGGCCGAGAGCAAGTCGGGGGAGAACCTTCCGACCGCTGGCGGTCCGGCTTCGAAAAGGGGAGCAGGAGGCTGATAACCTGAGAAAGTGATATCGTCCGCGTACCGGGTGTAGATTGCTCTCGCGGTCTTTGCGATACGCAGAAGCTCCGTATCGAGGCGATAGCAGATCATGTTCGACAGCACTGGGCTCGTCGGGGCACCCTGGGGAAGATGGCCGTCATAACATGCCAGTCTCGCCGCGATCTCGGCAACCCGACGATCAAGGCCGACGGACGTCAGCAGGCCAACGATCCGGTTCTCGGTGATCGTCGGAAAGAAGTCCTGGAGGTCAAGGTTCAGTACAAAGCGTCGCGCTCCATGAGCCTCAGCATTTGTTTTGACGGATCGATCGATCACGAAGCCATGAACCGGGTTTCGCACTCGATAAATCTGGTCCAATAGAGGCGCGAGCTTACGCTGCAGAATCTTGAGTCGACGGTCCGGCGCGCAGATCAGACGTGTCTTTCCACGCCCTTTCGCGATCGAGAACTGTCGATACATCTTGCGGCGGTACCACCATATCTTCTTCAGCTCGGGAGGGCTGATTCCTAGATGTGCGAGCAGCGTCGCCTCATCGCTGAACTCGGCAGGGATATCGATGGGATAGAGCTTGCCGAAAATTCGAGCAGCCGACGGCACGGGGCCCCCCTTCCAATCACGCCGCTCACCATAGGTATTCGGCGGGCAAGATGTGTCGAGACGTTTGCTCTTAGGCCGCAGTTGCACAGCCCGTATGCGAAGAGTGACCCCGTCCAGCTTGCTTACCAGCGGCGCCCCTGTTGATCTATGCTTCCTGGCATATGTCCACTGGAAATACCGATACTTTCACCGCCGTCTTCTCTGACGCTGGAAACGCTGCTTTCACCTCCCACGCACCCTTTCGCATGTGCCGCACGCCTCGTGCGCAATCCGAGCGCAACCGCCCGATCCGCCGTGGAGATAACGTCGTCACACTTTTCAGCGGCAAGCTACACCCGCTTCGCGATGCGAAGGCTGATCGTGCCTTCGGCCCCCGTGGGACGTCAGGCATCCATTAGCCTATCGGTGATGACTGCGTTGAGGGTAGAGACAAGAAAACCCGAAGGTCTGAGATCAGGCGCGTTGCCGCCGAAGCTGATTGATCAGGTGAAGGGCAGTTTTCACGGCATAGCCGCGCGAAACCTGCCATTCCCCTTTCCACCCATCTCAGCCGTTCGTGTTTATGGGTTCACGGCCTAGAGCCTGGTGCGGACCTTCCAGAGTTCGGGAAACAATTCGACCTCCAGCATCTTCTTCAGGTAGGAGGCACCCGAGGTGCCGCCAGTGCCGCGCTTCATGCCGATGATGCGCTCGACAGTGGTGACGTGGTTGAAGCGCCAGCGGCGGAAATAGTCCTCGAAGTCGACCAGCTTCTCGGCCAGCTCATAGAACATCCAGTAGCGCTGCGGATCGCGATACACGGTCTGCCAGGCGACCAGGACCTTTTCATTCTCGGTGCGCGTCTCGCGCCAATCGGTGCGCCTGGCGTCAGCGCCGACGTCGAATCCATTGCGTGCCAAAAGCAGCAAGGCCTCGTCGTATAGCGACGGTTCGGCCAGGATCGCCTCCAGCTTTCCGCTGAGGTCCGGCCGGTGCTTGTGCGGGCCGAGCATGGCGAGATTGCGGTTGCCGGCCATGAACTCGATGGCGCGATACTGCCAGGACTGGAAGCCAGAGGATTGGCCGAGCGCGTCGCGGAACTCGGTGTACTCGCTGGGCGTCATCGTGCGCAGCACGTCCCAGGCGTTGTTCAACTGCTCGAAGATGCGCGCGACGCGCGACAGCATCTTGAAGCTCGGTTCGAGCCGATCGGCGCGTATGGAGCGGATCGCGGCGCCGATCTCGTGCAAAGCGAGTTTCATCCAGAGTTCGGAGGTCTGGTGCTGGATGATGAACAGCATCTCATCATGCGCCGACGACAACGGCGCCTGCGCGTCGAGCACTTTTTCCAGGTGCAGATAGTCGCTGTAGGACATCCGCTCCTTGAACGACATCTGCGCGCCTTCGGACGCCGGATCGTAGGGATCGCTCAATTGATTTTCTCCATGCGCAGCCGGAAACGCTGGATCTTGCCGGTCTGCGTCTTGGGCAGGGCGGCGATGAATTTCACCGATCTCGGATATTTATAGGGCGCGATCGTCGCCTTGACGTGGTCCTGCAGGCGCTTGATTGTCGACGCATCCGGCGACACGCCTTGCACCAGCACGATATGCGCTTCGACGATCTGGCCGCGTTCGGCGTCCTCGGCGCCGATCACCGCACATTCGGCGACATCGGGATGCGAAAGCAGCGCCGCCTCGACCTCGGGCCCGGCGATGTTGTAACCGGCGCTGACGATCATGTCGTCGGAGCGCGCGGCGAAATGGAAGAAGCCGTCCGCGTCCTGGGTGAAGGTGTCGCCGGTGAGGTTCCAGCCGTCGCGGACATAGTCTTTCTGCCGGTCATCGGCCATGTAGCGGCAGCCGGTCGGGCCGCGCACGGCCAGCCTGCCGGTCGCGCCGCGCGGCACCTCGCGCATCTCGTCGTCGACGATGCGCGCTTCGTAGCCGCCCACCGGCTTGCCGGTCGACGCCGGCTTCATGTCGTCGAAGCGGTTGGAGATGAAGATATGCAGCATTTCGGTGGCGCCGATGCCGTCGAGGATCGGCTTGCCGGTCTTTTGCGTCCATTCCTCGAAGACCGGCGCGGGCAACGTCTCGCCGGCCGAAACGGCAACGCGCAGCGACGACAGATCGGCACCTTCATCCATGGCCTTCAGCATCGCGCGATAGGCGGTCGGCGCGGTGAAGGAGATGGTCGCCTTGTAGGTCTCGATGATGTGGACCATGTTGGGTGGCGTCGCCTGTTCCAGAAGTGTCGCCGCCGCGCCGAAGCGCAGCGGGAAGATGGCAAGGCCGCCCAGGCCGAAGGTGAAGGCGAGCGGCGGCGAGCCGACAAAGATGTCTTCCGGCGTCACCTGCAGGATCTCGCGGGCATAGGCGTCGGCGATAATCAAGAGGTCGCGGTGGAAATGCATCGTCGCCTTCGGCACGCCTGTGGTGCCCGAAGTGAAGCCGAGCAGCGCGACGTCGTCGCGGCCGGTATCGACGGCGGTGAAAATAACCGGCTTGTCGAGGGCGGCGCGATCAAGTTCGGCATCATGGTTGGCCGTGCCGTCGAAGCCGATCACCTGCTTCAAGAACGCGCTGCCCTTGGCGCAGGCAGTCATCTCGTCCATCAGCCTGGTGTCGCAGAGAGCAACAGTGATTTCCGCCTTGTCGACGATCTTGGCAAGCTCGCCGGCGCGCAGCATCGGCATGGTGTTGACGACAACCGCGCCGACCTTGGTGGCGGCCAGCCAGCAGGCGACCATGGCGGGGTTGTTGGCCGAGCGGATCAGCACCCGGTTTCCGGGCTTCACGCCGTAATTCTCGACCAGCGCATGGGCCAGCCTGTTGGTCCAGTCGGACAGTTCCTTGTAGGTGCGGCGGCGGCCATTGCCGATCAGAGCGGTGTGGTCGCCGAGGCCCTTCTCGACCAACCTGTCCGTCAGCTCGACGCCGGCGTTGAGATGTTCGGGATAGTCGAAGCCGTCGAGCAGGAAGTCCGGCCATTGCTCCGGCGGCGGCAGGTGATCGCGCGTGAACGTGTCGATATGCGCTGAAGGCCCAAGCATGTCGCCGCTATCCCTGTCTGTGCCTGGCCCATGCACGAGGCACCAGGCCGGAGGCGGTGGATCCGAAATTCCTGTCTTTCGCGGGAGGTTTTCGTGCCGCCGGTGCTCGAATGCCGTCCGAAGGGCGAGCATCCTGCAGGTTCGGGTGGCACAGCAGATCTCCCATTGTCGGCTGTTCGTCAGGCAGGATCGCACCAGTCGAAATTTGTTTCAAGCCTAAAATGTTTTGCTCTGGAGCATTGACGCATGGCATGGCGATTGCCATTCCTGGCGCTGGAAACGATGCTGTTTTGAGGGAGGGGCCGATGCTCGAACATCGCATTGCCGATTGGGACGATGCCTACGCCAATGGCGCCAACATCGCCGGTAGCGATCGCTGGCCGGCCGCGTGGGTGGAACCGGCGCAAGCGTTTCGCGACGCGCTTTCGGCCGAGGGGCGAGCACGGCTCGACATCGCCTATGGCGATGGGCGGCGCAATCGGTTCGATCTCTTCCTTCCCAGGGCCACGCCCAGGGGGCTCGTTGTATTCATCCATGGCGGCTACTGGAAGGCGTTCGACAAGAGTTTCTGGTCGCATCTCGCCAACGGCGCGGTCGGCAACGGCTTTGCCGTGGCGATGCCGTCCTACACGCTCTGTCCTGAAACCCGGATCGCCGGCATCGTCGCCGAGATCGGCGCGGCGATCAGCAAAGCGGCAGGGATGGTCGAAGGACCGCTGATGCTGACGGGACATTCGGCCGGTGGACATCTTGCCAGCCGGATGGTGACGACAACGACGCCTTTGGCGGCCGCTGTAGCGCGGCGCGTGCGCCATGTCGTTTCGATTTCAGGCGTCCATGACCTGCGTCCGATCATGCGCACCGAGATGAACGCGACGCTGGCGATCGACGAGCGGGAGGCGCAGGCCGAGAGCCCGGCCCTGCTGCGCCCCATGGACGGCGCCCGCGTCACCTGCTGGGTCGGTGGCGGCGAGCGCTCCGAATTCCTGCGCCAGAATGCGTTGCTCGCCAACATCTGGACCGGCCTTGGCGCCGCGGCGAGCGCCGTGGTCGAACCCGACAGGCATCATTTCAGCATTGTCGACGGCCTTGCCGATCCGACCCATCCGCTGACACGGACCTTGATCTCGGAGTAGCGCCGAGTCTCATTTTCCGTCTTGTTATTAAAGGTTTGCTGGAAAGTGCTTCAGCGCAGCATCAGTACGCGGCACACTTCACCCGCGGCGGCTGCCGGGGCAAACGGCTCCCGCACGATCAGCCCGTTGGCATCGGCCAGCATTTTCAGCATCGAGGAATCCTGGATGCTGAACGGCGTCGCCACCAGCGCGCCATCGCTTTCCCTGACGACTGCCCGCACATAATCCTGGCGAAGATCATTGGCCGGCATTGCCGTGCCCAGCCGCGCCGGACGGATGTCCGGGCGGTGGTCGCGGCCGCCAAGCCGCGCCAGAAGCGGTTTGAGAAACAGCTGCGAGCAGACCAGGCTCGCAACCGGATTTCCGGGCAGGCCGACGCACCTGATATCGCCGAGGCGTCCGAACATCAGCGGCTTGCCGGGACGCATGGCGATCTTCCAGAAGCCGAGCTGCATGCCTTCGCCGGTCAGCACGTCGTGGATCAGGTCGTGATCGCCGACCGAGGCGCCTCCAAGCGTGACGATGACGTCGGCGCCAGCCGTCACCGCTTTTTTCACCAGCGCGGCGATTGCCTCCTTGCGGTCGGCGGCAATGCCGAGATCCAGCGCGCGCGCGCCGACCGATTGTGCCGTGGCGGCGACGCCATAGGCATTGGACGAGATGATCTGGTCCGGCCCGAGTTCGCTGCCGGGTGGCAAGAGTTCGTCGCCGGTAGCGATGATGGCGACCAGCGGCCGCTTCACCACGTTGACGCGCGGGTGATTGGCCGATGCCGCCAGCGAAAGAGCCGCGGGATCGAGCAAGCGGCCTTTTTTCAGCAGGACGTCGCCTGTCGAGAAGTCGAGCCCGCTGCAGCGGATGTTGCGCCCTTGGGCGGTGGGCGCGATCACTTCGATATCGCCGCCGCCGAGGTCCCTGACATTTTCCTGGATGACGATGGTGTCGGCGCCGTCAGGCAGCGGTGCGCCGGTGAAAATGCGCACGGCCTGCGCTTTGCCGACCGTTCCGCCGAAGCCACGTCCGGCCGGCGCCATGCCGATCACCGACAGCCTGGACGGTACCGATGCTATATCGGCGGCACGGGCCGCATAACCGTCCATGGCCGACGCGTTGAAAGGCGGTTGGGTGCGCAGCGCCACGACCGGTTCGGCAAGCACGCGATCCACGGCCTCGAAGAGAGGAACGCTCTCGCCGGCGAGCGGTGCCGCGCCCTCCAGCAGGCGTTCGAGCGCTTCTGCGACCGGAAGCAGCGCCATCAGGCACCAGCCCCATCTTCGCCAGCGGCTTTGTAGTCGCCCGACTTGCCGCCGGTCTTTTCGACCAGCCGGATGCCGGAGATGGTCATGGCGCGATCGACGGCCTTGGCCATATCGTAGATGGTCAGGCAGGCGACCGAGGCGGCGGTCAGCGCTTCCATCTCGACGCCGGTCTTGCCGGTGACCCGCGCCAGCGCGGTGACCTTCAGCCCAGGCAGCGAATGGTCCGGCTCGATATCGACGGAAACCTTGGTCAGCAGCAGCGGGTGGCATAGCGGGATCAGCTCATGCGTCTTCTTCGCCGCCATGATGCCGGCAATGCGTGCCGTGCCCAGCACATCGCCCTTCTTCGCATTGCCCGCGAGGATCGTCTTCAGCGTGCCGGGTTGCATCGAGACGAACCCCTCGGCGACCGCCGTGCGCGTCGTCTCCGCCTTGTCGCCGACGTCGACCATATTGGCCTCGCCCTGCGCGCCGAGATGGGTGAGAGCCGCCGCCATCGTCAGACCGCCATGGAGCGACGTGCGTCCATTCGGACGTACAAAGTACGCTCTATCATTTTGAATCTATGCATCGTGCTCTCCGAAAATCGATTCCGATTTTCGGGCCGATGCATCCGCCTTGCCCGTCAGAAGCAGGCGCGTCGCAGCGGCGACATCCTGTTGCCGCATCAGGCTCTCGCCGACGAGGAAGGTGGCGATGCCGGTCTTCTGCATCCTGAGACAATCGTCATGGGTGAAAATACCGCTCTCGCTGACCAGCAGATGGCCGCCCGGCACCATGGGCGCCAGCCGCTCCGAAGTTTCAAGGCTGGTTTCGAACGTTCTCAAATTGCGGTTGTTGATGCCGATCAGTTGCGACGACAGCCTTAGAGCGCGCTCCGTCTCGGCCTCGTCATGTACCTCGATCAGCGCATCCATGCCGAGGTCGAATGCCGTCGCTTCAAGCTCGCTCGCCAAGGCGTCGTCGACGCTGGCCATGATGATCAGGATGGCGTCCGCGCCCCAGGCGCGAGCTTCATGGACCTGATACGGGTCGAACAGGAAATCCTTGCGCAAAGCGGGCAGGGCGACGGCTGCTCTTGCCGCGGTGAGAAATTCCGGCGCACCCTGGAAGGACGGCGCATCGGTCAATACCGAGAGACAGGCGGCGCCGCCTTTTTCGTAGGCCCGCGCCAATGCCGGCGGATCGAAATCGGCACGGATCAGCCCTTTGGAGGGGCTCGCCTTCTTGATTTCGGCGATCAGGGCGAAGCCGCCCGATCCGTGCTTCGCCTCGAGTGCCGCCAGAAAGCCGCGTGGCGCATCGGCGTCCTTCGCCCGCGCCTTGATCTCGGCCAACGGCACGCGTGCCTTGGCCGCGGCGATCTCATCGCGCTTGTAGGCTTCGATCTTGCGAAGAATGTCAGACACGGTTCTATCCGTTCGAAATCTCGATCAGCCTGTCGAGCACTTGCAGCGCCCGGCCGCTGTCGATGGCTTGCCTGGCGACCGCGATCCCGTCGCCAAGCGTCGTCACCTTGCCAGCCACGACCAGTCCGGCGCCCGCATTCATCAGGACGGTGTCGCGATAGGCGCCGGCGGCACCGCCCAGCATATCGCGCAATGCCTTGGCGTTATAGGCGGCGTCGCCGCCGCGCAGCTCATCCTTGGTGTGCCGTGCAAGCCCGACCGCTTCAGGCGTCAGCGTGAAGCTGCGGATTTCGCCACCGATCAGTTCGGCGACATGCGTCTCGCCGGTGGTTGTAATCTCGTCATAGCCGTCGCCATGGGCAACCCAGGCGTGCTCGGTGCCGAGCGCCTTCAGCGTCTCTGCCACCGGCAGGACCCATTCGGGCAGGAACACGCCGACCATCTGCCGCCGCACACCAGCCGGATTGGAAAGGGGGCCAAGCAGATTGAAGATGGTGCGGGTGCCGAGCTCGACGCGGGTCGGGCCGACATGTTTCATCGCCGGATGATGCGCGGGCGCGAACATGAAGCCGACGCCCGCCTCGTGGATACACCGGCTAATGAACTCCGGCGCCAGGTCGATCTTGACCCCGAGCGCGGTAAGGACATCGGCGGCACCGGTCAGCGAGGACAGGCCGCGATTGCCGTGCTTGGCGACCGGAACGCCGCTGGCGGCGATGACGAACGCCGACGCCGTCGAAATGTTGACACTGTGGGAATTGTCGCCGCCCGTGCCGACGATATCGATGGCGCCGGTGGGCGCGTCGACACGCAGCATCTTGGCGCGCATGGTGGCGACGGCGCCCGAAATCTCGCTAACGGTCTCGCCACGCACGCGCAGTGCCATCAGGAAGCCGCCGATCTGCCCGGGGGTCGCGTCGCCCGACATGATGATGTCGAAGGCCTCGCGCGCTTCCTCGAAGGAAAGGGCGGTGCCCGTCGCGACCTTGGCGATATGGGCTTTCAGGGCGCTCATCTTGTCGAGGCTTGGGCGACGGCGGCCTGGTCGACGCGGACGTCATACTGCGTCTGCAGCTGCGCCACCAACTGGTCGAGCAAGTCGTCCGACATGCCGGAGGTGAACGATTTCTGCGCGTCTTCCGGAACCGAGCTGGCGTCGGCGCCTGCGGGCTCGAACACTTCGGCGACCTTGAACAGGATCTGTCCATCGCCGGTAGGCGAGGGGATCAAACCTGTGCCGCCTTCGCCGACACCGAACATCACCGCGGCGCCCTCCTTGCCGAAATCGGCGTCGTCGGCTTCGCGCTTCAGGCCGCGCTTGGTCTGCTTTTCCAGCTTGAGCTCACCCGCGATAACATCGAGCGTGGCGCCGGCCTTGAGCCGCTTTTCGAGTTCGCTCGCCTTGGCTTGCAGACGCTTGGTCGTCTCCGCCGCCGTCCAGTCGGCGACGACTTTCTGACGAACCTCGTCCAGCGTGCGGTCGCGGGCTGGCGTGACCGAAGCCACTTCGTAGAAAACGAAGCCATTGTCCGCCGTGGTCAAAGCGTCGTTCTCGGTGTTCGGCTCTGCCTCGAAGACGGCCTTGATCAGCTCCGGCGATTCCGGCAGGTCCTTGACGATCGAGCCATCGGGCCTGAGGCCGCTGCGATCGATAGCGTCGACCGTGACGTCCTTCAACTTCAGCTTGGCAGCCGCGTCGGCCAGCGAACTGCCGGAGGCGCGGGTGTCCTCATAATTGTCATGCACGTCCAGAAGAATGCGGCTCGCCTCACCCAGCGCCAAATCCTTGCGGATCTGGTCGGAGACTTCGGCCAGCGGCTTCACCACCTCGGGCTTGATCTCTGTGACACGAAGGAGCACCGGGCCAAAGGCGCCCTGGACGACTGGGCTGACTTCATTGACATTGAGTTTGAAGGCCGCGTCGGCCACGGCTTTGTCGGCGATCTTGTCCTTGGCGAGCGTGCCGAGCAGCGTATCGGCCGGCGTCTTGCCTTCGGCCGCGACGAGCTTGTCGAAAGTCGCACCGGCCTTGAGTGAATCGAACGCGGCCTTGGCGGCATCCGGCGTCTTGAATACGAGCTGCTCGATGGTGCGCATCTCGGGCGTGGTGTAGCGCGCCTTGTTCTTGTTGTAGTCATCGCTGACTTGGCTGTCGGTGACCGCGGTCGTATCCATGATGTCCACCGGTTCGAGACGGACATAGGAGAATTTGCGGTATTCGGGCGCGGCGTAGGTTTTCTTGTTGGCCTCGAAATAGGCAGACAGCACGCTGTCGCTCGGCGCCTCGATCGGCTCGACCAGCGTCTTCGGCAATGTCAGATAGTCGACGGTGCGATCTTCGCCGCGATAGAGCGCGACTGCCTTGAAGAAAGTGTCCGGCGCCTTGAGGCCGTCCGAGACCGCCTCGACGATCTGCTGGCGCACCGCCACCTGGGCACGATTCCTCAGATAATCCTCAGGCCGCATGCCGGCCTGCTGCAGCATATAATCGAAAGTTCGCCTGTCGAACTGGCCGCCCGGGCCTTTGAAAGCCGGGTCTTCGCGTGTCAGCTCCGCCAGCCGGTCCTTGGACAGGCCAAGACCCAGCTTGCGCGCTTGCTCGTCGAGGACCGCACCGGAAACGAGCTGCGCCAGCACCTGGCTGTCGATACCGAGCGACTTCGCCTGTTCATGGGTCAAGCGTTGCCCGAACTGCTGCGACATGACGGCGAGCTGGCGATCATAGGCGAGGCGATATTCCTTGATCGAAACCTTGGTGCCGCCCGCTATTATTACCGAATCATGGCCGGCAAGACCGCCCATCAGGCGCCCGGAGACGCCCCACACCAGGAAGCTGAGCACCAGCAGCACCAATAGACCCTTCGCGACCCAGGTGCCCGCCGCGCTTCTCAACATACCAAGCATCGTTACTTCCGATTTATGCGCATTTGCGGATGCGCCGAGTCTGAAACAAGCGCAATAGCGCCCTTCCGGCCCACTGTCGATTGCTTTGTCGCCTGATTTTGGTAGTGAGGCTTGAGCCGAATATAGCCCGGAGAAGCAAACCCATGACGCCAGGAATTCGCCCGCTCGTCGCAGGCAACTGGAAAATGAACGGCACCAGCGCCTCGCTCAATGAACTCAGGATGATCGGCAACGGCTTCATGAGCGGGCTCGACGCCGAGACCGAGGCGTTGGTCTGCGTTCCGGCCACGCTGCTTTCCCATGCCGCGGAGATTCTGTCGCGCACGCCGGTCCATGCCGGTGGCGAGGATTGCCATGCCAAGGAAAGCGGCGCCTACACCGGCTGCATCTCGGCGGAAATGCTCAGGGATGCCGGCGCGAGCCATGTCATCGTCGGCCATTCCGAGTGCCGCGAACAGCGCGGCGAGGACGATGCGACGGTCCAGGCCAAGGCGTCCGCCGCCTGGCGCGCCGGTCTCGTGGCCATCATTTGCGTCGGCGAGACGCAGCAACAGCGTGAGGCGGGTGCAACGCTCGACGTGTTGTCGCGCCAGGTCGCCGGGTCGGTGCCGGCAAGCGCCACGCCGTCGAACACCATTATTGCCTATGAGCCGGTGTGGGCGATCGGGACCGGTCTGACGCCAACCGCCGCCGACGTGGCGGAAGCACACGCGCATATACGTGAAAAGCTGTCGGAGAAACTCGGCGCCGTCGCCGCAAGGATCCGCATTCTCTATGGCGGCTCGGTCAAGCCGTCCAATGCGGTCGAGTTGCTTGGTGTGCGCAATGTCGACGGCGCGCTGGTCGGCGGCGCCAGCCTGAAAGCAGCTGACTTCCTCGGCATCGCAGAGGCCTACCGCAATATTTCCTGATGAGTTTGTGCGGCGACCGACCGGTCTCCGCACGCCGGAAATTGTTGCAAAGAACGCGTTGCTTCCCATATTCCGGCCACGGGCTTGGAAATGCCGCGAAAGCATTGTATTGAGCCGCCTCCAATTCACCGGTCGTGTCCGCGGCCGGGCAGGGCCTTGCCAGGATAAACAATGCAAACCGTACTGATCGTCATCCATCTCATGGTCGTGCTCGCCCTTGTCGGCGTGGTGCTGCTGCAACGCTCCGAAGGCGGCGGCCTTGGTATTGGTGGCGGATCTGGCTTCATGACGGCGCGTGGTGCCGCCAACGCGTTGACCCGGGCGACAGCGATCCTGGCGGCCGCGTTCTTCGCGACGTCGCTGACGCTGTCGATCATCGCCCGCTACGGCGAGAAGCCGATCGATATTCTCGACCGCGTTCCCACGACGTCGGATAATGCCGGCAAGGGCGTGCTCAACCAATTGCCCGGCACAACGACCCCGGCACCCGCGGGTAACGCGGCGCCATCCGGCAACGGCGCTGCTGGAACGCCGCCTGCGACTGCTCCGTCCACCGCGCCCGCGGGCTCGACGCCGCCGGCAACCAACGGCACGACCAACACCGCGCCAGCGGCACCGCAGGTTCCGAACCAGTAGTCCCACGTTGTCCAGAGGCGTGTCGGTGTTGCGGCCTGCAAACCGCTGATACCGGCGCTAAGCGGACTTAACTGCGCTCCGCACCGGTTCTCGAATCCGCCATCCAGAGCGCCAAGCGGAACCGCTTGGCTGCAAATACTCCGGTTTGGTCGCTTCACGCCGTCTCTGTTCCGGCTCGCCTGGCTGGAATATTAACGCACCTTAACGCGATCTGTTGTCGTTTGATCACAGTCGCGGCAAATGCTGCGCTATCACGAAGATTCGACGGGTGGCGGCACGGTCTCGCGCTTGAGGCGTCCGGGCTTATTCGACTATAGATTGCGCGCGGCATTTCCGGTGTCCTTGGGGGACGCCGGGCGACGCCGTGGGCAACAAGCATAGAACGATCGGATCTTCGCCATGCAGCTTCGCAGCTTCATTTTCCTGGGACTTTGCGCCGCATTGGGCCTGAGTTCCCCGGCTTTCGCCGGCGTGCCGGCCAATATGGCCAATCAGTCGGTCGAGAAGACCGACGCCATCAACGTCGCAGCCAAGAGCGATGCGGCGCAGTTGAAGCTTCTCAAGAAGAAGAAAAACCCGACGCCGGACGATCTCTCCCAGATCAAGAAGATCGAGGCCAAGATCATTGCGGACAAGGAAGCGGCCAAGACCAAGGCGCTCGAAGCCAGGAAGCTGGCGATGCGCGAGGCGGCGAAAGCCAGGGCCGATGCCGAACGGCAGGCCTTCCTGGCCAAGAAGGGCAAGAGCGCTCCTGCAACCGAAGTGGCCGAGGCCAAGCCGGCAAAGAAGACCACCAATATCATCGAACCGCTGACGCCGCTGGCGCCGATCCTGTCGGCCGAGCCGATCCCGGCCGAGGCGACGAACGTCGCTCTGAACGGCAACAATGGCGAGCTGCGCAGCGAGGTTATCGGCCAGAAGCAGCCGAGTGGCGGCTTGTTCGCCGGCCTGTTCGGCGGCACTTCGTCCGGGTCGTCGGTAAGCTATCTGCCCGAGACGCGCGCGCTCGACGCAGCGCTTGCCAAGAAAGAAGCCAAGAAGCAGTTCAAAGTGAAGCCGGAATTCGTCCCGCAGGACGTGGAATTCACCGGCTACGACGCGGGCACCATCGTCATCGACACCAATGCCCGGCGGCTTTACCTGGTCGAAAGCTCGTCCACCGCCCGCCGCTATGCCATCGCTGTCGGCCGGGATGGTCTCCAGTTCAAGGGCACGGTCGCGGTTGGCGACAAGCAGGAATGGCCGCGCTGGATCCCCACGCTCGACATGCAGAAGCGCGAGCCCAAGCATTACGGCCAGTACAAGGACGGGATGCCGGGGGGCGGTCAGAACCCGCTCGGCGCGCGCGCCATCTACCTCTATGACGGCAAGAAGGACACGCATCTGCGCATCCACGGCACCATCGCGCCGCAGTCGATCGGAACCAGCGCCTCGAACGGCTGCTTCCGCATGATCAACGAGCACGTCATGGACCTCTACAGCCGCGTAAGGGTAGGCACCAAAGTCGTCATCATCTGACGTTTCGATCATCCTGCCGAAAGGGCCGGCTCAGCCGGCCCTTTTGTTTTGCCTTGTCCATCACTTCGGCGCCTTCTTGGGAAAAAGCCTTCGCGGCGGTTTTTTCTCTGGCGGAATCAATCAGGCCGCGTTAAGCGATGACTCCCATGGCGCGATATGTATTCATCACAGGCGGCGTGGTTTCCTCACTTGGAAAAGGCATAGCCGCAGCGGCCCTTGGGGCTCTCCTGCAGGCGCGAGGCTATCGCGCACGCATCAAAAAGCTCGACCCCTATCTCAATGTCGATCCCGGCACGATGTCGCCGTACCAGCACGGCGAGGTGTTCGTCACCGATGACGGCGCCGAGACCGATCTCGATCTTGGCCATTACGAGCGCTTCACCGGCCGCTCGGCCAACCAGCAGGACAACATCACCACCGGCCGCATCTACAAGAACATCATCGAACGCGAGCGGCGCGGCGACTACCTCGGCGCGACAGTGCAGGTCATCCCGCACGTCACCGACGAGATCAAGAATTTCGTCCTCAACGGCAATGACGACTATGATTTCGTACTGTGCGAGATCGGCGGCACGGTCGGCGATATCGAGGCGATGCCGTTCCTCGAGGCAATCCGCCAACTCGGTAACGACCTGCCGCGCAACAATGCCGTCTACGTTCACCTGACTTTGATGCCTTACATACCCACGGCGGGTGAGCTGAAGACCAAGCCAACGCAGCATTCGGTCAAGGAATTGCGCGGCATCGGTATCGCGCCCGACATCCTGCTGGTCCGCGCCGACCGCGCCATTCCCAAGGAAGAGCGCAGAAAGCTGTCGCTGTTCTGCAACGTTCGGGAGAGTGCCGTGATCCAGGCACTCGACGTGCCGCATATCTATGACGTGCCGATGGCCTATCACAAGGAGGGGCTCGATTCGGAGGTGCTCGCCGCCTTCGGCATCGATCCGGCGCCGAAGCCGCGCATGGAGCCCTGGCAGGCGGTGTCGAGCCGCACCCACAATCCGGAAGGCGAGGTGACCATCGCCGTCGTCGGCAAATATACCGGCCTCAAGGATGCCTATAAATCGCTGATCGAGGCGCTCTCGCATGGCGGCCTGGCCAACCACGTCAAGGTGAAGCTCGACTGGATCGAATCGGAGATCTTCGAAAAGGAAGATCCGACGCCCTGGCTGGAAAAAGTGCATGGCATCCTGGTTCCCGGCGGCTTTGGCGAGCGCGGCTCGGAAGGCAAGATCCTGGCGGCGAAATTCGCGCGCGAGCGCAAGGTGCCGTATTTCGGCATCTGCTTCGGCATGCAGATGGCCTGCATCGAGGCTGCGCGTTCGCTAGCCGGCGTCGAGCACGCGTCCTCGACCGAGTTCGGACCGACCGAGGAGCCGGTCGTCGGCCTGATGACCGAATGGCTGAAGGGCAACATGCTGGAGAAGCGTCGTGAGACCGGCGATCTCGGCGGCACGATGCGGCTCGGCGCCTACCAGGCCGATCTCGCCAAGGGCTCCAAGATCGCCGAAATTTATGGCGACACGCAAATTTCCGAGCGTCATCGCCACCGCTACGAGGTCAATGTCGACTACAAGGAGCGGCTTGAGGATTGCGGGCTGGTGTTCGCCGGCATGTCGCCCGACGGCGTGCTGCCTGAAACGGTCGAATACCCCGACCATCCCTGGTTCATCGGCGTGCAGTATCACCCGGAACTGAAGAGCCGGCCGCTCGACCCGCATCCGCTGTTCGCCAGCTTTATCGAGGCGGCGGTGGAGCAGTCGCGCCTGGTGTAGGCACCGCCAAGCGAGGTCGTGCCACATGCAGACCTATGTCGCGCTTCTCTATAGCATCGTCCTCGGCGAAGGGCGCCGGGTGATCATGTCCGATCTCAAGGCGATGGCGGGAGGCCTCGGCCTGCGGAACGTCCGCACGCTGGTGGCGACCGGCAATCTCGTCTTCGAAGCGCCGGCGACGGAAGTCGCCGATCTCGAGCAGCGTCTGGAAGCGGCTTTTGAAAAGACCTTCGGCCGCCATGTCGACATCATCGTGCGCGGCGCGACCGACTGGCTGAGGCTCGCGGCCGGCAATCCGTTCCCGGCCGAATCGATTGCCGCGGCGGATCAGGTGGCGGTGCGGGTGATGCGGCGGCCGGTGCCGGACGAGGCCGTCACGGCACTCGGCTCCTATGTCGGCAAGGATGAAAAGATGCAGGCCGTCGGCGGCGACATCTGGATTGTCTTCTCGCGTGCCAGTTCGCGGCTTCTGGCGGCAACGGGCCACAAGCGGCTGGGCATCGGCACGTCGCGCAACTGGAACACGGTGCGCAAACTGACCGAGATAGTTTGCGCATGAGATCCGGGGCGGCCTTGCACCGCCCCAGATTAATTCGCGTCAGGCTTTCGCTGTCTTGGCGCCAGCACCCACGGCCGCGGTGCGCAGCACGTAATAGATGATGCCGGCGATCGCCACGCCGAAGAACCAGCCGTAGACGCCCCACCAGGACGGCAGCCAGTTGGTGAAGTTCGGCAGGATCGAGGAGAAGATGGCGCCGATGCCGGCGGCGATGAAGGCATTGACATGCCAGCCGCCCTGGAAGCGGAACTCGCCATCCTCGCGGTAAAGCGCCTCGACGTCCACCTCGCCCTTCCGGATCAGGTAGTAGTCGACCATCATCACGCCGAAGATCGGTCCCATCGTCGCACCGATGACGTTGACGAAGGAGGCCGCACTGCCTTCCCACGGCGCGAAGGGATAGAGCACGAGCGCGATCAGCGCCGCTATATAGCCGCCCTTCTTGAAGTCGATCTGCCGGGGAAAGACATTGGAGAAGTCGAAGGCCGGTGACACGAAGTTGGCGACGACGTTGATACCAAGGGTCGCGACGGCGAAGGTCAGGGCCGCAAGGGCAGCCAGGAACCAGCTGTCGAATTTCGCCGAGATCTGATCGGGGTGCAGCAGCACCTCGTGGTAGACGTCATAGGCGGCAATGGTGGTGACGCCTGCGACCAGCGAGAACAGGATGAGGTTGACCGGCAACCCCCAGATGTTGCCCTTGCGCAGCGACGCCTTGTCCGGCGCATAACGGGCGAAATCGCAGAAGTTGAGATAGAGCGCCGAGAAATAGGTCACCCAGATCGCGGCCACCGCGAACAGCGAGGTCCACGAGCCTGGTTCGCCCGGCACGCCGGCATCCTTGGTCTTCTCCAGGAGCACGTCCATCGGGATATCGCTGGTGAAGGCGAAGGTTCCGGATTTGACGCAGAGATAGATGGCCAGGATCAGCATCACCACCCAGACGGCCGGCCCCGCCCAGTCCTGGAAGCGGCGCACCGTCTCCATGCCTTTCTGGATAATCAGCAGCTGCAGCGCCCAGATGACCACGAAGCAGATCACTTCCAGGCCGGAGTGGCCGAGGAAATGGGTGTTGGTGTTGAAATCGGCGAACCATTGCGAGCGGATCAGCAGCGCGACGATGGCGCCGGAGGCGGCCGCCGTTTGCGCGCCATACCAGAAGCAGGCGACGATGGCCCGCACCAGCGCCGGTATGTTGGCGCCCCAGATGCCGAATGAGGCGCGGGCAAGCACGGGATAAGGCACGCCGGTCTTCACACCGGCATAGCCGACCATGTTCATCAGCGCGTAGATGATCAGCGAACCGATACCGATAGCGATGATGAAGTTGACGAAGCCGCCACAGAACAGAAACAGGCTGGCGGCGAGGTAATAGCCCCAGAGGCTATGAACGTCCGATGTCCAGACGTTGAAGATCGAGAACGGTCCCCAGTTTCGAACCTTGGCTGGAGCCAGATCCTCGTTGTAGAGGTCAGGTGAAGCACCCTGTATTGTCATTGCAATGTTCCCCTTTTGCAGCACGCGCCCTCACGCGGTGGCCGCGCGCAGGGTAAGCCTGACGCGGGGGAATGGACAAGCAATCCATTTGCGGGCTTTGGCCTTAAAGATATTCAATGAGAACCGCGATTATCGACAGGCCGCGACGGTGGGCCGGTTTGGGTTCGCGGGGTGGGTGATTCGAATTCGGCAGCAGATTTTTCTTACGGGCTTCTTTTTTCCCGGAACCACCCAGCAGCCAGCGCGTTTCATTGGGTTAGATCGAGCGAATAACGATCGACCGGGAGGAAACGATGGACTACCTGCATTTCTTTGCGCCCGTGCGTATTTCGCGCGGGCAGGGCCATCCTGTTGAAGAAATCGATAGTGTTGCCGAGGCCATGGTGTTCTTGCGGAAATGGCCAACAGGTCGGCGCGGCCCCGTCTACCAATGCGCGCTGAATTGCTGCTCGGCTGCCTTGGCGGGCCAGATGTCGGCCGAGGAAGCTAGGAAAGCGTTCACCGGCTTTGCCCGGATCACGCGGCTTCTCGACGATGACATGACGTTGCCGGCGGCCAGCGAAACCATGGCGAGTGCGCACGCACCGCGGCGGTAGGCGCTGCATCCTTCCTGCCTTGCAAGAATGTCGCGCCGCGGCGGCGGCTCGACAGTGCTTCATGCGCCACCGGCGACGTGGGTTCGCGGGTTGGGGTTCCGTCTTCAGGTGACGCAATAGCGGTCGATCACCCAAAGCCAGGACCCGTCGTCTTGCCGCCGGGCGACCTCGCTGGTCACGTCGCCATCCGGAAGGCGGGTCGACGTGAGCGCGAGATCGCCGCAAACGAGCGCCGGGCGCTGTTCTCCGGTCGCAAACTTTCGTCCAGACGCGACGATCTCGGCATAGTAGCGGCGGATAGCATCGCGGCCGCGCACAAAACGGCCGCCACCACAATCGATCACCGCATCGGATTCGAACAGGGCGGTCATGCCCTCGATGTCGCCGGCATGCTGCCGGGAGATCAGCAGCGGCTCCAGTTGCTGCGGATCGTAGACAGGCTTTCCTTTGGTTGGGTCGTTCATAATGGCGCTCAGCTCCGTTTTCGCGGCGCAGTCTATCGCAACCGACACTGAGATGTCGGCATTCAACCACGCTCGCCGCCAAGGCGGTCAGGCAGTTACTGGACCGACACGTGAGGCTCACGAAGTCATGGTTGCGGCTTCAGCGAATTCGACGGTTCCGTCTGGTCAGTAATCGGCCTTGGCCGGCTACCACTGGGGCTGAGGGGGGCTGCATTCCGCTTGGCCCCGGGGCGTGTTGCCATTCACTCGCTCATATTCTGAAGCGCGTCGTGCTTGACGACTTCGACACAGCGCAGATTGAGTAGGCGAATGACGCCTTTTTCCTTCAGCTTGGTGAAGACCCGCGACACGGTCTCGATGGTAAGGCCGAGATAGTCGCCGATATCCATGCGCGACATCGGTAACTCGACCTGGCGTAGACCGCCTTGGCGCTCCGCTATGTCGACCAGGAATGCTGCGACGCGTTCGATGGCGTTCTGGCGACCCAGGACCAGAAGGTGTTCCTGCGCCCTTGTCAGGCCCTTGAGCGCTAGCGGCAGCAACTGATGCGACATGTCAGCACTGGCAGCGATGCGGAAGACGCGGATGCCGGCGGCATTGATCGCTTCGGCGAAGAAATGATGCGTCGTGCCGCCTTCGAAGCCGAATGTCTCTCCAGCCAGGTGAAAGGCGCTTATCTGCCGGCGCCCGTCAGCAAGCAGGCGGTAGATGCGCACGGCGCCAAACTCGACCTGGTAGAAGGCCCCGGCCTTTTCGCCCTGGGCATAGATTTCCGCACCGGCGGGAAAGAAGCTGAGCGGCTGCAGCAGCGCGGGTTGGAATGCCTCCCGAGGATTCGGCTGGGACGACCGCGACTGCGCTGCGAGTTGGGGGGTCGTGTAGGCGTGCATGGCTGTTTTCCCGGTTGATCCGTGTCACAGCAATCGCGCGAATCCTTGTGTCGCGAAATTCGGTTATGTCCCTAGGGAAAGTACCTAGAATCACCCTTCGCTGCAGTCCAGCCGTCGCTTTCGGCGGTCGAGGCGATCGTTCAGCTATTCACTTGCCTCGCGGCCGACACCTACTCAATGAGGATGCGAAAGAAAACATGCGGCGTGCTGTCAGACACAGGGGGCAAAACCGGCTTGAGCGCGCCGGGCTCCCATCAGTCGGCGTGCCTGCTCAGCACTGACCATGCCTGGTCGCGCTCGAGCTTGTGGCCAACCCGGTTAGGCAGTTCCTCATGGCGGCCATCGACAACAACGCTCAGGTCCGGCCCCCGCCTCGACCAGATCGAGGAAGCGGCGCACCGGCTGGCAAACTTAAGCCGGCGAGGTTTCCGCCGCCGGGCTTTCAGCCCCCCGACTTGGGCACCAGCAGCGGAATGACGCGGTCGCTCTTGGCCACGGAGGGCCGGCCGGCCGAACCGTAGGGAATGCCGAGCGCATCCCAGGTCTCGACCAGCGCGTCCTGCAACTCGGCGATCAGCGCGTCGGAATGGAACGGCGTCGGCGTGATGCGCAGCCGTTCGGTGCCGCGCGGCACGGTCGGATAGTTGATCGGCTGGATGTAGAGCCCGTGCACGCCGAGCAGGCGGTCGCTGGCCATCTTGCAGAGTTCGGGGTCGCCGACCAGCACTGGCACGATATGGGTCGGCGATTCCATCACCGGCAGACCGGCGGCCAAGAGGACCTGCTTGGTCGTGGCGGCCTGCCGCTGCTGCGCGTCGCGCTCGGCCTGCGAGCGCTTGAGATGGCGGATCGAGGTGGTCGCAGCCGCGGCGATCGCCGGCGGCAGCGCCGTGGTGAAGATGAACCCCGGCGCATAGGAACGCACCGCGTCGATGACAGCGCTGGTGCCGGTGATATAGCCGCCCAGCGTGCCGAATGCCTTGGCGAGCGTGCCTTCGATGATGTCGATGCGGTCGGCCAGGCCCTCGCGCTCGGTGATGCCGCCGCCGCGCGGTCCGTACATGCCGACGGCATGGACCTCGTCTATATAGGTCATGGCGTTGTAGCGCTCGGCGAGATCGACGATCTCTCTGATCGGCGCGATGTCGCCGTCCATCGAATAGACGCTTTCAAAGACGACCAGCTTGGCGCGTTCGCGCCCGGCCGCCTGCAAAAGGCTTTCCAGATGCGCGACGTCGTTGTGGCGGAAGATCTTCTTCTCGGCGCCCGAGCGCCGCACGCCCTCGATCATCGAGGCGTGGTTCAACTCGTCCGAGATGATCAGGCAGTTGGGCAGAAGCCGGGCAATGGTCGAGATCGAGGCTTCGTTGGAGACGAAGCCGGAGGTGAAGACGAGTGCCGCTTCCTTGTCGTGCAGGTCGGCAAGCTCGACTTCGAGTTCGACCAGCGGGTTCGAGGTGCCCGAAATGTTGCGGGTGCCGCCGGCGCCCGAACCCATCTTGCCGGCCGCATTCTGGAACGCGGCGATGACGTCGGGATGCTGGCCCATGCCGAGATAGTCGTTGGAGCACCAGACGGTGATTTCCTCGGCGCGGCCATTGGCACGCCAGATGGCGCGCGGAAACTTGCCCGCGATGCGCTCGAGGTCGGCGAAGATGCGGTAGCGACGCTCCGCATGGAGCTGGTCGATCGCTTCTTCGAAGAACCGCTGGTAGTTCATGTCGGAATTTCCAGTCGCAATTCTTTCCTCTGCGGTATCCTCGCCGCCTCCACTCTTCAGCCCTTGATCCCAAAATGCCGCATGCGACGTCATGACACCTCCAAAGTGGCCAGAACCGAACCAGGTTCGATGATGGTATTTGCTGTCGCTACGATGGTCGCGCGCCCGTTCAGCGG
Organism: Mesorhizobium sp. M0152; assembly: GCF_040322415.1. Taxonomy (NCBI): domain Bacteria; kingdom Pseudomonadati; phylum Pseudomonadota; class Alphaproteobacteria; order Hyphomicrobiales; family Phyllobacteriaceae; genus Mesorhizobium; species Mesorhizobium sp. M0152. The sequence goes on from NZ_JAMYTH010000001.1 coordinate 210,367, forward strand.
TGCGATGATCTCGTGCAATGCGCCTTCAATTCGAACTTCCGCTATTCTCTCACCAGCCTTGATCGCCGTGCCGCTGCCAATGAACCAGCGTTCTACAATGCCCTCAGGCAGCATGCTGGACGCCCATAGTTCCTCGTCGACCTTGATGTCCAGCATCACGACTCTCCTTCGTGCCGGATCATATTCCGCTCGCCAAGGCGGTCATTGATCAGAATCAAAGAGCTGGTCACATTGATGAGTGACCAAAGCGAACCAGATCCGCGTGCAAGTGAGGTCGATGTCGCATTGGCATTTCGAAAATGATTCAAATCAAGGCGCGATCCGGCGCTTCCGCGGATCATGAGGGGATGTGGAAGCCAATCCTAAGCGCTCCGTTTGGCCGCAGTCTCGAACTGGCCGTTCTTGACGAGGATGGCGAGCATGCGCTCGTGTTTCCCTGCATGAAGGAGCGGGAAGGCTGGAGGAACGCCGCCACGGGCGTGCGGGTCGACATCCGCCCGACACACTGGCGCGACTGGGAGTCTGACAGGGTGCCGGCTCGCGACGACAATCCCTTTGGCGACCGTCCCTAAGGCTTGGATTCAACGATCAATGCCATGCGAACGAGGTGCGACAGGCTGCTCGCGCTCATCTTGCTCATGACATTGGCGCGATGGATCTCGACAGTGCGCGGGCTGATCCCGAGGTCATAGGCGATCGTCTTGTTTGGCAGACCTGAAACAAGCCCATCCAGCACCTGTCGCTCTCGCTCCGATAGCGTCGACAGACGGCCGTTGATTTCCGCGGATTGTGGGTGCGCTGCATTCGCCTGATTGCGATTATCCAAAGCGGAGCGGATTGCACTTATCAGGATATCGTCGTCGAAAGGCTTCTCGATGAAATCTGCAGCCCCTTCCTTCATCGCTTGAACGGCTAGCGCCACGTCGGCATGGCCCGTCATGACAATCACCGGAAGTGTGTGTCCGCGGGTTCTGAGCTGGCGCAGGAACTCAATGCCGTCAATGCCGGGCATGCGCACATCGGTCACGATGCAACCGTCAAGATTACCCGTCGCGGTAGCTAGAAAAGCCGTCGCCGATTCATGCAACCGCACCGCAAAGTCGGCTGTTGCCAGAAGGAAACCGAGCGATTTTCGCACGTCCACATCGTCATCGACCACGTGCACCAGATCACTGCCGGCCATTTGTGACCTCTTCCTTTTCCACAATGCGCAATGTGAACCGGAAAGCAGTTCCTCCGGCCGGCATTGGCTCGGTCCAGATGTGACCACCGTGCGATTCGACGATAGTACGGCAAATCGAGAGGCCGACACCCATGCCCTGCTTCTTGGTGGTGACAAATGGCTGGAAAAGTTGTGCCGAGACCTCCGGCGCAAGGCCGGGGCCGGTATCGATCACGCTCACCTCGGCCATTCCACCATCCCGGGCTATAGTTGTGACCTGCAATTCACGGCGTGGCGCGCCTTGCATGGCTTCAACCGCGTTGCGCATCAAGTTGAGCAGAACCTGCTGAATCTGGATGCGATCGGTCAAAACCAGTTCGGCTGCCGGATCAAGCTTGTAGCTGACACGCACGTCTATTTCCCGTGCGCCGACCAAAGCCAGAGAAGAGGCTTCCTCGATCAGCACCGGCAAGCGTTCGACCTGACGCTCGCTCTCGCCCCTGGCGACGAAGTCGCGAAGATGACGAATGACCTCTCCGGCTCGCAAAGCTTGCTCAGCGGCTTTCTCGACAGCCTCCCTCAGCATCGGTGCGTTCTCTTCCGTACTCTTCTCAAGAAGCCGGCGGCTGCCTTTGAGGTAGTTTGTGATCGCCGTGAGCGGCTGGTTTATCTCATGGGCAAGCGTCGAAGCCATTTCGCCGAGCGCGGTAAACCGGGCCATGTGGAGCAGCTCCAGTTGCTGTTCCTGTATTCGTGCTTGCGCCCGGTGGCGCTCGGTCAGGTCGCGGCAAAAGCCGGTAAAGAAACGCCCGGTTCCGGCATGCATCTCGCCAACGGAAAGCTCCATCGGAAAGGTCGAACCGTCCTTTCGCATTCCAGTGACCGTGCGGCCGAGCCCGATGATCCGGCGCTCACCGGTCGTCAGGTAGCGAAGCAGATAGGCGTCATGCTCGTCGCGGTAGGGCGACGGCATCAGCATATTGACGTTTCCCCCGATGACTTCGCTGGCCTGATAACCGAACAGCGCTTCGGCAGCTGTGCTGAACGATTGAATGCTGCCTCGTTCGTCAATGACAACCATGGCATCGGGCACCGTTGCCAGGATCGAACGCAAATGATCCTCGCGCAAAAGAAGGGCTGTGTTTGCGAAGGACAACTCGCTGACGTCAGTGCCTTGGACAAAGATGGCCGTGATGCGGCCATCGTCGGCGCTGATCGGCTGATAGACGAAATCGAGGATACGCTCTTCAAGCGGCTGGTCGTCCTTGTTGCGAAGACCGACCTTCATGCCTTGGCCCCTGTATGGCTCGCCAGTCCTGTAGACATGGTCCAGCTGTTCCAAGAACTCTTGGCCTTCGAGTTCGGGAAGGGCTTCGCGCAGCGATTTCCCAATCACTTGCCTGTCGCCGATGAGCCGTTGGTAGGCGGTATTCGTCAGTTCAAAGACATGATCCGGCTCACGCATGATGGCCATGAAGCCCGGGGCCTGTTCGAACATTTCCGACAATACGGACTGCAGCGCCGTTCCGCCGGCCAACAAAATAGGCGCTTCGTCTTGGCTCACCTGAAATCCCTGGGTTCGACCTGCCTGTGAGGAAGGCTAACTATCACTTCTCGCTGCGCACGCAAAACGGAGCGAGGCCAAAGTTTTTCGAGCGCAGATCCCTTTGATGCGCATCAAGGCATCGGACGCTCGCGAATGAGATTGATCGCTCATTCCATCGCTTCAGCGAAAGGCGCCTCTGATGTCGTACAAGTCAATTATCGTGAACCTGACCGTTGATGCATCCCCTGCGCCCATAGTGAAGCTGGCAGCCGAGCTTGCAGAACGGTTTGGAGCCCATCTTGTCGGCCTGGCGGCAGCCGATGTTCCGCCACTGGTCGCGACAGGCGATGGCATGGTCTACGAAGGCGAGATCATGCAGATCCAGCGCACGGAGATTGAAAAACGGTTGGCAGTATTGCGAGCCGAATTCGAGAGATTGGTTCCGACCTCGATTACAAGCGAATGGGGACAGGCGGTCTGCAGCCCGACTCGCTTCCTCGGTGTTTCCGCCAGAGCAGCCGACCTCATCGTTACCAGCGAGGCAGGAGACAATGTGTTTCGCGCGGTGGATATAGGCAGTTTGGTGCTCGGAGCGGGGCGACCGGTCCTTGTCGTTACGAACAACGTCGACCACGACCTTGCAAAAACAGTCTTGGTCGCGTGGAAAGACACCCGGGAGGCTCGGCGAGCGCTGACCGATGCATTGCCTCTCTTGGCCAAGGCCAATGAGGTCATCGTCGCCACGATCGATACTGATCGTGACGTTCGTAACAGTCTCGCTGACGTTGCCGTATTTCTTGAACATCACGGTATTATGCCGCGAACCGAACTGATCGCCGGCGAGGCTGACGGCGACAATTTGCTGTCATTCGCACGCTCTGCCGGTGCAGACCTGATCGTGTCTGGCGCCTATGGCCACAGCCGATTGCGGGAATGGGCGTTCGGAGGCGTCACGCGCACGCTGATCGAAGCGAGCGGAGTCAATCGCTTCATGTCGAATTGACGGTCTGGTGCGCCATTCTGACCAGCCCATGCGCGTTTGTCCGCCCGCATCTGCAGCAATTTTCATCGCACGGTCGTTGCGCATCGCTCACAGCTTCCGGCTTGCTGTCGCATTCAACAGGGGCGAAGACACAGTCCAAGTCGAACCGATCCTCGAAGACAGCCTCTGAAACGCGCCGGTTGATCGAGATCAATGTCGTGGGCTGCTGGCCGCGCAATGATCGCCAAGCCAGGAGTGGGTGCCATGAGTTTTCTCGACTACCTGATTTCGGTCGACGCCAGGACGGCCTTGATGGGTCGCATGATGCAAAGGCTAGGCGTCGACAGACGATTGAAAGTCGTGGCGGATCATGGAGCCGTGATCGATCGAGCGGTGAATCGCTGCCGCGCCTGCGGCCATCAGGGCGAATGCATGACCTGGCTCGATCAAGACGAAGATGCCAAGGAGCCTCCGGACTATTGCCGCAACCGCGACCTGATTGCACGATTGCTACACGTATCTGGCGAAGGGTAACGGCTCCAACACCGCAACGCACCGGGTCAAGTTCAGGCATTCTGTCGGCGCCCTGACCGCAAGTTTGGCGTTGCTCACCTTATCGATCAAGGGTGACCTATCAGCCGGTTGAGCGCCAGAGTGCGCCCGTGCTGCGATCGAGTAGGGCTCCACCAGTCGATTGCGATCAGCGGGACGGGGGGCGGACGCGGTTTGCACCTGTAGCGCGGTGCGTCCTGGACGCTCCGGTCAAAGGCTCAGGAAACAAGAAGCACGGACATCGGTCCGGCGCAGAAAAGATTATCCGCCACGACCTTGACGCCTGGAACGTTTTCCGCGGCGACAATGGTTGCCTGGCGCTGACGTTCGTCGAATATGGCGCCGCTCAATTCCACAACGCCATTTTCCACGGCAACCTTAATCAATTCGGCGTTTGCCCATTTCTGTGTCGAGAGCTCCGCGATGATTTGCTGCCGGATCTGGTCGTCGCTGACGGTGTTCGACGCCGAGTTTGAGGAAATGCGCAGCAGGGCACGAAGGAGATCAGAGCGGGCAATCATGCCAACGACTTTTTCATGGTCGACGACCGGGATGCGTTTGACGCCGTGCTGGGTCATCAGTTCGACGACCTGCTCGAGCGTTGTGTTTGGAGACGCCGTGATGACGCTGTCGGTCATCACCTCTTCGACCAGCCGTCCATTCGCGAGGACATATTCCTGAGCCAGGCTTCCAGGGCCGACAAGAAACTCCAGCCAGCGTGGGCGCTTGCGTTGCGTGCCCAGTTCCCGGCGGCGAAGGAAATCGCCTTCGCTGACAATACCCACCAGCGCACCGTCGTTGCGAATGACGGGAAGACCGCTGATCTTGTTGGACAGCATCAGCGCTGCCGCCTCGGCGATCGATGCGGACGGGTCTATTGCGATGACCGGCGTGGTCATTATCGCTGCGGCCTGCATCGCTGCCTCCTCGGATAGTTTCCCTTTTTGCTTATCGAGGTCGCTCGAGCCGCGCGTTGATCTGAATCATTTTCAGAGCCGACAATGTCAACGCTGGGAGTATCTCGTTCTGCTCGTCGGGCAGCAAACCCTAGAAGAGGGGCAACTGCGACATCAGCGATCAGTCCAGCGTGGCCAAGCGGATTTCTCCACGACCAGATATTCCGCATCAGCGGTGCGGGAGCTCCTTTCTTATCCCCAGTTTGCGCCAGCGCAAATTCTTCCCCGGGCACTCGGGCTAAGTGGCTTCGAACGGCGGACGCCGCGACCTCGAAACAAAGGACAATTCGATGAAACTCTCCATCCTCGCCGCCGCAATCTCTCTCCTCGCGCTCGCAAGCGGCGCAAGCGCTGAAGAGCACGTGGTGCAAATGCTCAACAAGGGCGAAAAAGGCGCAATGGTTTTCCAGCCGGCCTTCGTCCAGGCAGCACCTGGCGACACCGTCAAGTTCGTGCCGACCGACAAGACACATGACGCCGAGTCGATCAAGGGTATGGTTCCGGATGGCGTTGAGCCTTTCAAGGGAAAGCCCAGCGAGGAAATTACCGTCACGCTGACAAAGGAGGGCGTCTACGGCGTCAAATGCGCACCCCACTACGGCATGGGGATGGTCGCACTGATCGTTGTCGGCAAGCCGGTCAATCTCGATACCGCCAAGGCGGTCAAGCATCCTGGGAAGGCAAAAACGGTGTTCGCCGACCTGTTCACCCAGGTTCCGGCCAACTGACCCAATCGATACAGCCATGCCTGCCGCATACGGTGGGCGCGGGCCGGACGGACCGAGGCGGCGGTTCATCCGGCCCTTTTCTTTTGGACATGCAAGTCACGGCAATTCTACGTCTGCGGGCCTACACCATATCTGTAAGCTTTTGGCCACAATTGCGGGAGGATTCGAGCCCAATTGAGCCAAGGTTCCCATGTTAATCAGTATCGCGACTGCGCAGCTGTTTTAATCGTCAGGGAATCAAAATGTCTGAAACCAGACTTGGCTATTCAACTTATCAAATCGCGCTTCATTGGATCATAGCATCGTTGGTGTTATTCCAGCTGTTCTTCGGCGAGAGCATGACAACCGTGGTTGACGCGGCTGAAGAGGGAACCGCGGTCTCCCCAGCCGACCAGACATTGGGCTCCGCCCATTACTGGGTCGGGATTTCGATCCTGGTCCTCGTGATAGCCCGGCTGGTCATGCGCCTGGTGTCGGGTACTCCCAAGCCTGCGGAAGGCGGCACTCGCTGGATGCAGATCGCCGCGCAGATCTCGCACGGCCTTTTCTATCTGCTCTTGCTCGCAACGCCCCTTGTGGGGCTTCTTGCCTTCTACGTTGGCGACCCATGGGGCGACATCCATTCGCTCAACAAGCCAGTGTTTATGGTCCTGATTTCCGTCCATGCCTTGGCGGCACTGTTTCACCAGTACTGGCTTCGTGACGGCACGCTCAAGCGGATGCTGTCGCCCGGCCGATAGGTCTGGCCTGTGAAACATTCTGGCGTCACCGGCAGATCGGATTGCCAGACTCTGACGGGGACTTTCCCGTCAGATCACGCCCAGATGCGCGAGAACTTTGTTCGCCCAACCTGGCGAGGCTCGGACCAGCCTGAACCCCAGATTGTCGGGCGGCGTGCCGACGGCACAGCCGCCGCTTCTTCCGTCGCTGACGAAATTGGACATGTAGGCCCGGTGAAGGCCTTCAAGGACGTGGACGCCGCAATTGTCGACCGAACTCGCAACACTGCCGCCATTTGCAGCCAGCGTGGTGCGGACGTAGCAGGTCGACGTCCATTCCCAGACGTTGCCGGAAAAGTCGGCGAGCCCCAGGGAATTCACACCAAACGAGCCACGGCTCTTTGGCAGCGGGTCCGGTTTGCGATTGAGGTCGACCTCGGCCTTGTAGCTGGTGAGCCAACGTCTGGCGGGGTTGCGGGCGTCGTTTTCGACACCCTCGAATTCGCCTGCGAACCGCTCCGCCGCGGCAAATGCCCATTCCTCGTCGGATGGCAGCCGCCATTGGTCACCGGTCGCTTGCGAATACCATCGGGCGTATGCGTTGGCATCGAGATAGCTGACGCCGGTCACGGGAGCGCTGGCGGGGATCGTGCGCGTCTCCTGTGCCGGCTGGCAGCTGCCTTCAGCGACGCAATCTGCATAGTCTTCCGCGCTGACCTGATAGGTCATGATTTCGAGCGGTTGGTCGAGCTGGCGTTTAAGGCGGGGATTGGCCTGCGGGTGGCCGTCCTTCAGGAACTCGCCGGGTATCGGATAGGTGATGGAGCCGGACAGCAAAGTCGTCGTGACAGCTACGGCGTGGGGCGGCCGGTGCCAACTGGCTGCCTTGATCGACAAGCCCACCGGCACGGAAGTCGCTGCCATGGCGACCGCGACAAATTTCAGGATGTAAGGGGACATGGCTGTTGTCCTTGCCCGGACAGCGACACTGTCCGGGCAAATGGAGATCCATCAGTTGGTAGCGATGGGTTTGGGCGCCTCGACCTGCGTCATCAAATCATCATTCCACTCGCCCTCGACCATAAAGTGAGCGGTCGCCCCGAGTTCCACGGCCTCGATCAGGTTGTGATTGACGTAAGCGTAGACGCCGGGCTGCAGGAACGTGTAGAGCGCCGAGCCGGCAGAGCCGCCACGGATGAACCAGGTTTCCAGATCCTTGGCCGGCGGGTTGGCGAATTTGCCCTGTTCCCAGACATAGTCGCCGTGGCCACCGATCAGATGCGGCCGCGTATCGCGGTTGGCCTGCGAATGGACGATCAGCACGGTCTCGCCGACCTTCGCCTTCATCGCGTTGTCGCCGGTCAACGAACCGACCTTGCCGTTGAACACCACATGCGTCGGGATCAACCCGCGCATGACCTTGACGATGTCGTCGTAACCGTCGCCTGCCGACTCGTAGGTCTTGTAGTTGCCCTTCTCGTCGCGCGGAATGTAGAAGTCGCTCTCGCCGATGTAGAAGATCTTATCGTATTTGACCGGCTTGCCCTTGTCGTTCCTGAGCCCGTCGCGCGGCAGCACCATGATGGCGCCGTTCATGCCGGAAACGACATGCCAAGGGATCATCGCGCCACCAGGTGCACAGTGATAGACGAACGTTCCCGTCCGCGTCGCCTTGAAGCGCAGCGTCACCTGTTCGCCTGGATTGATCAAGGTGAGGCCGCCGCCGCCCAGCGCACCTGTGGCTGCGTGAAAATCGATGTTGTGGGCGAGCGAGTTGGTGTCCGGATTGACGAGGGTCAGTTCGACATAATCGTCCTGGTGGACGACCATCAGCGGGCCCGGGATCGAGCCGTTGTAGGTCATCGCGTTGAGCTGCGTCCCGTCGGCGTCGATGACCATCGGCTTCTCCTCGATCGTCATGGTGAATTCGAAGATCTTCGGTCCGTCCTTGGCGATCTGGTCGTGCGCATGCACAAAAGGCGGTGCCACCAGCTTGATCCTTTCGCGGGCGAGCCCGCGAATCTCGGCCTTTGTCACCGTTGCCGAAAATGCCGGCAGTGTCGCCACGGCGGCAGCGCCAATCGCTGCTCCAAACAGGGCTTCGCGTCGCGTCAACATGTCCGTCTCCTATCTCTCAACCGTTGCGGATGAGCAGACAGTATCTGACCTGACGCAGCGTCTCTTTGCGCTGGCGCAAATTGGCGGAGTTCGGTGTCGAGGAAGAAACGGGACGAAAAGCGCAGTTGCGGGATCCAGCAGGAGGGAAGAGGTGTTGGCGCGACTCGCCAGACCTAGTGCCAGCCAGCGGACCGGATCAGCGCTCCGGCCGGTCTTCCCGATCGATGAGGATCCGCTCGGCGGCTCCGTCAAGATCTTCGTACTGGCCACTCCTCAACGCCCACAGGAAGCCGCCCAGGCCAAGTGCGCCAAGGAAGAGGGCGACAGGGATGAGATAGGCAAGGGTTGTCATGAGGATTGGGCCAACTCGTTGATGTTGGACCGTCTGGAGGGCCGCACTTCTTTCGCCAGCGAACTTGGCATGGAACCCTGCAAACGCAGCGCATTGCCAATGACAAGCAGCGATGAGGCCGACATGGCGATCGCCGCGATCAAGGGGGTGACGTGCCCGAGGATCGCGATCGGAACCGCGACAGCATTGTAGACAATGGCGATCGCGATGTTCTGCCGGATCAGGCTTCCCGCTTTGCGCGAGACGTCTATCGCCAAAGGCACAGCCAGAAGGCTTTCGCGCAGGAACACGAAGTCGGCTGCGTTGCGGCCAATGTCGGCTGCGGTGGCTGGAGCGATCGAGACATGTGCCGCGCTGAGTGCTGGCGTGTCGTTAAGACCGTCGCCAACCATCAGAACTCTATGTCCGTCTTTCGCCACGGTCTCGATGCGTTCGACCTTGCCGGACGGCAGCAGGCACGGAACGAAGTCGCCGACACCCAGCATTTTCGCGACTTCGGCGCAGGCGCCTGCGGTGTCACCCGACAGTATTTCCACCGAAATCCCAGCGTCGTTCAATTGCTGGACAGCCGCCTTGGCGCCGGCACGCAGTGCATCGTGGAAAGCGAAGTTAGCAACAACCAGTCCATTCCTTGTCAGAACCGTTCCGCCATAGCCGTGCTTGCCTTCGCCACCGGTCCGAGCCTTCCATCCAGCCCATCCGCGCCGGCCCAGTCGCCAGGTGGTTCCGGCTTCAGTGGCTTCGATACCGAACCCGGGATGCTCGCTGACGGCATCGAATTCGTGTTGCCCGCCAGCAGTGGCAAAACCGGCTATGGCCTTTGAAAAGGGATGACGCGAATGTACGGCCATGCCGGCCGCAATCGCCAGCATTTCCGGATCGAGCGAAGCCGCGTTGACGAGCCGTGGTTGTCCGAGGGTGAGCGTTCCGGTCTTGTCGAACACCGCTGTATCGATTGTTGCCAGGCGCTCCATGGCCGAGCCATCCTTGACCATGATGCCATGCTCGAACAGACGCCGTGCGGCGACCACCTGGACGATCGGCACGGCGAGGCCGAGCGCGCATGGGCATGTGATGATGAGAACGGCGATGGCGATGGTTATGGCCCGGTGCCAGTCGCCGGTCGCCGCAATCCAGCCGAGGAATGTCACGAAGGCGGTGAGATGCACCACCGGGGCATAGAGCGCTGAAACGCGATCGGCGATCCGGCGGTAATGCGCGCGACCACCTTCGGCGGCTTCCATCAGGCGTACCATTTCCGCCAGGAACGAATCCTTGGCGGCAGCTGTGGCCTCGATCGTCAGCGGGCCGGTGAGATTGAGTACGCCGGCCTGCACTGTATCATCTGGCGCCACGCTTCTGGGCGTGCTCTCGCCCGAGACCAGAGAGCAGTCGACGTCCGATGTCCCGCGCGCGATCTTGCCATCGACGGGAATCCTTTCGCCGGCCGCAATCAGCAACAGCATGCCCGGTTCGATCTCGCCCACGGGCAGATAGTCGCGTGCGCCATCACCGCGCAGCACCATGGCGCCACGCGCAGCGAGCTGTGAGAGGCCCTTGACGGCGGTGCGGGCGCGTTCGCGCATCACGTGATCCAGCGTACGACCGATCAGGAGGAAGAACAGCAGCGACACCGATGCGTCGAAATATGCGTGGTCGCCATGGGTGATCGTCTCATAGAGGCTCATGGCGTAGGCCAGCGACACACCGACGGCGATCGGCACGTCCATGTTCATGCGGCCGTGGCGGAGTGCATTCCAGGCCGACTTGAAGAAGATGCCGCCGGCGAAGGCGAGTGCGGGTATGGCGATCAGCGCCGAGACCCAGTGGAACAGGTCGCGGGTCGCACCTTCGGCGCCGGACCAGACCGATACCGAGAGCAGCATGATGTTGCCTGCCGCAAAGCCGGCAACAGCGACGGCGCGGATGAGCTCCGAGAGCGTCTTGTCCTTTGTATCGGTGTCGGCTTCGAACAAATGCGCCTGGTAGCCGAGCCGCCCCAGCACCGCGACCAATGGTGGAACCTCGTCTCCGCGCCATCGGACCGAGACACGCTTCGTTGACAGGTTGACGCGTGCGGCCTCGACATGATCAAGTTCTCCCAACGCCGTCTCAATCGTCTGAATGCAGGCGCCGCAATGAACCGTCGGGACCGAAAGGTCGGTCTGATGGAGACCATCGCCAAGCGATCGGCTCGCCAGCCTGACTTCCTGACTGGAGGGCAGGGCTGAAGTGGTGCCGACCAGATCCATCGCCATTTCCGCGCCCGGTGCACAGCAGCTCATTTCAGCGCTCCATCGGAGATCATGATCCTGCGCACGTCGCGGAAAGGCCTTGCCATACCGGCATCGGCGTCGATTTCGACGATCCACACACCGTCCCTTGGCATGTGCTGCACTGCAAACTCCTGACCTGGGGCGGCGGCGAGCGTGATGGACTCATCTTCTTTCTCGTAAGCGGGATGGCGAAACAGCACTTTGACGCCATGCAAGGGAACCGCCTTGCCGGCGGCGTCGGTGACGCCATAGCGGACTTCGCCCCATGCAATGGTCAGCTTGCCCGTCCAGCCGAGGGCTGCCTGCGCGCGTCCTTCCTCGGCCTTCCTGTTGAATTGCTGGCTGGCGACATAGGTGTTTTCGACAACGAGGCCGGTCCAGCTTGTATTGGCGAGCGTCGCCATGGTCAGATTGACCGCGATGACCACACCGAAAAAAGCAAGGATGATGGCCAACATGTGCCTGCCGGTGAATTCACGGGATTTTCGCGTGGTGGCGCTCATCTGGCGATCTCCGGTGCGTTGAAGGTGGCGGTGTATTCGTTCGACTCGAAACTCGCTTTGTCCTCGACACGGAGTGTGAAGGTCTGCGCCTCGCCATGGATCTGATCAGCAGGCAGGCGCACGAAAACCTTCAACATCTTCAGCCGGTCGGGTTCGACCTGGACCGCGAAAGAGCGATCGGCGGGGAGGTCGACACCGACGATGCTCATCTCTGCGCCTGGCAAACCCCCAATGCTGACGATGATCGTTCTTGGTTCGGGGATCATGTTCAGCAGCTTGACGGTATAGCCATTGCGGGTCGAGCCGTCGGACAGCGTCACGAATTGTGGATTGCGGTCGTGCAAGACATTGATCTCGAGCCGGTCGCGCGTCATCAGCGAAAAGACCAGGCCCAGGCCGATCAGCGACCACATGGCCATGTAGACGTAGGTGCGTGGCCGAAAGATCTTACGGACATGGAAATGCGCCACCCTGTCCGAAAACAGGCCGTCATCCGTCCTGACCAATGACGGATTGACCGAACAGGCGCCGCCCGCGGTCGCCAGCATCATGTTGGCATTGTAGTCGGAGAGTGTCGCGTAGGAGATCAAGCCGCGCTCCTTGCCGAGCTTGTCCATCACGCCGTCGCAGGCGTCGATGCAGAGCGCGCAGGTTATGCATTCGAGCTGCTGGCCATCGCGAATGTCGATCCCCATCGGGCAGACAGCCACGCAGGCATTGCAGTCGACGCAATCGCCGACTGGCTGTCCGGCAGCCTGGACCTTCTTGGTGTGACGGGTGCGCGGTTCGCCGCGCCAGTCATTGTATGTGACGGTGAGCGAACTTTCGTCGAGCATGGCCGCCTGGATGCGCGGCCATGGGCACATATAGGTGCAGACCTGCTCGCGCATGAGCCCGCCGAACGTGTAGGTCGTCGCCGTCAGAACGGCCACGGTGATGTAGGCGACTGGCGCTGCCGTGCCGGTGAAGAGTTCGCCAAGCAGCGTCGGCGCGTCTGCGAAATAGAAGATCCAGGCGCCGCCGGTCAGCACCCCTATGATCAGCCAGATGGCGTGTTTCGATGCCCGCAGCACGAGCTTGCGGCCAGTCCAGGGACCGGCGTCGAGCTTGATGCGCGCATTGCGGTCGCCCTCGATGGCCCGCTCGACGACCAGAAACAGATCGACCCACACGGTCTGCGGGCACGTATAGCCACACCAGGCACGGCCGACAGTCGATGTGATCAGGAAAAGACCGACGCCGGCCATGACCAGGAGGCCGGCGACATAGTAGAATTCCTGCGGCCATATCTCGATGAAGAAGAAGTAGAAACGCCGGTTGGCGACATCGAGCAGCACGGCCTGGTCCGGGGCAAACGGCCCACGGTCCCAGCGCAGCCACGGCGTCAGATAGTAAATGCCAAGCGTGATTGCCATCACTAGCCATTTGAACTGGCGAAAGCTGCCCGAGGCGCGCTTCGGGAAGATCTTTTTGCGCGCGGCATACATTGGCTGGCGCACCTTGGCGGAGTTGACCGCTTCGGCTTCGAGCCGTTCTACCTTCGTGTTGTCCAGCACTGGTTTCTCCCGTCGCGGAGCTTGTGATTTCGCCGGGCAGATGTCCTGACTGGCTACAGACAGGTCAGCGAAATACGGCGTCGAGCGGATTGTGCCGCCGACTGGATTGCGCCGCGTTGATGCAGGTCAATCGCCGGCTACACGCAAACAGATCGAGGCCCGGCAGAGCCGGGCCTCGTCGCTTGGGCGGTAAGGGCCGGAGAATACCCCCGTTCCTATTCTCCACCGCCTAGCGAATGCACGTAGACCGCCAGCTCCTTGACCCTTGTTTCGCCCAGACGCGCGCCCCAGGCCGGCATCACGCCCTGTTTCGGCGCCGTGACCTGGGCGGCAATGGCCGCTTCGCCCGGTCCGTAAAGCCAGATGGCATCGGTCAGATCAGGAGCGCCGAGCTCCTTGTTGCCCTTTGCATTGTCGCCATGACAGGCGACGCAATTTTCGGCAAAGACCTTGGCCCCGGACTCGACCAACGATTGATCGCTGACAGTTCCGGACAGGCTGGCAATATAGGCGCTGACCTGTTTGATCTGGTCGGCGGTGATTATGTCGCCAAAGGCCGGCATTTCCGACAGGCGCGTATCCGGATCGGAAGCAAAGCGGATGCCATGCGTGACCGTCTGCTGGATCTGGTCCGCCTTGCCGCCCCACAGCCAGTCGTCGTCATTGAGGTTGGGGAAGCCTTTGGAACCCTGGGCGCCGGAACCGTGGCACTGCACGCAATTGAGCTTGAACGCGGCGCCGCCGGCGGCGACGGCGAATTCGCGCAACGTATCGTCGGCCGCGATCTCCGAAACACTTTTCGACTCTATTGCCGCGACATATTTGCCCTTCGCCGCTTCCGCCGCCGACAGCTCGTTCTTGACTTCGTTGCGGCTAGAATAGCCGAGCACGCCCTTTGTTGCCGAATGCAGCAACGGCCATGCCGGATAGGCGATGGTGTATCCGATCGCCCAGGCAATGGTGATGTAGAACGTCCAGACCCACCAACGCGGAAGCGGGTTGTTCAGCTCGCGGATGCCGTCCCATTCGTGGCCCGTGGTCGAGATACCGGAGATTTCGTCGATGTGCTCGTCGCTCATGATCACTCGTCCTCAAGGGGAATCCGGGCAGCTTCGTCGGCCAGCTTGCGGCTGCCAGGGCGAAGGGAAAACGCGATCGCGCCGACAAAGAACAGAGCCATGGCGACCAGACCCCAGCTGTCAGCGAACTCCCGCATCAAATTGTAATCCATTGATAAAACTCCTCAGCGGTAGCCGGCGGCTTCGTCGTAATTCTTGAAATCGACCAGTGTGCCGAGCATTTGCAGATAGGCGACCAGCGCATCCATTTCGGTCACCTGTTGCGGGTTGCCGTCGAAGTCGCCGATTTTGGCTTTCGGGTAGCGGGCCTCAAGGCCGGACGTGTCTGCGTTGGGGTCGGCCTGCGCCATCAAATCGGCATTGGCGTGAGCGATCATGTCATCGGAGTAGGGGACGCCGACGCGCCTGTTGGCGACCAGATGCGTCGAGAAGTCCTTCACCGCGATCGGCGTGGCCTTGAGGAACGCATAGCTCGGCATGATTGACTCTGGCACCACCGAACGCGGATCCGAAAGGTGATCGACGTGCCATGGATTGGAATAGCGGTCGCCAACCCGGGCGAGGTCCGGTCCCGTGCGCTTCGATCCCCATTGGAAGGGATGATCATACATCGACTCGGCCGCCAGGCTGTAATGCCCATAGCGCTCGACCTCGTCACGGAACGGGCGGATCATCTGGCTGTGGCAGAGATAGCAGCCCTCGCGCACATAGATGTTGCGCCCGACCAGTTCGAGTGGCGAGTAGGGGCGCATGCCTTCCACCTTCTCGATCGTGTTGTCGAGGTAGAAGAGCGGTGCGATCTCCACGATGCCACCCACGGTGACCACGAGCAGCGATCCAACGAGCAGAAGCGTGGCGTTCTTCTCGATCAGCGCGTGTTTGTCCATCAAGCCCATTGTCTGGTTCCTTATTCGGCAGGCTGCGGGACGGGCAGGGAGCCCGGCATCGGTTGTTCTTCGCGCTGGTAGCCGAGGATAGTCATGGCGATGTTCCAGGCCATGATCAGGGCGCCGGAGAGGTACATGGCCCCGCCGATGGCGCGCATGATGTAGTAGGGGTGCATGGCGGCCACGGTTTCGGCGAAGGAGTAGACCAGGAAACCCTGCTCGTCGTATTCGCGCCACATCAGGCCCTGCATGATGCCGGACACCCACATCACTGCGGCGTAGACGACGATTCCGAGGGTCGCCAGCCAGAAGTGCCAGGTGACGAGCCGCAGCGAATAGAGCCGTTGGCGGTTCCAGAGCTTCGGCACCATGTAGTAGATCGCGCCGAACGAGATCATGCCAACCCAGCCGAGTGCGCCCGAATGGACATGCCCGATGGTCCAGTCGGTATAGTGCGACAGCGAGTTGACCGTCTTGATCGACATCATCGGACCCTCGAAAGTCGACATGCCGTAGAAGGCTATGGCCATCACCATCATGCGGATGATCGGATCGGTGCGCAGCTTGTCCCAGGCGCCGGACAGCGTCATCAGGCCATTGATCATGCCGCCCCATGACGGCATCCACAGCATGATCGAAAACACCATGCCGAGCGTCTGCGCCCAGTCGGGTAGGGCGGTGTAGTGCAGGTGATGCGGCCCGGCCCAGATGTAGAGGAAGATGATCGCCCAGAAGTGGACGATCGACAGGCGGTAGGATAGACCGGCCGGTTCGCCTGCTTGGGTACGAAATAGTACATCATGCCGAGGAAGCCGGCGGTCAGGAAGAAGCCGACGGCGTTGTGGCCGTACCACCATTGCGTCAGGGCGTCCTGGACGCCGGAGAAAGCCGAATAGCTCTTCGAGCCGAGGAAGGAGGCGGGCATGGACAGGTTGTTGATCACATGCAGCATCGCGATGGTCACGATGAAGGACAGGTAGAACCAGTTGGCGACGTAGATGTGCGGTTCCTTGCGCTTCAGGATCGTGCCGAGGAACAGGATGAGATAAGCGACCCAGACGATGGTCAGCCAGATGTCCACATACCATTCGGGCTCTGCGTATTCGCGGCTCTCGGTGATGCCGAGCAGGTAACCGGTCGCGGCCATGACGATGAACAGTTGGTAGCCCCAAAACACGAACCAGCCGAGATCGCCGCCGAACAGCCGGGCGCGGCAGGTGCGTTGCACAACGTATAATGACGTGCAGAGCAGCGCATTACCGCCGAAGGCGAAGACGACGCCCGACGTATGCAATGGCCTTAAACGGCCAAAATTGAACCAGGGCTGGATGTTGAGGTCGGGGTAGGCGAGCTGCAGCGCGATGACCACCCCGACCAGCATGCCAACGACACCCCAGAACATGGTGGCGATGGCGCCATAGCGGATTGGCCCATCCATGTAGGCGGACG
Source organism: Mesorhizobium sp. M0152 (assembly GCF_040322415.1). Classification (NCBI taxonomy): domain Bacteria; kingdom Pseudomonadati; phylum Pseudomonadota; class Alphaproteobacteria; order Hyphomicrobiales; family Phyllobacteriaceae; genus Mesorhizobium; species Mesorhizobium sp. M0152. The sequence goes on from NZ_JAMYTH010000001.1 coordinate 227,232, forward strand.
GGTCGATGGGAGCAGCCACTTCGAAATTCGTGTTGCGGATGAGGATGGCGACAAAGCCGAGCAGCACGAAAAACAGGACCCACATATGCTGCCGGAATGGCTCGTCCACACCGAACCCCGCTGCCACGAGAGCCGCAAATGTGAACAGGCCCAAGGCGAAGATTTGCGTGCCGAACTTCATGACTTGTCCCCGACGTCGGATTCCGATGCGCGGATGCCAATCCGCTTGACACCAATTCAGCAGCCGCGTTGTCGCCGCCTTGATCTATGTCAAAGCCATTTGTTTTTGGATTGGGCAGCGTCGCTCCGGCAAACGATCAGGAGACTGTCTTTGAACAGGGAGAGGGAGCTGCGATCGTCGCTGTTCGACACGGGCCGTGACAGTTCGATACCGACAGTTCGATCTGGCAGAGAAGCAGTTCCAGCGGCGATTGTGAAACGTGCGCATCTGAAAAAGCTGAAGCTCTGCGATGCCTTGGAAAGAATAGGCGACACCCTGCCCAGGGTCGATAGTCTGGCATGCCTGGCAGCAGCAAACGCGATCGTTCCGCTGTTACGCAACATTCATCAATACGAGGAGACGGTTATCTTTCCGGCCTACGAGGCTGCTTTGACCGGCAGCGATGCCAACCTTGCTTCAACTCGTCGGTTGCGCGCCGAGCACGTCGAGGACGAATGCTTTGCCGGCGAGGTGACTGAAATCCTGCTGGCGATGGGCCACGGCGAGAAAGTCGACAATGCCGAGGCTGTCGGCTTCATGCTGCGCGGCTTCTTCGAAAGCTTGCGCCGACATATCGCCTTCGAACGCGAGCACGTCTTGCCGATGATCGGGGTCGACGACCCTTAGGCACCGGAGCGGCGTTCCAGCCGGCCCATGTTCTCCACCGTCACGTGCCGGGTGCTGTCGATCCGGATCACGCGGTCTGTTCGCAGCCTGGTCAGTTGGCGGCTGACCGTCTCGATCGTCAGGCCGAGAAAATCGGCGATATCAGCGCGCGTCAGCGGCAGGTCAAAGGTTGTCGACTGGGCCGCCGGGTCAAGCGCGGGATCGATGTTTCTTGCGATCATCAGGAGAAAGCTCGCCACCTTTTCCGAAGCACTCTTGCGACCCAGCGTCACCATCCAGTCTCGTGCTTCGTCGAGTTCATTGAGCGTCTGCTTGAACAGACGATGCTCGAGCTGTGGCGATTCCTTCATCATGCGCTCGATGGCGGCCTTTGGAAACGAACACAACGAAACGGTGGTTGCGGCTTCGGCGTTGATCGCGCTTTCCACCTTGAAGGGCCTTCCCAGGAAATCGGGGGCGAACTGCAGGCCGACAATCTGCTGGCGTCCATCCGAAAGGCTCTTGGTGAGCTTCACCACGCCGGAAAGCACATTGGAATAACTGTCGACGGTCTCCGCGTCGCCAATCAGCTCCACGCCCGGTTCAACATTGTGCTTCGATGAGATCTTGGCGAGGCCTACCAATTGCTCGGGATCGAGCGCGCCGCAAACGCCGCGGTGCCGTGCCTCGCAAGACTGGCAAAGCACTGGGATGCCGGAACTGTGAATGTCCTGGCGCACCGTCATCTTGATCTTCCAAAGGATTCCATGTGCCGGCAACGTACCATCGCCGGAGAAAAAAGCCTTGCGGCAGTTTGTCTGCGGGGCCTTGACCGAAATCAAGGCCGCCGGCGCCCGATGTGACCAGTGTCGTGCCATGCAAAGGGGATCGGATAGCGACATGCGGCCAGAATTAGTTGCCAGGCTCGGTGAGAACGTTCCACGCTACACCAGCTACCCGACCGCGCCGCATTTCCATACCGGCGTTGATGCTGCCGTTTGCCGTGGCTGGCTGCAGGCGCTCAATGATGGCGACGAGATCTCGCTCTATCTGCACATCCCCTACTGCGACAAGCTCTGCTGGTTCTGTGCCTGCCACACCAAGCAGACCCGGCATTACGAACCGGTGACCGTCTATCTCCGCTCACTGCATGCCGAGATCGCAACCGTTGCCAGTCTTGTCCGGGATAAGGGCCGGGTGCGTGCCGTGCATTTTGGCGGTGGTTCTCCCACTATACTCAAGCCCAAGGACCTGGTGGCGCTGGCAAACCTTCTGCGCGACAGCTTCACATTTCTTCCCGACGCCAGGCTCAGCGTCGAAATCGAACCCAACGACATGGACGAAGCCCGCCTCGACGCGCTTGCCGAAATCGGCATGACAAGGGCGAGCCTCGGGGTCCAGGATTTCGACCCGAAGGTGCAGAAAGCGATCAACCGCGAGCAGAGCTTTTTGCAGACCAAACTCGTAGTCGACGGTGTTCGCTCGCGTGGCGTTGAATCCGTCAATCTCGACCTGCTTTACGGCCTGCCACACCAGACCAGGGAAAGCGTCTCTTCCACCGTTGCGCAGGCGTTGACCTTGGAGCCGGATAGGATAGCGCTTTTTGGCTATGCCCATGTGCCGTGGTTCAAGAAACATCAGACGATGATCGATGAGGCCTGGTTGCCAGGGCCGGAGGAGCGGTTTGCCCAATCGCAATTGGCAGCCCACGCCACTCTTGACCAAGGATACGAAGCAATCGGCCTCGACCATTTCGCCAAACCTGGCGATACACTGGCGCTTGCCGCTCGCGCAGGAACTCTACACCGGAACTTTCAAGGCTACACCGAGGATCGATGCGAAACCTTGATCGGGCTGGGTCCATCATCCATCAGCCAGTTTCGGCAGGGCTACGCGCAGAACATGCCTTCGACCGGCGAATATGGACGCATGGTTGCTGACGGCGGGCTGGCCGCTGTGCGGGGTATCGCGTTTTCCGACGACGATCGCGCTCGCGGCTGGATCATCGAACGGCTCATGTGCGATTTCGGCTTTTCGGCAATAGACTTGGTTGAGCGCTTTGGCGAAGCTGGCCAAAGGCTCCTCGGCAAAGCAAGTTCCACTGCCGTTCTTGATCCTGCGCGCATGCTTGAACTTGATGGCGATCGCTTCGTCGTGCCTGCGGAAAGCCGTCCCTTTGTCAGAAGCGTCGCCGCGAAGTTCGACAAATATTTCGAAACAGGAAAAGCAAGGCATTCAGTAGCGGTATGAGCGCCGGGCCCGGTCAGAAATGCTCGCCGACCTTGAACGGCCCGATACGGGTGCCGGCTGCGATCAGATAGGCGGTCGACCAGCCGATGAGCAGAAACCCGTTCACGCCCTCCAGCGCCGCCAGGACACGCCACCCATGAGCGGGCACGATATCGCCATAGCCGACCGTCGAGAAGGTAATGGTGGAAAAGTACAACGCCGTTTCGAAATCGGCGAAGATATCGAGCAACCGGTATAGCCCGGCCCAGAGCCAGACCTCGGCGGTCATGACGGCAAAGAGGCCCATCACCACGCTGATCATCGCGACGATGCGGCTGCGGCGCCCGTGCATGCGAAACCGGGCGACCAGGTGTCCCATCGCGTGGGTGATGGCGATCAGACCAAACGTGTGGATCAAAACCGTCAGACTTATGACGACGGTGCCGATGAGCAGATTGAGAATCATCTTCGGAAGGTAGAGCTTGCCGCAGCGCCTTCCTTGCTCGAAATCAAAACCCGCTGGCTTCGCCTACACGGCGCAGATCGTCGACCGGGTCAGGAACCGCTTCTCCCGTCCATTGTCGAGCGAGAACATGCCGCCGCGACCAGGCACCACGTCGATGATGAGATCGGTATGCTTCCAGGCCTCGAATTGCGACGCCCCGATGTAGAAGGGCGTGTCGCCGATGTGGCCGAGCAGCACATCCTGGTCACCGACGAGGAAGCCGGCACGCGGATAGCACATGGGCGAAGAACCGTCGCAGCAGCCGCCGGATTGATGAAACAGCACCGGACCGTGCTCGGCGACAATCTCGGCGATCAGTTCGATGGCCGCCGGTGTTGCTGTGACCTTCGCTTGCACGGTCTCTTCCGATTTCCAATGTGGGGACGCGGCCCCTCGCGGAGCCGCGCCTGCGCGTCCAAGATACGATCAGAAGAAGCCGAGCTTCTTCGGGCTGTAGCTGACCAGCATATTCTTGGTCTGCTGATAGTGGTCGAGCATCATCTTGTGGGTCTCACGGCCGATGCCGGACTGTTTGTAGCCGCCGAAGGCCGCATGCGCGGGGTAGGCGTGGTAGCAGTTGGTCCAGACGCGGCCCGCCTGGATGGCGCGGCCGAAACGGTAGGCGCGGTTGCTGTCGCGTGTCCAGACACCGGCGCCGAGGCCGTAGAGCGTGTCGTTGGCTATGCTGAGTGCTTCGTCATCATCCTTGAAGGTCGTGACCGAAACCACCGGCCCGAAGATCTCCTCCTGGAAGATGCGCATCTTGTTGTGACCCTTGAACACCGTGGGCTGGACGTAGTAGCCGCCGGCCAGATCGCCGGGCAGGACATTGCGGGCGCCACCGGTCAGCAGCTCGGCGCCTTCCTGGCGGCCGATGTCGATGTAGGAAAGGATCTTTTCCAACTGCTCGGACGAGGCCTGGGCACCGATCATCGTCGCCGGATCGAGCGGATCGCCCTGCACGATCGCCTCGACGCGCTTGAGGGCACGTTCCATGAACCTGTCATAGATCGATTCATGGATGAGCGCGCGGCTCGGGCAGGTGCAGACCTCGCCCTGGTTCAGCGCGAACATGACGAAGCCTTCGATTGCCTTGTCGAAGAAATCGTCGTCCTCGGCCACAACGTCCTTGAAGAAGATATTGGGCGACTTGCCGCCCAGTTCCAGGGTGACGGGGATCAGGTTCTGGCTGGCATATTGCATGATCAGCCGGCCGGTCGTGGTTTCGCCGGTAAAAGCGATCTTGGCGATGCGCGGCGACGACGCCAGAGGCTTTCCGGCCTCGAGGCCGAAGCCGTTGACGATGTTGAGGACGCCTGGCGGCAGCAGATCGCCGATAAGATCGGCCCACAGCAGGATGGCGGCCGGGGTCTGCTCGGCAGGCTTCAGGACCACGCAGTTTCCGGCGGCAAGTGCGGGAGCAAGTTTCCAGCAGGCCATCAGCAGCGGGAAGTTCCACGGGATAATCTGGCCAACCACGCCGAGCGGCTCATGGAAATGATAGGCGACCGTATCGTCGTCGATCTGCGAAAGGCTGCCTTCCTGGCCACGCACGGCGCCGGCGAAATAGCGGAAATGGTCGATGGCTAAAGGCAGGTCGGCGGCGGTCGTTTCGCGGATCGGCTTGCCGTTGTCCCAGGTTTCGGCGCATGCGAGGAGATCGAGGTTTTCCTCCATGCGGTCGGCAATGCGGTTGAGGATAAGCGAGCGCTCGGCAACGCTGGTGCGCCCCCAGGCGTCCTTGGCGGCATGGGCTGCGTCCAGGGCTGCTTCGATGTCCTGGGCATCCGAGCGCGCGACTTCGCACAGCAGCTGACCGTTTACCGGCGAGAAGTTCTCGAAGTAGCGGCCGGAGCTGGGCTCGGCCCATTTGCCGCCGATGAAATTGCCGTAGCGCTTGTCGAAGGGCGCCTTGACCGGGCGCGAGAATTCTACCTTGTTCATGTGTCTTCCTCCCAAAGCTGACGTTGCGGAATGCGACGCGTCGGAAAGAGACTTGCGATCTCCCATCGCTATTGCAATGCGCGGGGGATAGTGGGCGGGCGGGGTGTGTCGCAGAATTGCGACACTCATGCGCCGGTTCGAAGGTCAGTGAGCCCTGTGGACGTCCAGGCGGTTGAGCTTGCGGTGAAGCGTGGCGCGGCTGATGCCAAGCGCGTGGGCCGCGGCCGAGACATTTCCGTCTGCCCGCGCCAGCGCCCGCTGCAGAACGCCGCGCTCCGCCTCGGCGAGGACTTCGGGGCCGCTCTCCGCCCAACCAAGAAGATCGGCCGCAGGCATCGGCCTGTCGAGACACAGTTGCGTAATTCCTAGCGCCAGGCGAGCCGAACGGGTCGCGCCGACGACGAGGTCGTCCGCATCAACCGCGATCAGCGCGCCAGAACCCTTGTCAGGCACCGGCGCCAGCAGAATGCGCGCTTTGGGGAATGCCATCTTGAAGTTCTCCGCCTCGATCCGACGCGCTGCGTCGACCACGGCCATGGAAATAAGGTTGGAGAAGACCTCGGTCAGGTCAGCCCGGCAGGAAGATACGTCAAGGGCAGCCACAAGATCTCCGCGGTGATCATAGATCGGCGCCGTGGTGCAACTCAACCCGGTGTTGCGCGTGTGAAAATGCTGATCACGGTGGATCGTCAGGACGCGCTGTTCCACCAGACAGGTGCCAATACCATTGGTGCCCTCGCTCTGTTCGTTCCAGACGGAGCCAGTCCACAATCCCCAGGAATGAAACGTCTCATCATCCACAGGCGCGCCGCGCCGTTCGACCGGCACGCCGTCGCGATCGGCCAGAAGGACGCAGCATCCGACGCCGCCCACTGCAAGATAGAGCCGGTCGAGGCTCGACTGGGCAGCCCGGACGAGCGGTTCGATCCGTTGTCGGGCCCCATGAAGTTCGGGCTCGGTCAGGTACTGCGGCGGGTTCCGATCAGTAGGGTCAAGCCGATGCAAATTTGAAGAACGTCGCCAGGAGGCGACCAGCGCGGATTTCGCCGCCGCGTCCGAAGCAATTGCGGCCTGTATGCGATCGGCATGATGACCGGATAGATCCTCGCCCATGCTTATCCTCCCAAACCCAACTCTTTCCTTTCGGCTACCGGACTCCGGCTGTTTCAGACAAGGCACCGCGGGTGTCGTATCAGATTCCGCTTTCTATGGTGTCTAGGCAGCAATTTGTCGAATCATCTCGCTTAGCCACCTGACTCAGTCGATCCCAAACACCCTACCAACCCGAAACCCGGACATTCATTGATCGAAAGCAAAGTTCGCGCGGATTCCCCTTGGTTCCGCCGATTGGTTGCTAATGCCGCTGGCAAGCTGAGGAGCAGTCGTCGGGCAAAATGTTGAACGCTGTCATACAACTCGCGCGGCGTCAGTCGGTTCGATGGTTTCGGGGACTCTCATCGCCGGATATGACGCAAGAGCCCCGAAGCCCTCGAAATTGCGATGCAACTCAGGCCGCCATCGTCAGCATTTCTATCCCGTGCTGCTGCATTGCCGCGCCGATCCGCGCGAAGTCGGGCTGCGTCTGCGGCTCGGCCGTGCCGATGTCGCGGAAGAAGACGACCATAGAAGATTCTATGAGCACGAGCATCCGCACCGGGCGGCTGCTGTCGTTCGAGTAGTTATGCGGCTCTCCGGCCCCGATACGCACCGAAGTTCCGGGGCCCGCGATCGTCACCTCGGGCGGGCCGCCCGCGGCAAAGTGGCGGACCGTAAGTTCGCCGTCGATTACATAGAACTGTTCGGGCGACGCGTGGCTGTGCGGCGGGGTGCCGGAGCCCGGCGGGACTTCGACCTCGATGAGTTCGAGGTTCGAGCCCACGAGGCCGCCCAGGAAGCGGATGCGATCGGCGACGACCCAGAGGGTCTGGCCGTCGTTGGGGTTGGTGACGTCAATCTTCATTGCCTGTCTCTTTCATTTGCGATGCAACGTCCGCGGGAGAGTGGCCCGAAGTGACTGCGGACAGAATCACCTCAAACGCCCAAGATGCGGTCTCGCCAGCTTCGGTTCCGGTGAGACCGCCGTAGTCTTTCAGGACCTCCCAGGCAGAGGCCGAGAAGAGAAGATGGGCAAGCGACTTGATCTTCTCGGCCTCGGCGGGCGGAAGGGAGGCGGTGGCGGGAGCGAGTGCGCGAGCGAAATTGGCACGCCGCTTCGCAACCGTACCTGTCCGCATCTCGCGGCCGGTCCGGGAATGTAGCGAGGAGCGGATCGCCGCTTCGTGCGTGTCGAACTTTGGGAAGGCTTGTCGTGGGCCATCGACGATCTCCTTCAGGTTCTCAGGTGTCGCGGAGACACCTATCCGGGCATTCAGCCAAGGCCAGAAGGTGGCCAACAGATCGTCCTTGGTCGCGAAGTGGCGAAACACGGTCCGCCGCTGCACTCCGGCCCTCAACGCGATGGCTTCCATGCTGATCTCGTCAGCGGCGCTCGCCGAATCCATGAGTTCAAACAGTGCGGTTAGGATCCCCTCGCGTGTCTCACGCGCTTTTTCTTCGCGCACGGGGCTGTTGTAGGCACGGACACTAGACATGCGGCTCGTTCCAAATTTCACGACACTATCTGTGTCACGAAATTCGACCGCTGTCAATTGGCGTCACCATAAGTGTCCCTAAATATCGCAGTAGTACGTGAGACCTTCGGTCGAACGCGGTTGATCAGCGCTGCGCACCATTCTGTCAGCCCCTTAAGGTTGACCGAAAACTTCGCTGCCGACCGCACGCGGGATGATCCGGAGCGCAAGGCAAGCGCCAGCGATATTCAACCTCGGGGACCACCACTCTTTGAATTCACGCCCTCAAGCAAGGCGAGCAGGCCTTTCAGAATTTCGACTGGCGGTGGCGGGCACCCCGGAATGTGCAGGTCGACAGGCAGAACCTCCGACACGCCGCGCATCACGGCATAGCTACCGGCGAAGCAGCCGCCATTCCTGGCACAATCTCCGAGTGCGACCACCCATTTGGGATTGGGAGTTGCATCGTAGGTTCGCTTCAATGCCTCTCGCATGTTCTTGGTCACCGGCCCGGTGACGAGCAGTACATCGGCATGGCGCGGCGATGCGACGAAGCGGATTCCAAAACGCTCGATGTCGTAGAAAGCGTTGCCGAGCGCGTTCATCTCAAGCTCGCAGCCATTGCAGGAACCGGCATCGACTGCCCGGATCGACAGGCTTCGCCCCAATCGTTTGTGAGCAGCGCCATCAAGGGCACGCGCGAGCTCATCGAGGGCCGTGTCGCTCGCCACCGGCGGACGCTCTGTGAGCGGGGGATGTATCAGGCTTTCAAAAAGCAGCTTGCGCATGACAGCGTTCCCTCAGAGATCATGGCCCGAATAGGAGCAGTTGAAGGATTTGTTGCACAGCGGGAAGTCGGCGACGATGTTTCCCTCGATCGCAGCTTCAAGGAGGGGCCACTGAAACCATGACGGATCGCGCAGGTGACAGCGCTCGACCAAGCCGCTTTTGCCAATGCGCAGCCAGGCCAGAATATCGCCCCGGAAACCTTCGACGAGGGCCATGCCCTCGCGCGGCCCGTCTGCCACGACGAGATCAACGCGGATCGGACCGCCGGGCAGCCGCTCCAGGATTTGCTCGATGAGCGACAGACTCTGTTCGACCTCGCGGATGCGGATCCAGACGCGGGCGTTCACATCGCCCTCCTGGAGAAGAGGCACATCGAACGCGAGTTCGTCATAGGGTGGATAGGCGAGATTGCGCCGCGCATCGAAATTCCGGCCGGAGGCTCGGCCGACATACCCTCCGGTGCGATATTGCCGAGCGAGTTCCACCTTCAGTCGGCCGGTTCCGACGGTCCGGTCCTGCAGCGAGGCGGTGTTGTCGTAGAGTTCAATCAGGTGAGGAAAGCGTTGCCTGATCTCCGCGATAACCGACCGAACCGCGCGCGCTCCCTCCTCGCGTAGATCGCTTGCCAGCCCTCCGGGTACGATAAGGTCACGCATCAAACGGTGGCCGAAAGCAGCATCGCTCGCCCGCAATACACGCTCACGCAGCACCCCGCAGTGGGCATGCATGAGCGCGAATGCAGCATCATTGCAGATGGCGCCGATGTCGCCCAGATGATTGGCCAGGCGCTCCAACTCGGCCATGAGCGCTCGCAACCAGACCGTGCGTGATGGAACCTCGATACCCAGCGCCGCTTCGACCGCGCGGGCAAAACCAAGGGAGTATGCCACGGTGCTGTCGCCCGAGATTCTGCCCGCCAGCTTGGCGGCGCGATCGATGTCGGACCCCGCCATCAGACCTTCTATGCCCTTGTGGGTGTATCCGAGGCGCTCCTCGAGCCGGACGACCGTTTCGCCGCTCGCCGTGAACCGGAAATGCCCCGGCTCTATGATGCCGGCATGCACGGGCCCGACAGGGATCTGATGCAGGCTTTCCCCCTCGGTAGGAAGGAAGGGGTAGGCGGACGCTGTCAGGGCAGATGTCCGGACGCGGGTGCCCAATGGATAGCTGACACCCCAGTGGCCATGATCAAGCCACCGTCGTGTATCGGGCGCGCCTTGTGGCAAGAGCCCAAACAGGTCAGCGGCCGCGCGTTCGAGGCGCAACGCGGGCGGATGAAGCCGGCCGACCGACGGGTAGCGGCCATCCGCGCATTCCAGGCTGACAACGCCGACGTCCTTGGCATTTTCATCGAGCAGCGCCATGTGGACGGTGCTTGGCTCACCCCAGAGACCCAGCAAGCTCCAGTGACCCTCGACCAGTTGCTCAACGGCAAAGCTCCATTTTCTCGCAGTCACCACAGCACGAGGCCACGGCGCATGATCTTCGACGCGTTGGCCAGCGAGGATGAAGTCGATCAGTGCGAGCATGCTCTTTTTCCCGTCCGGCTCATCCCAGGATACTTGCGACATGCTGGAACCATGTGACCAGTGGGGGTGGCAGATAGATGCCGGCGGCAAACACCAACGCCAAATGGGAATACATCGGAATGTAGGACGCCTTGGCTGGCGCCGTGCTGCCGCGCGGTTCGCCGAAAGCGACGCCGGTCAACCGAAGCAGCAAGGCTCCGAAAGCGAGCAGAATCCCGAATACCAACGGCATCGCCAAAAGGGGGTGTCTCGCGAATGTCGAACTCACGACCAGGAATTCGCTCATGAAGATGCCGAGCGGGGGGAGGCCGGCGATGGCGACGACGCCGATGACGAGCGCCCAGCCAAGCCCTGGATGCGTCTCCGTCAGTCCCCGGATCTCCGCTATGTTTTGCGTTCCCTTGACCTGCGCAATGTGTCCGACGGTGAAAAAGATCGCCGACTTGGTCAGGCTGTGCATGACCATGTGCAGCAGGCCGGCAAAGTTGGCGAGCGGACCACCCATGCCGAAAGCGAACACGATGATGCCCATGTGCTCGATCGAGGAGTACGCGAACAGGCGTTTGATGTCGCGGCGGCGGTAGAGCATGAAGGCCGCGAAAACGAGCGACGTCAGCCCCATCGTGATCATCAGTGGCCCAGGCGCGATCGCTTCGGGGCTTGCCGCGAGCAGCAGCTTGAAACGCAGCACGGCATAGAGCGCCACGTTCAACAGCAAGCCCGACAGCACCGCGGAAATCGGTGTCGGACCCTCCGCGTGCGCGTCGGGCAGCCAGGCATGCAAAGGCGCAAGGCCAACCTTCGTCCCATAGCCGAGCAGCAGGAAGACGAAGGCGACATTCAGCAAAGCCGGGTCGAAATGCGCCGCGTGCTCGATAAGCACTGTCCAGACCATGGCATTGGTGCCCTCGCCGACAACTGGCTGTGCGGCCATGTAGACGAGGATGGTGCCGAAGAGCGCGAGTGCTATGCCGACGCTTCCCAGAATGAAATATTTCCAGGCGGCCTCCAGTGCTTCATGCGTGCGATAAATGCCGACCATGAGCACGGTGGTCAGCGTGGCAAGCTCCACCGCCACCCACATCAAACCGATATTGTTCGATACGAAGGCGAGGTTCATGCCGAACATCATGATCTGGTACATTGCGTGGTAGAACCGCAAATTCGGCGCGGTCAGTCGTCCGGTGTGCAGTTCGTGCGCAATGTAGGAGGCGCTGAAGACGCTGGTCGTGAAAGCTACGAACGTGTTGAGCACGATGAATACGATGTTGAGATCGTCGACGAGCAGATACTGGCCAGGCTCTGGCCGATCCATCATGAACAGTGACAGCGCGGCAAGTAAGGTCAGGAAGCTCGCAGCGACATTCAGGCCGGCCGTTAGCCGATAGTTCGGCAGCGCCGCGAGAAGCCCGGCCGCGACGACTGGTATCACCAAAATGGCGGCCACGGCATCGAAGGAAAACGCGGTCATCGACGTTCGCCCCGGTAGTCGTCGAGCGCGCCGACATCCACGGAGTCAAACCTTTCGCGGATGCGGAACAAGAAGACGCCGATGACGATGAAGGCGATTAGGATCGAGAAGGCGACACTTATCTCGACAACCAGCGGCATGCCCTTGGCTCCCGTGGCGGCCAGCACCAGACCGTTCTCGAGCGACATGAAGCCGACAACCTGGCTGACGGCATTGTGGCGGGTGACCATCACCAGGAGCCCCAACAATATGATGGACAGGGCGAAGGCCAGGTCCTCACGGGCGAGGGGGTCAGCCTCGGGAGTGACCCGCAGCATCAGGACCATAGAGAGCGTCACCAGGCCTATTCCGGCAAGCATGGTCGGACCGATGCCGACGGCGGTCTCGATGTCGCGATGGATGCCAAGCCGCTGAATGATGCGATGAAGCCCAACGGGAATTACGATCGCCTTGAAAACGAGAGCGATCGCCGCAGTGACATAGAGATGATGGGCGTCCTGAATGTATGCCTGCCAGGCCACGGACATGGCGAGGACGATCGCATGAAGCGCAAAAACGTTGATCAGTGCAAAGAGGCGATCCTGATAGAGCATCATGAAACTGACCAGCACCAGACCGCCGGCGAGCAGGTGGGCGATGTCGAATGTGAGGCTGTGCATCACAGGCTCCGCGAGACGAACAGCAGAAGCGTGCCGAGCAGGGCCAGCATCAAAGCGGCGCCCAGGAAATCCGGGACGCGGAAGACTCGCATCTTGGCAATGGCAGTCTCAAACAGGGCGAGGAGAGTGCCGCTCACGGCAAGTTTGCCGATATAGAAAACGACGCCCAGAACATAAGATCCCGGTTCGGCTCGGGCGGTCACCAGCCCCCAAGGCAGGAAGACGCAGGAAATCAGCGACATATAAAGCAGAAGTTTGAGGGAGGCCGCGAACTCGATCATCGCCAGATGGCGACCGGAATATTCTAGCACCATGGCCTCATGAACCATGGTGAGTTCGAGGTGGGTCGATGGGTTGTCCACCGGTATGCGGGCGTTTTCGGCGATCGCCACCATCACGAGAGCCATGAGCGACATCCCGAGCGATACCCGCAGGCCAACCTGCGGCGAGCCCATGAAGGCAGCGACTGTGGATAGCTGCGTGGCGCCGGCGACGAGCGCCAGGCTGAACACGATCAGCAGCATGGCGGGCTCGGCCAGGGAAGCGATCATCACCTCGCGGCTTGCGCCGATGCCGCCAAAGCTCGTGCCGACATCCAACCCCGCCAGCGCCAGGAAGAACCGTGCGCTTCCAAGCAGTGCGACGATGGCTATGAGATCGGCCGTCCAACTGAATGTGAGGCCGGTGGCGAATGTCGGGATGAGTGCGGCGGCGACCCAGGTAGCGGCAAAGATCAGATAGGGTGTCACGCGAAACAGCCAGGATGCATTGTCCGCCAGAACGACTTCCTTGCGCATCAACCGCAGGAGATCGCGGTAGGGTTGGATGAGGGAGGGCCCCTGGCGGCGCAACAGTCGTGCCTTTGCCTTGCGCACGAAGCCGGTCAGGAGCGGTGCGAGCAAAAGCACCAGCGCCATCTGCGCACCTTGAACGCCCAACTCAAGGATCAGGGCCATAATGCGAGCACCAGAAGCAAGGCCACGAGAAAAAGAAAGACGAGCGTCAGGTAACGCCTGATCGTCAGGAACTGCAGATGGTTGAGGTGGTCGGTCGCAAAGTCGATGCCCCTGGCGATAGGCTGATAGACCACCTCCCAGATCACATCATGCATTTCGACATTCAAACGAGCTGGGCCGATCTCGCCAGGGGTCGGCATTTCGACCGTTTCCCTCGCCCGGAATACGAATGTACCGAAGACGCGGCGGATAGGCTGTGCGAAGCTGACGGCCGTGTATTGCGAGCTTGGAATCACATCCGGAAAACCACAACCCCAGGCCGGCCCCCGGCGGACTGCATGCGACGCGAAGCGATGGATCACATATGCCGCGGCGGAGGCGGAAAAGGCGATGAACAGGAACACCAGCAGGCCGTTGTAGGAACTGCGGCTCGCCGCAATCGGCACTATCGACAGCCAGGCCTGCGCCATCTGCACAGGCATTCGGCTGCCAACCAGCGGGAGCGTCACCGACGAGAGGCCGTCTATGACAAGACCTGGAAGTATTCCTGCAAACAGGCAAAGTGCCGCGAGGGCGAACATTGCCGCCAGCGAGTACCGATCGACCTCGTGCGCGCGTTCAACTGCGGCCGAGCGTGGCCTGCCGAGGAAAGTGATCCCGAACGCCTTCACGAAACAGGCCGCGGCCAGCGCCGCCGAGAGTGCCAGCAGACCACCAACGGCAGGCACCATGACTTTCAGCCCCCATTGTGGCAGATCGGGGCTCTGCAATATGGCCTGGAAGGCCAGCCACTCGGAGACGAACCCGTTGAAAGGTGGAAGTGCCGAGATGGCGACGCAGCCGACAAGAAAGGCAAAACTTGTTAGGGGCATGCGATGTATGAGGCCGCCAAGCTTCTCCATGTCCCGCTCGCCGGTTGCCGTCAGCACGGCGCCCGCACCGAAAAACAGCAGGCTCTTGAAAAAGGAATGGTTGAGGACGTGGAACAGCGCGGCGGTGAGGGCCAACGCTGCTGCCGATGGCATCGCGTTCGCCTTAAAGGCCAGTGCCAGACCAAGGCTTACGAAGATCACGCCGACGTTTTCGATGGTGCTATAGGCAAGAAGCCGCTTCAGGTCCTTTTCCATCAAGGCGTAAAGGATGCCGAGAACCGCCGTCAGGCCTCCCAGAAAAAGCACTGCAACGCCCGACCACCATGCCGGCTCACCGAGCAGATCGAAGGTAACGCGTATGAAGCCATAGATGGCGACCTTCGTCATGACGCCGCTCATCAGAGCCGAGACGTGGCTTGGCGCGGCCGGGTGAGCGAGCGGGAGCCAGACGTGTAACGGGACTAGTCCCGCCTTGGAGCCCGCGCCCAGCAACATGAGAGCCAGGACGAAAGCTGCGACGAACGGGGTGGGAGCGGCAGCGCGCATCGCTTCGAACGTGTAGTTCCCGCCAGGGCCTGACAGGAGGCCGAACGCAAGCAGCAGCGCGAGTGTGCCGAAGCTCGCCATCACGAGATATATGTACCCCGCCCGCGCATTGTCCTGTTCGCGATGGTGCGCCATTACGAGCGCCCAGGAGGCGAGTGACATGAATTCCCAGGAAAGCAGGAAGGTGAAGGCATCATCGGCCAACACGACAAGATTCATTCCTGCGAGGAAAGCCGGGAAGAACGGCAACACCCGATGTGGCGCGGATTCATGCCTGCCGTATCCGAGGCCGTAGAGACTGGCCATGGCGCCGCCGAAATTGACGACTGCGAGGAAAAAGGTGGAGAGCGCATCCAAACGGAAATGAGCGCCAATCCATGGCAACCCAAGAGGCAACGCGGCAGTCGACGGGGTGACGGGATCATCGATGATGCGGCTGGCGAGAACCAGGAGCACAGCCGCCGAAATACCGAGCGTCAAGCTGTAGATCAGGCGTGTTCCCGAGCCCGACCTGCGGCTTTCCGCAATCGCAAGCACCGCAGTCCCCAGGAGCGCAGCAACGCTCCACAGGAGGACCGCGGCCCCCGAAATCACGCCACGCTCCTCACGGGGATTTTGGCGCCCGCATCGACCCCGCCCAGAACCTTGGCAGGATCGAAGTCTGCCTTCAGCCGCACGCCACGCCCGCCCATTTGGCTAGAGGCGCCTTCAGCGATCAATTCGACGCCGGCGAGATCGAGTGCCCCGATCAACTTCATGAGGGAATCGACATTGCCTCGGATAATCGACTCGCTGGCTTCCATGCGTTGAATTGTCGGCACGGAAAGGCCGGACAATTCGGCAAGCCTGCGCTGATCGATGCCAAGGAGTGCCCTCGCAGCACGCAACTGTGGAGCAGTTATCACGGTCGCATCCCCTTTTAACCAGCTTTGAGATATTACCTCTACAAGTTGCAGCATATATTAAAATGTGAAGCATTCAAATAATGATGCGTGACGCATCTATCTTGCTGCTGCACGGGCTTTGCTCATTGGGTGCCTAGCCCGTGCGAAGCGGCACAATGACGAGGGGCCCCTCTAGGTGCTCAGAGAAAGAAAGTTCGTGAAGCCGGCGGAGCAGCGCTGCCAAATCTGGCGCCCGGCAAATTCGCATGTGGCAGAGGTCTGTCGAACTACTGCCAGAGCCGCCTCACGCGAACGGACACATCCTCCAGGACGGGCATGGAGGCAAGCACGAGGAGAATGGCTGCGAGAAACAGCGTCGCCGCAAAGCCGACGTGTTTGAAACCCACAGCGCCGATGACGCCGCCGATGAAGAACAACGCAACAAGCGACGCAAGCAGTCTCAGTTTCCTTCGATCGGCCTTCACGAACAGTTCGTTCGAGTCGTTGCCTGAGATGTTCCAATAAAGCAGCTTGCCAAGTTCGATGCCCATGTCAGTCACCAGGCCAGTGACATGCGTCGTTCGAATTCTGGCTTCCGACAGCTTGGTGATGATGGCGTTCTGCAAGCCCATGATGAAGCAAAGCAGTATCACCGTCATTGGCACGAATAGGGCTTCATGGCGCGCAAGATGGCTGCCGAGCAGACCGAAGCAGATCAGCAGGATCGCTTCCAGGACCAGCGGAAACGCATATTCGCCCTGCAGACTCTGCCGCCTTCCCCAATTGACCAGGACTGCCGAACAGGCCGCACCTGCGACGAACGAAGACAAGGCCCCCAACCCGGAAAGCGCCAGTTCGACGTTGCCGAGCGCCAAATGATCAGCCATCGACGAAACGATGCCGGACATATGGGACGTGTACTGCTGAACCGCCAGAAAGCCGCCGGCATTGGCAGCCCCCGCGACAAAGGTCAGGAAACGGGCGAGATGCCGATCGGCTCTTTCGCTTCGTTCCTTTCCGGTCAATCGGCGCAGATACATGATCATGGGAGAGCCTTGCCTTTCCAAGCGGAAAGGCGGGACCGCAAGCTGACGTGCCGGGAGAGGCTCATTGGGTGTTTCTGGAAGAAAGGAGGACGAAGGACGGCGAATGCGTGGCGCCAAGGGCTTTGTATGATCTAGTTTGGCCTGCCCAACCGCGTATCTGCGTGCCGGAACCTGACGCCGCCGCTATCGCCGCTGCACACACGTTCTCTGAGAAGTTCGATGCCGGCGCGGTTCAGCGCGTTGATCACTTTCATCAAGCGATCAACAACGCCTCGCATGCCCTGGCTGGCTTCCATTCGTTGGATGGTCGGCAGCGAGACACCTGCCATTTCAACGAGAGTTTTCTGGGCGATGTCGAGAAGGGCGCGCGCGGCACGAAGCTGGGAAGCAGTGATCATTGAGGTATCAGCGGCTGAATATGATAAATGATATTCCTCATGGTATCATTGACGTTTGAAACATCAATACAAAACGAAAAATAGTGATCCGTCCTGGCATAGGGAACCTCGGCGATCGTGTCCGGACGACTCGACGCTACGAACCTTGTCACGAGCTGACTGGCACCACACAGGCGTTGGACGAGGAACAAAGGTCGGGGCCGCTGCCCGGCCATCTCGCATGCTTGGGCCTGTGGTCTCATCCTAGTCGGATGAAGTCTTCGGATGAAGTCTGGGGAGAAAGCTCCTGGCAGCAGAGCGGGCACCCCTGAGCGGCCGGCTTCGGCATTTCGAGAACGCAAAAAGCGGCGCGGAATGTTGCAGAGCAAATCTTCGCAGCACGGTCGCCAAAGCGCGTGGTAAGACCGCGACGGCCCAACCAGCGGAGTCTGATTTGACCATGCCTTCTGCGTCAGCAACTCACGCTGCGGCTTGGCCACATTCATCGACAGCAGCGGGTCCAGCTTCTCTCGCCAGGCGGAACTCGTCTCATCCGATCGCAGCGCCAGGATGCTTCAACTTGCGCCGAGTTTCGCAAATCACATTGCATAGTGGTTAGCGTTCGAAGGGTTCGCCGAGCGAGGCGACGCCGTTTAGCCTGAGCAGGCGGCGGTCCGCCGAGATGACACCGAGCACGACGATCGTAACGGGATAGGGAAGGCTGGAAAGCAGTTGCGACGACACGTCCAGGCCGGTCGCCTGGGCGGCGAGGCTCATCAGCGAAACCGCGCCGAAGAGGCAGGCACCCAGGAAGATGCGGCCAGCAAGCCAGGTACCAAAGACAACGAGTGCGATCGCGATCCAGCCACGTCCGGCAATCATACCGTCCGCCCAAAGGGGCGTGTACACCGCCGCCGCATAGGCGCCGGCAAAACCCGCCATCATGCCACCAAAGGCTATCGCCGCGACGCGGATGGCGATGACCGGATAGCCGATGGCGTGGGCAGCCTTGGGATTCTCGCCGATTGCCCTCACGACAAGGCCGACCCTCGTATAGGCAAACATCGCCCAGATCGCGAACGTCACGGCAAGGGAAAGCCATACGACGATGTCTTCGACAAACAGCCTGCCGACTACCGGGATTTCCGAGAGGCCGGGAAAGGCAAGTTTCGGGAGCCCCTTGACCGTGAGGCTCTCGTAGCTTTTGCCGAACAGCGCCGAAAGGCCCTGGCCGAGGATGCCGATCGCAAGGCCCGTGGCGACCTGGTTTGCCCGGAATCCGAGTGCCAGCACTGCAAAGACGAGGGACAGGACGGCGCTGCCGAGGCCGGCGGCAACAAAGCCCAGCAGGTGTCCACCGCCGTGGTAGACGACGATGAACGCAAGCACCGCGCCGAGGGCCATCAGGCCCTCCACGCCGAGGTTAAGGACGCCGGCGCGCTCGACCACCAGCTCGCCGAGCGCGGCAAGGAGAAAGGGGGTTGCGGCTGCGAGCATGCCCGAAATGATGAACTCGACGGCGTTCATGGCTGGCTCCGGTGATGGGGGCGGCGCCACTCGACGCGGTAGCGCACGAAGGCCACAGCGGCGAGATAGGCGAGCAGCAAGCTGCCTTGGAAGACGCGGACGGCGGCGATCGGCAAGTTTGCCGACACCATCGCATTGTCGCCGCCGATGTAGAGAACAGCCATAAAGAGCGCGGAAAAGATTATGCCGATCGGATGCAAGCCGCCGAGATAGGCGACAATGATGGCCGCATAACCGTAGCCGGTCGAGATCGAGCGCTGTCAACGGCTGCATTGGTGACCTGTTGCGGTGTTGGTGGATTCAAAACTACTTCCCAGAGGTGGCCTCGGGCACGTTTAGTGGGGCGGCCGATCTGGTTCTTGGACCGCTTCGGATCAGAACGGAACGACCGCTTTGGACCAATTGCTCCCAATAGTCGACAGTCAGCTTCCGGCCTCAGAATGTGCGAGTCTGCAAGGCGCCTCATGTCGGCCGTAGAATAAGTTCCAATCCGCAATGGTCAGTCCGCGTTCGGCCCGATGCGATAAGCCAGGATGGCTTCTCGTGGCCAGATACGGTCGAAATCTTCGAATAAGGCCAGGTTCAGCGGCTTCCGACACCACCTGCTCGGAGCCGCAGCGGCCGTCCGGTATCTGTCGTCGTCGTGATGCGCTTCAGGATTTCGGCAGGGCCGATCCGAGAAGGTGATGTCTGTCGAATTCTTCGAGGCTTTCGCCGATCTTCGCGACTGCTCTATCCAAGCTCTCGTCGGTGCGTCCTATGAGGAACGACGTCGATATGGAAGCTGTGAAGCCTTCGGCGATTCATGCCCGGTAACCCCTTTGCCGATGACGGCGACCGTCTTCAAAGGAAGAATGCTGGAACCTCCCATACCCATCTGAGACCTGCGATGGGCTTGGTCTTGAATGTCGCAGGGGGCCCAGGCAGCCCTCTCGGGGTGGCCGAAAGGGCTGCCTTATCGGTAGACTACTCGATGACGCGAGCTTCGCCGACATTGGCGGCCGAGGGGTCGAGACCGTATGCCTTCAGCGCTTCGGCTATGGCGCCGTCCTTGCGGTAGGCTTCGACGGATTCATCTACTGCCTTCACGAGCCCTTCGTTGCTTTTGTCGAGCAGGAACGCGGTCTGAGAAGGATTCAGTGTAGCCTCGATCCGGGGATCCTGCTTCAGGACCTGGACCTTGTATTTCTGGCCCTCGTTCTGGATGACTGCGGAACCGAAGCCGTCAAGCCCGGCCTCGATGCGACCCGCATGAAGGTCCTGCGCCAGGTTGAGCGAAGACGGGTAAGTCTTGGAGCCTTCGTAGAGCTTCTCCATGTCCTGGACCCAAAGGTAGCCCTCCACGGTGCCGACCTTCTTGCCAAGGAGGCCGTCGACAGTGTCGATGCCGTCCGCGGAAGTGACCGAAAGTTGGTCGAGGTAGACCGGGGTCGATAGGGCAACAACCTTGCCGCGGGCGGCCGTGCGGTAGAACCCGCCGATGGCGATGTCGGCACGACGGGACTGAACGGCCGAGACGGCACCCGGATACGTGAAGATCTCGTAGGTGATCTCGATGCAGTTCTCCTTCGCGAAGCGCTTCACGAGATCCCCGTCGATTCCGGCGACTCCGCCGTTCTTCTCGAGGGAGTAGGGGGCGGTGTTCGTCAGGGCAACTGTGAGCTTGCCAGCGGACACGGTCTCGAAAGTGTGCTGGGGCTTGCAGTCCTGTGCGGACGCGGCGCCGAGGCTCAGTGCCGTAGCAACGGCGGCTGCCGAAGTGATCTTGTACCAGTTGTTCATTATGCTCTCCTCTGATGCGAATTGTTTTTGATCGCCGTTCAGCCGAGATGGCTGCCCAGCCTACGTTCGGTGTACGAGACCAGCCATCCGAACGGGACGGTGATGGCGAGGTAGAACAAGCCCGCCAGAATCAGGACATCGAGGTAGAGGTAGGTGGCGGCACCCACTCGGTAGGCGCGCGCCAGAAGCTCGGGAATGGCGATGGTGTAGGTCAGTGCCGTCGCCTGGAAGATCAGGATCGCGAAGCCCATCAGGGCAGGGACTGCGAACAGGATGCCCTGCGGTATCACCACGAAACGAAGGATATCGTTGTAGGTCATGCCAAGCGCCCGGCCCGCCTCGATCTCGCGATGAGGTACGGCGTTCAGTCCGGCGCGGAGGATTTCGCTCGAATAAGCGCCCGTCGTCAGCGCAAGTGCGATCGCGCCGGACGTAAAGGCGCTGACCGTCATGCCGGAGGCCGGGAGGCCGTAGTAAACCATCTGCAGGACGACCAGTGCAGGCGCACCGCGCCCGATCTCCACCAGGACAACTGCGAAGTATCGGAAAAGCCTGTTCTTGCTGGAAGAAACGAGGGCGAGGACCAGGCCAAAAGGCAGGCCGAAGAGCAACGCCAGACCCGCCAGTCGAAGGCTCACAAGAAGCCCCTGGAAAAGCTGAGGCGACCAGTCGACCCAGTTGGAGAGCATCTCGTTCATCTCGCCCCCCTCGCGCGCAGTCTCTCGTCCATTACGCGCGCAAGCACGGCGACGGGTATGGAGAGGGCGATGTAGAGCAGGGCCGCAAAGATGAACGGCGCGAAACTGCCGCCTCCGCCCTGGGCATGCTGAGACACGTACATCATGACGTCGCGCACGCCTATCGTAGACGCGACCGTCGTGTCCTTGAGCAGACTGACCATGAAGGTCGCCATCGGCGCGACCGACACGCGCAGCACCTGTGGCGCCAGGACATAGCGAAGAGTGTCGACGCGGGTCATTCCCAGCGCATTCGACGCCTCGCCCTGTTCCTTCGAAACGGAAAGGAAGCCGCCTCTATAGATTTCCGCGAGGTAGGCCGTCGAAACCAGGCCCATTCCGATGATGGCAGCCTGATAAGAGCTGAGGACAAGCAGTCCGCTGCCCAAGCCGAAGAAGATGATGAAGAGCCAGACGATGGGCGGTATGCCGCGAACGACATCGATGTAGATGCGAGCCGGAATCTTGAGGAGGGGCGAATGAGAGCGCCGCATCAGCACCAGCGGGACCGCCGCGAACGCGCCGACCGCGAACGCGCCTGCCGTAACCGTCAGCGTCGCCGGAATGCCCTTCATGAGCGCGACAAGCAGGTCGATCATTTGCGATCCACTACCGCTCGGAAGAATTGTTGGGTCCGCGGCGACGAAGGATTGCGGATCACGGCGTCAGGCGAACCCTGCTCGATGATCTCGCCGTTTGCCATCACGATCACGCGGTCGGCGACATCTGCGGCGAAAGCAATCTCGTGCGTGACGATGATCATCGTCATGCCTTCGTCGGCCAGCTCCCGCATCACTGCGAGCACCTCGAGCCCGAGTTCTGGATCGAGAGCGCTGGTGGGCTCGTCGAACAGCATGACCTTTGGGTCCAAGGCCAGCGCGCGGGCGATCGCGATGCGCTGCTGCTGACCGCCCGATAGATGTGCGGGATACGAATGCGCCTTGTCGGCGAGGTGTACGCGTTCGAGCAGCTGTGCCGTGCGCGTATACGCCTGGGCCTTGGGACGTCCCAGCACCCGCATCTGCGGCAGCGAGATATTGCGCTGTACCGTCATGTGGGGAAAAAGATTGAAGGACTGGAAAACCATACCCGTCGACCTGCGGAGCTTGAGAAGCTCGCCGGCGGTCAGCCTATTGTCGACGGCAAAACTGAACGCACCGACCTCGATCGTGCCGGACGAGGGCTGCTCCAGCATGTTGATCGCGCGCAGCAGCGTGCTCTTGCCAGCTCCGCTCGGTCCAACGATCGCGACGACTTCGCCGCGACTGACATCAAGGGAGACGTTCTTGACGGCGTATTGACCACCGTAGGTGACATTGATGTTTTTGATACGGACGATGGTCTCTGATTCAGGCACGGCTCGGTGTCCTTGCGCTAGCGCCTTGTGGATGGAGCGCGGGGTTACGCGGCTGCTGCATGGCCGGCCGAGACGTTCCGGTCCGGTGTGGGCGCCAGCTTGTGCGAATACGGAACAGTGTTTGGCGTACCTCTCAGCACCCAGTCCGCTGTGATCAAGCCGATGACAGGGGCCAGCTGAATCCCATAGCCACCAGCGCCTGCAGCCGAGATCAAGCGGGGTTCCGATGGATCGATCGGCCCGACATATGGACGATGGTCTGCTGTAACGGGATAAAGGCCAGCCCAGCCGCGGCCGAGCCGGGCACCCGGAAGATCGGGAACGCGCTCAAGCAGCATCTCGGCGAGCGAGACCTTGGAATCTTCGTCACATTGATCGTTGAAATCGTCCGGGTTTTCGGGAACGGTGGATTTCACCTTGTGGATCTCGGCGATGAGTTCGTCCGCCTTCTCGTGACGGAAATTGAGACCCGTCCCTTCACCGTTCACGAGATCCATCACCATCGGCATCGTGTAGGGCAGGGGTTCGTCCAGTCGGATCACCAGCGCCTCGTGACGCTCGGGGCGGACGTGGAGTTCTTGTCCGAACATTGTCGCGACCCGAGGTGCCCATGCGCCTGCGGCATTGACCACGAAGTCACACTCGAGAGTGCCGCGTCCGGTTTCCAGTCGATATCCGTCGCGAGTTTTATCGACGCCGAGGAGAGCGCAAAACTGGAGGACTTTGGAGCCCAGCCCTTTCAACTCCGCTGCCAGCAGTGCGCACATCTCATGAGGGTCTAGGAAGCCGTCGTCCGGGCCGAAGATGCCGCCCGCCAGACCATCGCTACTGATATGCGGGACAAGTTGCGTCAGCTCGTCCGCCTGATAGACGCGGGATCTGAACCCGGCCTCGCGCTGGATTTCGACCGACTTGGCAAAGAGGTCCATCTGGGCAGACGTGCGTGCAAGACGCAGGTATCCGATGTGATTGAAGTTGAGGCCCAGCCGCTCCTCCCAATTCCGGATACGGCGCACGGACTGGACACGAAGCTGGATCTCGAACGGATCGGTCAACTGTGTCCCGACCACGCCGACCGAGCGCCCGCTTGAACCCGATGCGACCGAGTTCGCATCGATGACGGTGACCCGTGCACCCTGTTCCGCAAGAGCATGCGCCGAGCAAATGCCGAGCGTTCCTGCTCCGATAACGACGACACGTGGTGAGGCTGTCATTTGAATTCCGATTGCTCCATGGCTGTCATTCGATGCCTATCACTGGCACGAGGCGATGGCGGCGCTACTTCCTGGAGACCACCTCGAGCGCCGCGTCGATGGCTGTCAGGACTTCGTCCGTGTCGCCGTCGGTCATCGAAGTGGACAGGGCGAATAGGCCGTAGCTCGCTGAAAGCACGCCCCGGTCGAGCAACTCCTTGTGGAGCAAGTCAAGCTTCTTGCGCTCGGCCGCACCCGGATAGACCGAGCGGTAGTCCGTTATCGGCAGAGAGGTGAAGTGGATCTTGAACAGCGAACCAAGGCCCACGCACTGACCGTCGAGGCCGTGGCGCCTCAGCGATGCCGTGATCCCGTCCCGCAGCTTCTTACCGATCCTATCCAGGTGATCGAAGTTCGCCGGGGTGAGTGCGCGCATCGCCGCCAGGCCCGCCCGCATCGTGATCGGGTTTGCGGTGAACGTGCCGCCATGGGGCAGGGCGGGCTTCCCGCGCGTGGGATCGAAGACCGCCATGACCTCGGCGCGGCCGCCGACCGCGCCAACAGGAAAACCGCCGCCGATGATCTTTCCGAGTGCGGTCAGGTCCGGCTTGATGTCCCAGAGGCCTTGCGCCCCGGAATGGCCCAGCCGGAACGAGATCACCTCGTCGAAGATGACCAGCGATCCGGCGGCGTGCGCGATCTCCACCATCGCAACGAGATAGTCCTTGCGAGCGGGGATCAGTCCAGCGCGGTTGGGCATCGGATCGATCAGGACACCAGCGATCGTCTCGCCGTGAGCGCCAAAGACGGCTCGAAGCGCTTCGATGTCGTTGAACGGAACGGCGATGACATCGTCCAGGACGCCACGTGGAGTGCCCTTGGCGTAGGCGGTCGAGGCTGGGAGATCACCCCAGTTACTCGGCGAGCTGTCGAGGCTGACCTCCGCGAAGTCATATGAACCGTGGTAGGCACCCTCGATTTTGACGATCTTTGACCTGTCAGTGAAAGCCCGGGCGGCCTTGATCGCCATCATGACACCTTCGGTGCCGGAGTTGGCGAAACGGACCTGCTCGACGGAGGGAAGTCGCTCGACAAGCAGTTCGGCCAGCTCCAGCTCGCTTTCGGTCGGAGCGCCGAACGCTGTGCCGTGCGACATCTGGTCGATGACCGCGGCCGTCACGTCTGGGTGCGAGTACCCGTGGATCATCGCGGTGAAATTGTTGATGCAATCGTAGTAGACGTTTCCGTCTACGTCCCACACACGGCAGCCTTCTCCGCGTTGCGCGTAGATCGGGAACGGATCGATGAAGACGGTCGTCCGGGTGTTGCCGCCCGGCATGACCTTGCGGGCCCGCTCGAACATCTCGCGGGATTTGGGCATGGACTCTGGATAATGGCGCATGATTTGCGAAACCTTTGCTGGGGTGGCCCGGGTCGCGAAGAGCCGCGATCCGCAGTCCGATCACCTGGTCATGATGGTGTGGCTCTGCTCGCGCAGGTACTGCGGCAGGAACCAGGAGCCGAGCCCGCCCTTGCCACTGACGCCAGTTCCCTTCCAGCCACAGAACGGCTGCGCGCCTGGCCATGCGCCCGTGGTGGCTCCGCTTGCGCGGTTGGCATAGAGAACGCCAGCTTCCGCCGCATCCAGGAACCGCTGCAGCTCGGCTTTGTCCTCGGTGAAGATGCCAGCCGAAAGGCCGTACGCTATGTCGTTGCCTTCCTCGATCGCGGCGTCGAGGCTTTCGAAGCCGCGCACCACGACAAAGGGCATGAAGAGTTCTTCGCGGGTCAGGCGACCGGGCCCGTCCAGTTCGGCAATGGTCGGCAGGACGTAGTTCTCCGCGAATCCTTGACCGAGAGCGGCGCCGCCAAAATGGACCTTGCCAGTCGTTCCGGCTTCGAGGACGGCGGCCTTGAAACGCTCGACCGTTGCATCGCCGTAGATCGGACCCATGAAGGTCTCCTTCTTGCGCGGATCACCCACGACAAGCTTGCTGGAAAACGCGACGAGCTTATCGATGAACTCGGCTTTGACCTTCTCGTCGACGTATACGACCGAGCACGCTGAGCACTTCTGTCCCTGCAGTCCGAAGGCCGACCGGGCGACGCCCTGGGCCGCGCGCTCGAGATCCGCTTTGCTTGTCACGTATGCCGGATTCTTGCCGCCCATCTCAGCGATGACAGGCTTCATATGCGGTAACGTCGCCATATGGCGCAAAATGCTCATTCCGGTCTTGTGCGATCCGGTGAAAGCAACGCCATCGATACCTTCGTGCGTCGCCAGGAAACGACCGACTTCTCCGTCGCCGACAACGATGTTGAACACGCCTTCAGGAAGACCAGCTTCCCTCAGCGTCTCGGCGATGATGAGTCCGGTCAGCGGACAGCCCGGGGACGGCTTGTAGACGACGGCATTGCCGGTCAACAGAGCGCCGGAAACCATGCCGATGGACAAGGCGAGCGGGAAATTGAACGGCGCTATGACCCCGAACACGCCGTACGGCTTCATGAAGCTGGTGGCAGTCTCGTTCTCCACCAGTTCGTTCATCGGTCGCACGAAGCCGTTGTTCGCCCTCAGTTCGGAGGCGTAGTAGTCGACCATGTCGACGCATTCTTCGGCCTCGCCGATCGCTTCGATGCGGGACTTGCCGATCTCGTAGAGCGCGGCGAGGCCGAGATCGTACTTCCGGGTGGCAAGTGCTTCCCGCCAGCGTGCTCCGAATGCAAGGCGCTGATCGAGGGACGAGCGGTTCCAGATCTTGGCCCCGGTCCGGGCAGCCCTGATCGCCGACTCCACATCAGCGGTCGTGGAGACCGGAAACTGGCCCAGTGAAAGCCTCGCATCGATCGGACTCGCCAAAGAACTTCTCGCACCGGTGGCGAAGGGCGTCGACCATTCCCGTCCCAACACGTCACGCTCGAATCCAGGAATGAGTGCGTCGAGGTGGGAGTGCACGGGCGAGAAATCGACGCCGATGTTCGAATAGGTGACACGTGGAATTGCTGGCATTCAAATTCTCCGAAAATCGGTCTATGACCCGATTAACAGGATTTAAAAGCGAGTCAATTGCGGATGCCGTAAATCGGTACTTAATCCGGATTTCGGTCTTATTTTTCGTTTGCATGGCAGGACGCTTTATCGACCGATTTCGTCGGGAAGCCTTGCCCGCCTACCTTGCGTCGCACGATAAGGTTCCCGTAGTTGTGTACTGAATTCTGTGGATGGTGGCTTTGAACACGAAATCGAACAACCAAGGCTTCAAGGACAGTCCGCTCGAGCGGTACATTTCGATCATGGAAACGGTGGCGCCGTTCGAACACGGTCTGACGGCCGTGGAACTTGAGACGGCACTCGGATTGCCGAAGACCACGATCAACAGGTTGCTGAACGCACTGGTCGAAAGCGGTATGGTCAACGCAGACACGGTCCGCAACCGTACGTATCGCCTTGGCGACCGTGTCCTCAAGCTCTTGCAAATGTCGCCGGACAGCAGTTGGCTCGTGGCTTTGGCAAACAAGCCGCTGCAGGACGTAGCCGATGCGACAGGGCAGTCCGCCTTCCTGTCGAAATTCGATGGCAACGAAGTTCACTCGATCACCTGCGTCGCGCCCGACACTCCCGTGCGCACCTACGTGATGCCGGGCATGGCGATGCCGGTGAACGCGACCGCTTCGGCCAAAGCTATCCTGGCGTATCACCCGAACGAGATCGTGAAGAAGATCCTCGCGACGGAGTCGCGTACATACACCGACAAAACCAAGACCAAGATCGCGGACCTTATGAAGGAACTGGCCGAGGTCCGTGCTCGCGGTTACGCCACCGATCTTGCGGAACACGTTCCCGGTCTCGGTTCGATAGCTTTCCCGATCCGTCCGGCCAACGGGAAAGTCACCTATGCCGTTGGTCTGACAGGGCCATATGGCCAGATCATCGACCGCAACTTCGATAAGCATTGCGCTGCGCTTGCTGACGCTGCGCAACGGATAGCGAAGCTGGTTCAGATGCGTAGCCCGTCGTCGAGCGAGGTCTAGCGACCTATCCGACCGCCCCGGCAGCGGTGACATCGTCGTCGACATTCCCCTTCGATGACCTCGAACGGCCTGCTGCCGCCAGCAAGAATGACGCGGTGGGACGTTCGAGTTCATCCTGGGTCGGTCTCCTGTCGCGCTGATTGCCTTTACCAACGAGGCCAAGCCTCCTTAGGGCAATACGCTCGAGATCGACTGGTTCGACCTTGACGGGCAGACCGTGCACCGCAGCGGCATGAGCCAGAATAAGTTTTACAAAGCCGATGTCGATGCCGAGAGTCATCGGTCCGCCACCTTGGGCGGCCCGGTCGCGATCAAAACAAATGAGCCGTTCGCGATCGAGAGCCGCGATGTTGCACTTCCCCAAATGTCTAATGGAGCATATCGAGGGCTGCGGCCTTGGAGCGGCGAGGGGGCTTGCCTACATCGCACATGTCGTCGATATGAAGTCGATGAGTTCGCCGAAAGTTTTCAGGCGCGCTATACGGGACTTGGTCGGCGTCTCACCGCGATCGATTTGGCGCTCGGTTTCGGTTGCCCAGCGTCGTCTCAGCGCAGGAAGGTCTCGCTGACGTAGCGACCTTTGCGACGAACTTGATCATGCCAGGTTCTAACGATTTGATGTTAAAGAAAAAATGCTGAAAAATCAAGCGCATAGTCTGGCCGTGGCGCCCATGATGGACTGGACGGATCGGCATTGCCGGTTCTTCCATCGCCAGTTGACGGCCCGTGCGCTGCTTTATACCGAGATGGTGGTGGCCGACGCGGTCATCCAGGGCGCACGCGAAAGGCTGCTTGGCTTCGACGGCGGGGAACATCCGGTCGCGCTGCAGCTCGGCGGCTCGGATCCCGGAAAACTTGCCGAGGCGGCGCGCATCGGCGAAGCCTTCGGCTATGACGAGATCAACCTCAATGTCGGTTGCCCGTCGGATCGCGTCCAGTCGGGTACGTTCGGCGCCTGCCTGATGAAGGTGCCTGACCTCGTCGCCGAGTGCGTCGCGGCGATGAAGGCGGCGGTGAGAATTCCCGTCACCGTCAAATGCCGCATCGGCGTCGACGAGCAGGATCCCGAGCCGGCGCTCGATGCGCTGGCCGACGGTGTTTTCGAGGCTGGCGCCGACGCTTTGTGGGTGCATGCGCGCAAAGCGTGGCTGGAAGGGCTGAGCCCCAAGGAAAACCGCGACGTCCCGCCGCTGGATTATAACAGGGTCTATCGGCTCAAGGCCGGAAAACCCAGCGAATTCATCGGTATCAATGGCGGTATTCAATCGCTTGAAGAAGCCCGGGCGCATCTCGGTCATGTCGACGGCGCCATGCTTGGCCGCGCCGCCTACCACACGCCTGGCATCCTCGCCGGCGTCGATGCCGCCTTCTACGGCGCGAAGCCCGAGGCGTTCGATTTCGCCGCGCTGATCGATGCCATGGCCGGCTATGCGGCACGCCATATCGAGCAAGGCGGGCGGCTTGGCCATATCACGCGCCACATGGTCGGGCTGTTTCATGGACTGCCGGGCGCGCGCCGCTATCGCCAGATCCTGTCCACCGAAGCGACCCGGCCCGGTGCCGGACCCGACGTGCTGAAGACGGCTTTCGCGGCGGTCGATTTCGGTGGAACGGCTGCAGAGGCGGCCTGACGTCCGGGGTGAGATTCAGTCCCTGAGAATCATGCGGTCGCCGCGCACGTCGAAACCCGACAGCGAGCCGATGAAATTCATTCCAAGCAGGCTTTGGCCGAGCATGCCGGGCGCCGCCACCATGACCGGCATATCCCTGCGCACGATGCCGCCGATCGCCACTTCTTCGGTTTTGACGGCCGCGGCGCGCGCCATGCCGTTGGCGGTCGAGACGGCTATGGTGTAGTTGAGCGCCGCCGGATTGAACCCCGCGGCCTGCGCGTCCTCGGACGTCAGCACGGTGCTGGTCGCACCGGTATCGACCACGGCCCGCACCGGGTTGCCATTGATCAGGATGCGCGCCTCGAAATGGCCGTTGTCGGCCTTGTCGAGGGTCACCGTGGCGTGGCCGTCTTCGATACCGAGCGCCAGCGGGCTGCCGGGAACAAGGCCGGCGGTCACCCGGCTGGCGACATCCTGCAGCTCATAACGATATTGGTAACCAGCGATCAGCGCCAAGGCGATCGCCGCCCAGGCGCCGATATTGCGGGCCATGGCGCCCAAGGGACTGCCCGACCGCAGAAGCCCGGCGCCGATGAGGGCGCCGAACGCGCCAAGCCAGATCAACCGGCCAAAGTCGTTATTTTCAATGCCGAGCGTGCTGCCGGCGGAATCGTTGAGCATCAGCAGGATCGCTCCCACTCCGATCGCCGCCATCAGGATCCAGAACAGCCGGTTCATCCGCGCGGCCGCCTCATGAAAGCGCGTCGCGTTCGCGCGCCATGCGGGTGCGCCGTGTTTCCCGTCGTGGCCGCCGTTCGACCGTCTCCAGCCTCGCCGGCAGTTCGGCCATGACGTTGTGGCGCGCCTGCGGCGTCATGGCGATCCAGCCCCCAATCTCGTCACGCGTGCGGCCGCAACCGAAACAGAAGCCGGTTTTCATGTCGATGGAGCAGACCAGGATGCAGGGAGATTCGATGGCCGTCATGACTTTCTCTTGAGATTTCCGTCCGGAAATCCGTTGTCCATCCACATGGTGCAACCGCAAAGCCAATGCAAGCCCTCGCGATCGCGCCTTCCACGGGCGCCTTTGCGGCAGTGCGAGAGGTGATCCGGGAGGTTGTGCCGATCACCCAACGCGGCTATGCCGCTCACCAACTCCAGGGAATGGCCGCCACGACATGACCAGCGCACTGCCTTTCGACGATTTTCGCAACCTCCTGGCCAATTTGCCGGCGGCCGATGCCGCGGCCGAGGCGCGCGTGCGGACGCTGTTTGCCAGGGCCGACAAGCCGCAACGTTCGCTTGGCCACATCGAGGACATTGCCGCCTGGCTCGCCGCCTGGACCGGCCGCGCTCCGCCCGCCGTGACAAAACCCTTGATGGCTGTCTTTGCCGGCAATCATGGCGTTGTCAGGCACGGCGTCTCGCCACGGCCGGTGGCTGCGACCGCCGATGCGGTGGAGCTTTGTGCGGCCGGAGGTGCCGCGATCAACCAGATCTGCATCGCCAACGATCTTGGGCTGAAGGTGTTCGACCTCGCCCTGCACATCCCGACGGCCGACATATCGGAGGATGCCGCGCTCGACGAGCGGGGTTGCGCCGCGACCATGGCCTTCGGCATGGAAGCGATTGCCGGCGGCACCGATCTGTTGTGCCTCGGCGATCTCGGCGTCGGCAACTCCACCATCGCCGCCGCCTTGTTGGCTGCACTGTTCGGGGGCAGGGGCGCCGATTGGGTCGGTCCGGGGTCCGGCGCCGATGCGGCGATGCAGGCGCGCAAGGCGGCAGTCGTCGATGCGGCACTGGCCTTTCATCGTGGCCATCTGGGCGACCCGCTCGAGACGCTGCGCCGCGTCGGCGGCCGCGAGTTCGCCGCGATTGCCGGCGCCATCCTCGCCGCACGGATGCAGAAGATTCCGGTGCTGCTCGACGGTGTCGCGGCAACGGCCGCCGCGGCGGTGCTGCATGCCGCCAATCCCGCCGCGCTCGACCATTGTCTTCTCGCCAGCCTGTCGCCGGAATCCGCCCATGCACGGACCGCCGAGCGGCTCGGTCTGCGCCCGCTGCTCGATTTGACCATAAGCCACGGTGAAGGGGCCGGGGCCGCTCTTGCGGCAGGCCTGGTCAAGGCGGCGGCGCTAACCAGTTCGGGAATGGCTGCGGCGGTACGCGGGTAGATATCGGGTACGTCGTATCCCAGCTATTTCCGCTACCGCCGTCGCGCCGCTACCGCCGCGGTCGGCAGCGCCGGCAGTTCTTCCATCACGCGGCTCAGCGGGAAGATGGCGATCGCCTCGGTGCCTTCGCGCAGCTTGGAATGAAGTTCGAATTCGCCGCCATGCATGGCGAGCAGGCCTTGCACGATCGGCAGGCCAAGCCCGGTGCCTTGCTCGGCGCTCTTGATGGCGATCGAGCCCTGGCCGAAGGCCGAAAGCACGACCGGGATTTCGTCTTCCGGTATGCCCGGGCCATTGTCCTTGACGGAAATGTATTGCCCGCCACCCGCCGTCCAGCCGACGCGGACGCGGATTTCGCCGCCGGTGGCGGTGAATTTTATCGCGTTGGACAGGAGGTTCAGCGTGATTTGCCGCACCGCGCGCTCGTCGGCGAACAGCCGCGGCAATTCATGCTCGAAATCCTGGACGACGCGGATATCCTTGTTGCGCGCCTTCAATTCCATCATGTGGCAGCAATCCTCGACGATCCCAAGCAGCATCACCGGCTCCTCGTTGAGTTGATAGCGGCCGGCCTCGATGCGCGACAGGTCGAGGATCTCGTTGATGAGGTCGAGCAGATGCTGGCCGGATTCATGCACGTCATGGGCGTAGTCGCGATAGGTGGGATTGTTCATCGGCCCGAGCACCTCGTTCGACATCACCTCGGAAAAACCGAGGATGGCGTTAAGCGGCGTGCGCAGTTCGTGGCTCATCGAAGCGAGAAACCGCGATTTCGCCAGGTTGGCGTCCTCGGCCCGGCGGCGTGCCTCGTCCGACATCGACTTCGCCGTCTCCAGTTCGGCGATCAGCGCATCCTTTTCGGAGCGGAACGACAACAGCATCAGCGACGAGCGGTTGAGGTGGCGGGCGACGTAGACGAAGAAGGGCAGCGATACGACGAGCAGCCCGGCCATGATCGTCTCGACCGGCATCCAAAGCCTGGCCCCGACATAGGCATAGAGTGCCACCGGAACGGCAAAGGTCGCCAGCAGCGCGCCGCGCAAGGACGAGGCCATGATCGCGGTCGCGGCCATGGCAAACAGCAGCACCACCGCCTTGACCACCTGGAACTGGTCGACCTGGCAAGCGCCGCAGCCGAGCCAGACGAACCATGCCCAGCCGAGGCCGCAAAGGAAATGGCCGACCAGGAATTCCCTTAGTGTTTGCAAAGGGTTGAGTTCAGAAGCTTCGGTGCGTTCTATGCGCCGCGCCATGAAGGCGACGATGGTGTAGCAGGTCAGCGTGAACAGCGCCCAGACGACGATCTCGTTGCCGACGCCGGCCAGCCGGCCGGCCGCCGCGATCACCAGGACGAGCAGCGGAATGGCGATGGCGCCGCTTGTCATCGCGCGGGCGTGCAGTTTCAGCAATTCGCGGTCGAAATCGGGATTGCCGGCCTGCTGTGAAAGACGGTCGCGCGTCTTGCGTACCGCACGCGCGACATCGCTGTTGCGATGCGGTTTCCTGCGGTCCACAATGAACTTATCCGCTGTGTTCGAGCGTTGCAAAGGCATCAAAACTTCAATTATGCGAGCAGCGGTTCCAAGGTGTTAAGCTACGTTCGAATGATTAACCAACCGTTTGCCATATGAGCCGTTCCTGGTATTCAAGGTCGCGCCGGCGATACGCGCCGCCGCGCCCGAGAGGCCTGTGGCGCAAATTGCTGGACTACGGCCTGACCGTCATCGTTCTGGGGCTGCTGATCCTGCTGGCCGCGCGCCTCGACCGGGTGGAGACGCGCAAGACGCAAGGCACGGCAATCGTCAATGATGGCGATTCGATCACGCTGGGTACCGAGCGCATCCGCATGCGCGGCATCGACGCGCCGGAATATACGCAAACCTGCCGCAAGAACGGCGCCGACTATCCCTGCGGCACGCTTGCGCGTCGGTCGCTGGTGCGCCTGATCGCGGGTAGGCCCGTTTCTTGCGCCGGCTGGCAGCGCGATCGCTATGGCCGGCTGCTTGGCGATTGCACCGCCGGCGGCAAGGATCTCAATAGTGCACAGGTCGAGGCGGGCTGGGCCGTTGCCTTCGGCGGCTTCGAAAGCGAGGAAGCCGCCGCCCGCGCGGCGAAGGCCGGCATCTGGGCGGGCACGTTCGACCAGCCGCAGGACTGGCGCGACAGCCACCATGGCGAGGCGGTCGAGCGAAAACACGGCACGCTGGCTTCGATCGGCGATGCGGCGCGCGAGATTTTTCGGTTCTGGTGATGCTTGGAGTAAACTCTATGGTGGTCGTGAAAGGTGGGAGGATCGAATGAAGCTCTTCGACGGTGGCCGGGCACCCAACCCAAGGCGCGTCCGCGTTTTCCTCGCCGAGAAAGGCATCACGGTTCCGCTGGTGCCCATCGACATGGGCGCGTTGGGGCACAAGCAACAGGCGGTCAGTTCGCGCAACCCCTTGCAACGGCTGCCGGTGCTGGAACTCGATGACGGCACTATCCTCACCGAATCCGTTGCCATATGCCGCTATTTCGAGGAGTTGCATCCGGAACCCGCCCTGTTCGGACGTGGCGCGCTCGGCAAGGCGCAGGTCGAAATGTGGCAGAGACGAATGGAGTTCAACCTGCTCAGCAGCGTTACGCAGGCTTTCCGTCATATCCATCCGGCCATGAAGGAATGGGAAATCCCGCAGATCCCCGAATGGGGCGAGGCCAACAAGCCGAAGGCGATCGCATTCGTGAAACTCCTCGACGGCGAGCTGGCGGATAGGGAATTCGCCGCTGGCGATGCCTATTCGATCGCCGACATCACCGGGATGATCGCCATCGACTTCATGAAGCCGGCGCGCATCAAAGTGCCGGAGGAATGCACCAATGTGCTGCGTTGGTATCACGCGATCTCGAGCCGGCCGAGCGCAACTGCCTGAGAAATGGGAACCGAACTCGACACCCTGGCCGCGAGGGTCCGCGCGTGCCGCATCTGCGTCGAAAATCCAGTCGGCAGGCCCCTGCCACACGAGCCACGGCCGGTGTTGCGACCGTCCTCGAGCGCCCGAATCCTGATTGCCAGCCAGGCGCCAGGCACCAAGGTGCACCTGTCGGGCATGCCGTTCACCGACGCCTCAGGCGACCGCCTGCGGAACTGGCTCGGGGTAACCAGCGACGAATTCTACGACATCGAGAAGTTCGCCATCGTGCCGATGGGCTTCTGCTTCCCCGGCCAGGATGCCAAGGGCGGTGACCTGCCGCCGAGGCGCGAATGCCCGCCGGCCTGGCGCGCGCCTTTGATGGCGCTGATGCCGCGAATCGACCTGGTGCTGACAATCGGCATCTATGCGCAGTCCTGGCACATGGGTGCGGCGCGCCGGCCGTCGCTGACGGAAACCGTAATGGACTGGCGTGCCATCTGGGATGCGCCAGCCAGCCCGAAAGTGTTGCCGCTGCCGCATCCATCATGGCGCAACACCGGCTGGCTGAAGAAGAATCCTTGGTTTGAAATGGATTTGCTGCCATTCCTGAGATCGGAAATCCGCTATCGTCTCGATTGACCTTTCAGCAAGAAATCACTCGCTTTTTGCCCAATCGGCAGAATTTCTTTCTTGTGAAAGGCCTGGATAAGGCGGAATATAGCCAATCTATTCCCCCGGGAGCAAAAAATGGACCGCCTCGATAGAAAAATTCTCCGCCTTCTGCAGGAGGACGCGACACTCGCGGTCGCCGATGTCGCCAAGAAAGTCGGGCTGTCGACGACGCCGTGCTGGCGGCGCATCCAGAAGCTCGAGGAAGAGGGCGTCATCAAGCGGCGCGTCGCCATTCTCGACCATGAAAAGGTCAATGTGCGCGTCACCGTCTTTGTCTCGATCCGCACCAATTCGCACAGCCATGAATGGCTGCGGCGGTTCTCGGAAGTGATCCAGGAATTTCCAGAGGTGGTCGAATTCTACCGCATGAGCGGCGATGTCGACTATCTGCTGCGTGTCGTGGTGCCCGACATCGCCGCCTACGACGCCTTCTACAAGCGGCTGATCGCCAAGATCGAGATCCGCGACGTATCGTCGTCCTTCGCCATGGAGCAGATCAAGTACACCACGGAAATCCCGCTGGATTACATGGTGCTCGACAAGGAATCGGGCGCCAATGCCGCCTAAGCGTGATCTGACACAAGGTTGTCGCGCTTAGTTCTTCTTTTTATTGAGGAAACTCCATGGTGAGTTCACTGGCATCGTAATCGTGTCCGGTACGCTGTCGACGCTCGTCACATCAGCCTTGCGGACGGCGTAACCGGACTGGATGACGCTGACGCCGTCGAGAATGAACAACTGGCTTTTCTCCATGTCCGTCTTCAGCGCGCCTGTGACGGCAACCGGCTGATAGGCTTCCGACATCTTGTAGGGGCGAGCCGGCGTGACGAGAACGATCTGGTTGGGCGGCGGCGTCGGCATGTGGCTGCAGGCGCCCGTCCATGGCACCAGCAGAAACTGGTAAACAAGATCGCCGTCGCGATCGACGGGCAAGGCGTATCCGGCCAGCTGGATTGTCTTGTCCTGCAAGCCAGCAGAGAGCGTCTCGCCGTGATCGGGCAACTTTGCCGCGATCATCGGCAGCCCGACGTTTTCCGCGGCCGCCTGGCTTGCCGGGCGCAAGTCCTTCCAGAGTATGTGCGTGGCCTCGGGCAAAGCATGGGCGGCTGTGGACACGAACAACGCGGCCGCGAGCGTCATGGTCGATTTGAGACGGTTGATCATTAGCCGCTTCCTTTGGATCCGAGTAAAGACGCCGCTATCAGCGACGTCAACGATCGAGCCGCATCACATGCCGGCGGGAACCCGCCATTCCGGTCTCGCGGAACCCGCGAGCCGCAAACATGCCGTGAAAGCCCATGAAACTGTAGCTCGGCGATGCCTGATCGACGGGATAGGCCTCGACCGTGCTGGCGCCTTTGGCAAAGGCATGATCGATGGCCGCGTCGAGCAGTGCGGATGCCAGCCCACCGCCGCGCAAGGCCCTTGGCACATAGAAGCAGACGATCGACCACACGCCGGTCTCGCTGTCGTCCTGCTGCCGGGAAAGCTTGCGGTAGGTCTCGCGCGGTGCAACCGAGCACCAGCCGACGGTCTTATCGTCAAGATGGGCTAGGATGCCGACCGGCGTGCTGGCTTCGACAAGCGCCATCATGGCACGCTTCTTCTCCTCGTTCCGGACATGCTCGCGGCTGGGCAGGTGGCGCCAGGCCATGCACCAGCAATATTTCGGTGCGCCCGGCTGCTCGAACAGGTTTTCGAAATCGGCGCGTGTCGAGCGCGTCACTTCCGTGAAGCTGACTTTACGTTCGTCGGTCTTTCCTGGCGGCGAGGCGTTCGAGCGTCCTGGCATCCGATAGTTCCTTCATCGCATCCCTGCCGATCCAGCGCGCCGTCTTGTCTGTGGAATTGGCAAGCTTTTGCGCCGTGGCAAGAGCAGGGGCATGCAAACTCATCGACCGCTTGCCGATCTGCCGCAACGCCCAATTGACAGCCTTGCGAACGAAATTGCGCGGATCACTCGCATGCGCCTCGATCAAGGGCAGATAAGACAGGAACGATGCATCCGGCTCCTTTTTCAAATGCACTGCCGCCGATGCCAGCATGGCGAAGGCGGTGCGGCGGACGAATTCGCGCTCGTCCGCTGCGAACCCCTCGACCAGCTCGCGCCAGAATGGCGTGTCAACGAACAAGTCCGAGACAGTGTCGACGACCTCCCAGGAATCGAAGTCGCCAGCCCAGCCGCGGCATTGCTCGATGGTGATCTTCTTGGGCTCGCCGGTGAACGCCGCCACAAGCCGCGCTTCGCGGATGCCGGTGTCCCACAGCAGCAATGCCCGTTGGTGGTTCTTCTTCAGCTTGCGCGCCAGTGGCCGCAATTCGGAATTGCCGACGCCGAGCGCAGTCGTGACGTTGATGCCGAACCGTTCCATGCCGGCACGATTCTCGTGGCTGCCGGTCGCCTTGAGATGAGCGACGACATCGTCCGCGCTCCAGCTCGGAAGGGGCAGGGACATCGCCGCGAAAACCCTATTTTTCCAGCCGCGCCAGTAGTGAGGACGTGTCCCAGCGCTTGCCGCCCATCGCCTGCACGTCCTTGTAGAACTGGTCGATAAGCGCGGTCACCGGCAGCTTGGCGCCATTGCGGTCGGCCTCGGCCAGGCAGATGCCGAGATCCTTGCGCATCCAGTCGACGGCGAAGCCGAAATCATATTTTCCGGCGTTCATCGTCTTGTGCCGGTTCTCCATCTGCCAGGAGCCGGCGGCCCCCTTGGAAATCACCTCGATCACCTTCTCGATGTCGAGTCCGGCCTTCTTGCCGAAATGGATGCCTTCGGCCAGGCCCTGCACCAGACCGGCAATGGTGATCTGGTTGATCATCTTGGTGAGCTGGCCGGACCCTGCGGGACCCATCAGGCCGACCATGCGGGCAAAGGCGTCGATAACCGGCCTGGCTCTGTCGAACGCTTCCTGCTCGCCGCCGACCATGACCGTCAGCACGCCGTTTTCGGCGCCAGCCTGGCCACCCGAGACCGGTGCGTCCAGAAACGAAAACCCGCCGGCCTGCGCGGCTTGCGCCAGTTCGCGCGCGACCTCGGCCGACGCCGTGGTGTTGTCGATGAACACCGAGCCTTTCTTCATGGACCTGAAGGCGCCTTCGGCACCCGTCGTTACCGACCGCAGATCGTCGTCATTGCCGACGCAGGAAAAGACAAAGTCCTTGCCTTCGGCTGCTTGTGCGGGCGTCGCGGCGAGGCTGCCGCCGTGCTGGCCGACCCATTGTTCGGCTTTCGCGCGGGTGCGGTTGTAGACGGTGACGTCGTGGCCGCCCTTCTTCTTCAGGTGTCCGGCCATGGGGTAGCCCATGACGCCAAGACCGAGAAATGCCACCGTTGCCATGGCTTGTCCTTCCGACGAAAACAGAGATTTCAGTTGCCGAAGGTCTAGGCCATGCGGCGGATTCGTCAAGGCTCGCGCTGGCGCATCGACTGGTGCAGACCGATGCGAAGCCGGTCAGCGGTGCAGGTGGATGGTGATCCGGCGCTCGATCCATTCGACGCCATGGCGCAGGATCTCGACCATCACCAGATAAACGATGGCGACCCAGACATAGGCCTGAAAGTCGAAGGATTTGGCATAGGCGAGTTTCGCATTGCCCATCAAATCGTAGACGGTGATGATGGCGACGATGGCCGACGCTTTGATCATCAGGACGAGTTCGTTGCCGTAGGGCCGCAAGGCCACAATGATCGCCTGCGGCAGGATGACCTTGCGCAGCGTCTGCAGCTTGTGCAGGCCGAGCGAAGCGGCCCCCTCCCACTGGCCCTTGGGCACACTCTCGATGGCGCCGCGCAGAATTTCGGCCTGGTAAGCGGCGGTGTTGAGCGCAAAGGCAAACGCGCCGCAATTGAAGGCGTCGCGGAAGAACCACCATAGCCCGATCGATTCGAGCTGCACCCGGAAAGAGCCCAGACCGTAATAAACCAGATAGACTTGGACGAGCAGCGGCGTGCCGCGGAAGAAATAGACGTAGCAATAAGCAAGGCCGGATAACAGCCGGTTATCCGACATGCGGCCGTAGGTGACCGGCAGGGACAGGAGCGCGCCGGCGATCATCGAAATGATCACGAGCGCTAGCGTCGTCCCAAGCCCCTGCAGATAGGCCGGCGCGTATCGTGCGAAGAATTCACCGTTCCAGGCGTAGACCAGATAGACAAGAATGCCGAGGCCGAAGAGAATCCAGAGGCCGACGAGCATGTATCCGGCGATACGGGTCCGCGGCCAGCCGCGCGCCGGCGGCGGCGGTCGTTCGACCGCGATTGCATCCGTAAAGCTCATCGCGCTTCCCTCCGTCCCAGGGAGCGCAAGATGAGCCCGGTGGCGATCGACGACAGGATGGCGAGCGCGAGAAAGACCAACGCCGCGACGCTGTAGAACAGGAACGAATGCTTGGTGACACGGGCCGCCACGCCGGCATTGCGCAAGGTTTCGGCGAGATTGACGACCGAGACCAGGGCGGTGTCCTTGAGCAGGCTGAGCCAGCAGTTCTCGAGGCCGGGAAAGGCGATGCGCAGAAGTTGCGGCAGGATCACCTTGCGCATGGTCTGCCATTTCGACAGCCCGATCGCGTAGCCGCCCTCATATTGACCGCTGGGAATGGCGCGAAAAGCCGAAAGGAAGACCTCGCTGGTATAGGACGAGAAGATCAGCGACAGCACGATCATGCCGGCGATGAAGCTGTCGACATCGATCGTCGCTTCCGGCCTGAACAGGCGGATGACGTACTGCAGCAGGATGGGCATGCCGAAGAAGAACAGGAAAAGCGTCACCAACTCCGGCAAGCCGCGAAACATGGTGGTGTAGATGTTGGCGGCCAGCTGCAACGATGGTTCTTCGGACTGCTTGGCCCAGGCTACGAAAAAGCCGATCGTCAAGCCGATCGGCAGTGTTGCAAGCGCAAGCGCGATGGTGACCAACGCGCCATAAGCAATGTCGTCACTCCAGCCTTCGGGTCCCCAACTGAGCAGTGTCCATATGCTTTGGGCTGGCATCGAGTCGTCTTACCCCACGGCGCTCCCGAGATGAACAAGGCGGCAGGGGACCCCTGCCGCCTTGGCAATGATAATCAGGACTCGGCGCCGTAGACGTCGAACTTGAAGTATTTGTCGTTGATTTCCTTGTATTTTCCGTTGGCTCGGATGGCGTCGATCGCCGCATTGAACTTGTTGACGAGATCGGTCTCGCCCTTTCGAACGGCAATACCGGCGCCGGGTCCGAAAATTTCGACCGGTTGCGGCGAGGGTTGGCCGAGGATCTTGCAGCAGGCGCCGTCAGGCGAATCCAGCCACTGCTGCAGCACGACGATGTCGTCCTCGATGGCATCGAGGCGGCCATTGGCCAGGTCAGCCTGTTCCTCGGGGCTGCTCGGATAGCCCTTGATGGTGCTGTCGGTATAGGTCTTCGAGGCATAGTTGAAATGCGTCGTGGTGGTGGCGACGCCAACGGTCTTGCCAGCGAGGTCTTCCTTGGTCACGCCCTTCAGCGTCGAGTCCTTCGGCACGGCGAGCGCCGAGGGCGTGTTGTAATATTTGTGGGTGAAGTCGACCTTCTCGGCGCGTTCCGGCGTGATCGACATCGAGGCGACGATGGCGTCGAACTTGCCAGCCTGGAGGGCTGGGATGATGCCGTCCCAATCCTGTGCGACGAAGGTGCACTTGACCTTCATTTCATCGCAAAGCGCCTTGGCGATGTCGATGTCGAAGCCGACAAGCTGGCCATCCGAGGTCAGGTTGTTGAAAGGAGGGTAGGCGCCTTCGGTGCCGATCCTCAGGGTCTTCTCCTGGGCCTGGGCTACGCCGAGCGTCAGCAGCGCGGCCGATGCGGCGAGCGCGATACGCAGTGCAATACGCATGATAGTCCTCTCTTTACGGTCCCGGCCGTCGTTCCGAAACGGCTCTGTGGGGCGGTGCTTTTGACCGCCCGCTGACGCGATACTCCCACTCTTTCCAAGAAAAAAGCAACTGCAAAACCATGAAAATCGGCAATGGCTTCCTGCCGTTGCGTTACTTCCTAGGCAACGAGGCCGGTCGCGCGCTCGATGAAGTCGGCTATCGATTTCACGTCGTCGAGATCGAACACCGGCAGGCTCTCGTCGTCGACGGTAAAGTCGGCTGCGACGGCGACAATATTGCCGTCATTCGCCGAAAGCGGAGTCCTGTCCCTGGCCTGCAGCCGCCTGGTTTCTATCTTGAGGTGGGTTTCGCGCTTGTAGCCCTCGACCAGCACGATGTCGCATGGCGCAAGCCGCGCGAGAATGGCGTCCAGCGGCGGCTCGTCCTCGCCGCGCAGTTCGTGCATCAGCGCCCAGCGGTTGCCGGACACGATCGCGACCTCGGTGGCGCCGGCCTGCCGATGGCGGAAGCTGTCCGCCCCCGGCTTATCGATGTCGAAATCATGATGGGCGTGTTTGACCGTCGAGACCTTCCAGCCGCGCCGCACGAGTTCCGCGACCAGCTTCTCGGTCAGTGTGGTCTTGCCGGAATTTTTCCAGCCGGTGATGCCGAAGATAGGTCTGTTCATGGCGTCATGCTCTGCAACAAGCGAGCGGCCTGGGCAAGATCGTCCGGCACGTTGATGTTGAAGAAGGGATCGACCGGCCGGCCTGCGGATTGTCCAACCGGAAAATCCACTTCGACGAACCCGTTGCGCTCGATAAAGGCCGAAACCCGCCTGTTGTCTTCCTCGACCAGGAAATGCCGCAGGCCGTCGCGGCAGCCCGTCGGCCATAGGGCGAAGGTCGGGTGCCGCCTGCCGGCCGAACAGGCAATCGCGATCGAGCCGGGATGTCGACCGGCTGCCTCGTCCAGCCGGCCGACAAGATCCAGCGGCAGGAAAGGCGTGTCGCCGGCCGCGGTGACGATCGTCTTGCAAGACATGCCGGCAACGGCCCATTCCAGGCCGGTCAGGATTCCGGCAAGCGGTCCGGCAAAGCCTTCGACAGTGTCGGCAAGCACCGGCAGTCCGAAACGGGAGAACCGCGCCGGATCGCCGTTGGCGCTGAGCGCCAGGGATTCGATCTGCGAGCCAAAGCGCGACAGGACCTGGTCAAGCACGCACCCGCTGCCAAGCGGCAGCAGGCTCTTGTCGCCGCCGCCCATCCGTCTTGACTGGCCGCCAGCCAGTATGATCCCCGCAATGTCGCGCTTCATGCATCGAGCCTGTACGCCTGTCGTCGGAAATCACAAGACCCGGCTAAATTCCATCCGGCGCCATCGCAGGTCCGGTACTTTCGGCAACGATCCTTCGCCGGCCGACGACTCGCTCGCGATAGAGTGCGTAGAGACCCGAGCCGACGACGATCGTGGCGCCGACGATCATTGGCATATCTGGTAAATCGCCGAAAACCAGCAAGCCGAGCAGGATGGACCAGATCAGCGCCGTGTAGCGGAACGGCGCGATGAATGAGATTTCGCCCGACCGCATCGCCATGATGATGAATTGATAGCCGATGAGCACGAGCACCGCGGCCAGCGCCAGCAGCACCGTGCTTTGCGCCGTCATCGGCGTCCAGCCGCCCATCGGCGACAGCAGCGCCGCGCCGACGACGGTCATGGCGAGCGAGGTGGCGGTCGAAACCAGCATTGTCGGGATGGCTTGAGGGATGCGCTTGGTGGCCAGGTCGCGCACCGCGCAGCAGGCGACGCTGGCCAGCGCCACGAGGGAATACACGCTGAACCCGTCGAAGCCTGGCCGCACAATGACCATCACGCCGGCAAAGCCGGTGGCGATCGCCAGCCAGCGGCGCCAGCCGACCGCTTCGCCGAAGACAAGTGCCGCTCCCATCGTCACCGCCAGCGGCAACGCCTGAAGTACGGCCGAGACGCTGGCGATCGGCAGATGGGCAAGCGCCACGAGGAATGACACGGTGGCGCCGGCCTCGCCGATGACGCGCAGCGCCACCAGTGGCTGAAGCATCGAACGCGGTCGGACAAGCGCGCCGCGCTGCCAGGCGAGCAAACCGACGAAGAGCGAGGCGAATGCTCCTCTCACCAGCATGACCTGCGCCATGTTCATCGACTGCGACGAGTATTTGGTGAGGGCGTCGTTGAGGGTGAAGCCGGCCATGGCCACCGCCATGAACAACGCGCCGCGAAGATTCGGGGAAAGGGGCAAGACATCTACCGGTTGCTTTGCAGCGAGCCTGTAGCAGCCCGGCATCAGACAGCAACCGTAAAGGACTGTACCAGGCGCCGCGGAGCTTGCCGGGAGGCGGCTCCGCCCCCCGCAACCTATACAGCCGCCAGCAAAAATCTATTTCTTCGGCGTCAGCACCTCGGTGCCGTTGCCCTCCTTGCCGGCGATCGTCCACAGGCCATGCAGGGAACCGTCGTCCTCCACCTTGTAGACGACGAGGCCGATGTCCTTGTCCATGACGTAGCCTGCGGAGAAGGCATCGTCGTTGCGCATGCAGATGCCGTCGGAAGAAGAACCGCCCGTCTCCCAGTGGATCGTGCAGGTGGTGCCGCTGGTCAGCGTGATGGTGGCTTCGCCGTCATAGGAGGAACCGTCGAAATTGGTGCCGGCGACGGTATAGGCGCCGCCGATCGACTGGGCAGCCGCGGGCAGCGCGGCGAGGCCGAGCAATGCGAAAGAGAGAAGAAGTTTGCGCATGATGTATCCCCCGGGAGCGAAAGACCGCTACGAAATGGAGGCTAGGCGGGAAAACACCGCCGGTAAATCAGGGCACGTCGAGGGATAAAGAT
This sequence comes from Mesorhizobium sp. M0152, assembly GCF_040322415.1. Classification (NCBI taxonomy): domain Bacteria; kingdom Pseudomonadati; phylum Pseudomonadota; class Alphaproteobacteria; order Hyphomicrobiales; family Phyllobacteriaceae; genus Mesorhizobium; species Mesorhizobium sp. M0152. The sequence continues at coordinate 271,118 of NZ_JAMYTH010000001.1, forward strand.
TTGTTCGCGCTGTGGCCGAAATGTTCATGGGCCCGAAATGCAGATGGCCCCAAATGTTCATGGGCCCTTGAGACTGCCGGCGATGGCGCCGACCAGCGGATCGTATTTCGACCTCAGGGCCGGCGGGTAATCGATCCTGACGGTGCGGATGACGCCATCCGGGCCGAACAGGCGCCGCTCGTAAAAGACCTTCCCATCCTTCAAGCCCGACAGCACCGCCCAGTCCTTGCCGGCTTTGCCGTAAGTGACCTTGTAGCCGGGCTCGTTGCTGGCTTTCTCATCAGCGACAAAGCCTTTCGGCGTGTCGTCGTCGATGTTGAGGATGCCGGAGCAGATCAGGCTGGCGCCGTCGGCACTCAGCCACTGCTGTCCGTCGCCATTGTCCGGCTCGGGCTGGCGATCGGTGAAGACATCGTCCGGAAAGGTGCAGATGGTGCCGAAGCGCTCGTTGGTGTAGGTGAAGGGAGCGGCGACCGCATCGGTCGCTGCGATAGTGATGACAACCGCCAGCAATGAACAATGCCGCATGTCTCGCCTCCAAGCCAGTGGAGGCGATACTGCACCAGATCCGCGAAAAAATCAGCCGCCGGTGACGCTCATGTGCCGCGATACGGAGGGGCGGCTGGTGCGGCGGTCGATGATGAAGTCGTGGCCCTTCGGCTTGCGGCCGATGGCCTCGTCTATCGCGTCGGCGACCAGTTCGTTGCCTTCGGACGCGCGCAACGGCGCACGCAGGTCGGCGGCGTCCTCCTGGCCGAGGCACATATAGAGCGTGCCGGTGCAGGTCAGGCGGACGCGGTTGCAGCTTTCGCAGAAATTATGCGTCATCGGCGTGATGAAGCCGAGCCGGCCACCGGTCTCGGCGACCTCGACGTAACGCGCCGGGCCGCCGGTCTTGAAGGGAATGTCGGTCAAGGTGAACTGTCGTTCCAGGGAAGCGCGCAGCAGCGACAGCGGCAGGTATTGGTCGGTGCGGTCGGCGTCGATCTCGCCCATCGGCATGGTTTCGATGACGGTCAGGTCCATGCCGCGGCCATGCGCCCAGCGCATCATTTCGGGCAGTTCGGCGTCGTTGAAGTCCTTCAGCGCCACCGCGTTGAGCTTGACCTTCAGCCCCGCCGCCTGGGCGGCGTCGATACCCTCCATGACCTTGCCGAGATGGCCCCAGCGGGTGATCTTGTGGAACTTGTCGGCATCGAGCGTATCGAGCGAGACGTTGATGCGCTTGACCCCGCAATCGGCGAGCTCGGCGGCGAAGCGCGAAAGCTGCGAGCCGTTGGTGGTCAGCGTCAGTTCTTCCAGCGCGCCGCTTTCGAGATGCCGCGACAGCTGGCGCACCAAGTGCATGATGTTCTTGCGGACCAGCGGCTCGCCACCGGTGAGGCGCAATTTCCTGACGCCTTTTTCGATGAAGACGCTGCACAGCCGGTCGAGTTCTTCCAGCGACAGCAGGTCCTTCTTCGGCAGGAAGGCCATGTCCTCGGCCATGCAATAGGTGCAACGGAAATCGCAGCGGTCGGTGACCGACACCCTGAGATAACTGATCGTGCGACCGAAAGGGTCGATCATGTTCATGCTTCAAGCACTTTCCATGGCCGTGAACGGCGTCGTTATATATCGCTATGTGATACGATCCGGCCCGCGGTTCAAGATACCGTTTCGCGGTCCTTGGTAACATTCTCCGGCCGACATCGGATGTCGGCTCACCTCAAACTATCTTTTCCCCTCTGGCGAAGCAGCGTAGGGGAAGGGGATTGCCACGGGATCAAGCGCCATGACCGCACCGAAGGAACTCCGCGTCTCGAAAGACCGCAAGCTGCTTTCCGTCACCTTTCCCGGCCATCAGCCGTTCGAATTGCCGGCGGAGCTGTTGCGCGTCGCCTCGCCGTCGGCCGAGGTGCAGGGCCATTCGCCCGACCAGCGGGTGACGGTTCCCGGCAAGCGCAACGTCGCCATCCTGAAGATCGAGCCGGTCGGCAACTATGCGGTGCGCATCACCTTCGACGATTTCCACGACACCGGCATCTTCACCTGGAATTATCTGCATACGCTCGGCCACGAGAAGGAGGAGCGCTGGAACGCCTATCTCGCCGAACTCGCGGAGAAGGGCCTGAGCCGGGATCGCTAGCCGTAGGCATGACGGTGTCGTGAAGACGTCACACAGCTGGAGTAGCGCCGGCAAAGGTTTGGAGACGAAAGATGTCCGTCATTACCACGGTCGAGCAGCTCGAGGCGCTCTATGGCGTTCCCGGCGAAGCCTCGCTGGTCAAGGAACTCGACCATGTCATCCCCGAATATGCCGCCTTCATCGAGGCTTCGCCCTTCGTTGCGCTGGCGACCAGCGGGCCGGAGGGGCTGGACTGTTCGCCGCGCGGCGATCTCGCCGGCTTCGTGCGCATCCACGATCCGAAAACGCTGATGATGCCGGACCGGCGCGGCAACAACCGCGCCGATTCGCTGAAGAACATTATCCGGGATCCGCGCGTCGGGCTGCTGTTCCTGGTGCCGGGCTCCGGCACGACGTTGCGCATCAATGGCCGCGCCCACATCACCACGGATACGGCGCTCTGTGCGTCATTCACGGTGGACGGCAAGCCGGCGCGCTCGGTCACCGTCATCGAGGTCGATTCGGTCTATTTCCAGTGCGCCCGCGCCATCGTTCGCTCCGAGCTTTGGAACCCGGCCAGGCATCTCGACCCGAAATCGCTGCCGACGCCCGGACAAATCCTGGAAATCACCAGCCGCAAGGCCATCGACGGCGAGACCTACGACAAGGAATGGCCGGAGCGAGCCAAGAAGACGATGTGGTAGGCGAACGGGCCGTCACGCCTCTTTCAGCACTTCGTAGATCTTGCGCATCTGCTCGCCGATCATGTCGCATTGCTCCGGCGTCGACTGGCTCATCGCCTTCTCGATTAGCGCCATATGCACTTTCAGCGCCTGCATCAGCAGCGCCTCGCCGGCTTCGGTGAGGGCCAGCCGCAGGATGCGCTTGTCCTTCTCGTCGCCCTCGCGGCGCAGCAGGCCGCGTGCCTCCAGCTGCGGCAAGAGCATGGTGACGTTGGAGCGGCCGACGAGCAGCTTGCGGGCAAGGTCGTGCTGCGACATGCCGGGGTGGCGGTAGAGATTCATCAGGACATCGAGCTGCGCCGGCTTCAGGTCGAGCGGCGCAAGCTTCACCGCCAGCGTGCGCTCCAGCACATGGCAGGCGCGCGCCACCGCGACCCAGTTGCGAAACCGCGGGTTGTCCCAAGGTAACTCTTGTTTATTGTTCATCTTTGAACTATTATGTTCATGCTTGAACGTATGGATGGATTCTCACTATGGCATCATTCGGACTGAAGGTCATCCGGGGGGTGTTTGGTGCGGCCGAACATATCGCGCCGCGCCTCACCGGGCGCGCGGCTTTCGAATTGTTCTGCCGCACGCCGAACGCCAAGGCGCTGACGGACGGCGAACGCCGTGCCGTCGACCGCGCGGCGGAGTTCATGGCGGAGGCGCGTCATCATCGGCTGAAGACCGCCACCGGTTGCGTCACGGTGCACGAATTCCGGCCGGAGCCGGGCAGGGCGGCGGCCGGCACGGTTCTCGTCGTGCATGGCTGGCGTTCGCGCACCGAATATATGCGTGCATTGATCGAAGGCTATCGCGCGGCCGGCTACAGGGTCGTTTCGCTCGACCTTCCCGGCCACGGCCAGTCGCAGGGGCGGCGGCTGAATATGGTCAATGCCGTGGACGCGGTGCGGGTTGCCGGCGAATGGTTCGGTCCCTTCGCGGCGGCGGTCGGCCATTCCTTCGGCGGCGCCGTTGCCGCCAATGCCATTGCGGGTTCGGTCAAGAACATCCCGCCGCTGGCGGCCGGACGTCTGGTGCTGATTGCCGCGCCCAGTTCGCTGCCGGCCATCTTCGCCGATTTCAGCCGCATGCTCAATGTAGGCCCGCGCTCGCAAGTCGCCATGGCGGACCGTGTCGAGCATCTTTCCGGCCGGCCGCTGCACGAGTTCACCGGCGACCGCCAGCTCGCCCACGCGCTGGTGCCGACACTGGTCATCCACGCACCGGATGACCGCGAAGTGTCAGCCGATCATGCAACGCGCTATGCCGGGGCCGGCGGCCATGTGCGGCTCCACTGGGCCGACGGGCTCGGCCATCGCCGCATCCTGGCGGACAAGGGGGTCGTCGAACGCGCCGTCGGCTTCGTCGCGGAGCATCGGGAGCCGGCGCCGCTGCATTGAGCTGCGGTCGAAGCTATTTCTTCTTCTCGCCGGGCTCGACCGGCAATCCGGCGGCTTTCCAGGCGGTGTAGCCGCCAAGGATGTGTTTGACCGGCGACAGCCCCATATCCTGCGCCGTCTTGGTGGCCAGCGCCGAGCGCCAGCCGCCGGCACAGAAGAACACAAAGCTCTTTCCCGAGGCGAAGAACGGCTTGTGATAGGGACTTTCGGGATCGATCCAGAATTCCAGCATGCCCCGGGTGACATGCTCGGCGCCGGGAATCCTGCCGTCGCGCTCCACCTCGCGCGGGTCGCGCAGGTCGACGAAGATCGTGCCTTCGTCTTCAAGCAGGCCTGCCGCTTCCTCCGGCGAAACCACCTCGATCTCGGCGTTCGCCTCATCCAGCAGTTCGCGATAACCCTTTTTCACTCGTCCCTCCCGGCCGCACGGTTCTGCAGGCAGGTCGAATTTCGAGCACAACGGCCGGCATTTGTCACGGCTTGTCGGTGGCCGCCATGGTCTGCCATGCGGCCATCGCGCCGGCCACGGTCGCCATCAGCGCGGCGCGCGAGGCGCCGTCGCGCGCCTGGATCGACATGCCGTGCTGGACCGTGGCGAAGAAGATCGCTGCGGCGCGGCTGTCGAAATCCACCGGCAATTCGCCTTCGGCTACGCCGCGATCGAGGCGCCTCCGCAGGGCTTTCTGGTTCTCGGCGCGGCGGCGGCGCAGGTCGTCGCAGATGGCGCCGCGGCTCGAATCCTGGTGCAATGCCCCGAGCGTAATCAGGCAGCCCTGCGGCCGATCGGTCTGCGAGTAGGCCTTCGCGGTCCGACGCAAGAAGCGTTCGATCGCAAGGCGCGCGGTCGGCGCCTCCTCCAGCGCCTGCCAGATGTCCGCGCCCTCTATTCGCGAATAAAGGTCCGTCGCCTCGAGGAACAGCGCCTCCTTGCTGCCATAGGCGGCATAAAGGCTGGGTGAGTTGATGCCCATCGCCGTGGCGAGGTCGCTCATCGAGGCACCCTCATAGCCTTTGGCCCAAAACACCTCCATCGCCCGCCGCAAGGCAGCGGTTCGATCGAAGGTGCGGGGACGGCCTCTTTCAGACATGGCGTTTTTCAGACTGGGCGTTTTCAGCCGGGGCGTTTTTCAGACGGGCGTTTTCAGCCGGGGCGTTTTTCAGACATGGCGTTTTTCAGGTAGGGTGTTCTTTTCTGTGATGATCGATACATAATTGGATTGACGCGAATGGGCAAGCCTGCCAGATATTTATGTGTCGATCATTACATAAAGGAGAAATCAATGCCTTCCACCAAATTGAGCGGCAAGGCGGCGCTCGTCACCGGCGGCAGCCGCGGCATCGGGGCAGCGATCGCGCGCAGGCTCGCGGCCGACGGCGCCGACGTCGCGCTGACTTATGTGCAAGGCGAGGACCAGGCCCGCTCGGTCGTCGCCGAGATCGAGGCCAAGGGTGGCCGCGCCATCGCCATCAGGGCGGACAATCGCGACGCCGAGGCCATAGACAAGGCCGTGGACGAGGCCGCGGCCGCATTCGGCCGGCTGGACATCCTGGTCAACAGCGCCGGCATCTGGCGCGCGGCACCCATCGACACGCTGTCGCTCGCCGATTTCGACGACACCATGTCGGTCAATCTCAGGGCCCCGTTCGTCGCCTCGAAGGCGGCGGCGAGGCATATGGGCGAGGGCGGTCGAATCATCTCGATCGGCAGCAATCTTGCCGAGCGGGTCACCGACACCAGTCTCGGCGCCTATTCGGCCAGCAAGGCGGCCCTGGTCGGCCTGACCAAGGCGCTGGCGCGCGATCTTGGCTCGCGCGGCATCACCGCCAATGTCGTTCATCCAGGCTCGACCGATACCGACATGAACCCGAAGGACGGCCCGCACGCCGAACACCAGCGGCGGAAAATGGCAACGCCGCGCTTCGGCAAGGCGGAGGAGATCGCCGGCATGGTGGCCTGGCTCGCGGGCCCGGAAGGCCGTTTCGTCACCGGCACGGCGCTGACGATCGATGGCGGTGCAAACGCCTGATACCGATCGTATTTCCAGGCCGGAGCGGAAACACCCGCCGCTCCGGCGTCACGATGTTGTGAAACTGTTCTGCAACAGGCTTTCGCAAATTTATGAAAGCTTAACGAAATCGGTATGAATCGGTATAGTCGCGTCTTACATCCGCCATGCGGTGGGCGAGACGGTCTAGCGTTCGGAACGGAAACCGGTTGCGGCCGGAGCGGGTGGTCCATGAAATTCCTCGGCAACAAAGCGACCGTGATGCCGCTGATGGCTGTTACGGCGACACTTGCGTTCGGCACGCCTCAGGCAGGCGCCCAGGGGCTCTTCGACATGCTTTTCGGGGGCGGCGTCAGGCATGCGCCGCAAGGCGAGTTTCCGCCTCCGCCACGAAAACAAAACCCACAGCCGAAAGCCTCGGCCGGCGGCGGTGTGAAGATCAGCAGCCCCTCCTATTACACATACAAGGCCGACCGGCTGACGCGGGTCGACTTCTCGGCGCTGGCGGCCGCCCCGCAGCCGGCCATGCCCCAAGATGCCGCTTTTGTCCCCTCGGCCACGGGCGCGGCCTTCCACGACGCGGTCGCCGGGCTTGGCGACTATGAACTCTACGCCGAGCCGGACATCGCCAAGGCGCTGATCGCCTATTACTCGGCCAATCCCGACTTCATCTGGGTGAGCGGAACCACCCCCAACAGCCGTGCTCAGGACGCGGTGCGGGTGCTGGGCGAGGCCGCGAGCTATGGCCTGACGCCGGCCGACTATACGGTCGACGTGCCCGCCGCCGGTGGCTCGACGGCCGACGAGGCCGCACGGCTGAAGGCGCTTGTCCGTTTCGAAATGGCGCTGTCGGCGCGCGTCCTGCGCTACGCCCATGATGCCCAGAGCGGCCGTGTCGAGCCCAATCGCATGACCGGCTACTATGATTTTCCAGCCAAGCCGCTCGACCTGGAGGGTGTGCTGAAAACGCTGGCCCACACCCAGCAGGTGCGCACCTATCTCGAATCGCGCCACCCCCAGAGTCCGGAATACCAGGCGCTGCGCGTCGAACTGGAATCCCTGCAGGCGAGCGCCGAGAACGAGATCGTCGTCGATCCCAAGCTGCTGCTGAAGCCGGGCGAGACCAGCCCCGAACTGCCGAAGCTGTTGACCCTGATCGCGCGCAATCTCGATGACCAGATGGGCGGCGCCTATGGCGAGATCCTGTCCAGGCTGGCCACCAGCGAGGTCTATGTTCCCGACCTGGTGCCGGTCATCGAGGCGGTGCAGCAGAAGGCGGGCATGAAGGGCGACGGCGTCATCGGGCCGCGCACCGTCGCATCGCTGGCGGGAACGTCGAAGGCCGACAGGCTGCTCAAGGTGCAGGTGGCGCTGGAGGAACTGCGCTGGCTGCCTTCCGATCTCGGCAGCCCGCGCGTCTTCATCAACCAGCCGGCTTTCACCGCGAGCTATATCGACAATGGCGAGGAAAAGCTGAAGACGCGTGCCGTCATCGGCCGGACCACCAACCAGACCGCGTTCTTCTACGACCAGATCGAGCAGGTCGACTTTCATCCCTATTGGGGCGTGCCGCAGTCGATCATCGTCAACGAGATGCTGCCCAGGTTGCGCGGCGATCCCGGCTATCTCGACCGCGCCGGCTATGAGGTGACCGACTCTCGCGGCAAGCGCATCCCGTCATCGGCCGTCAACTGGGGCGCCTATGGCGCGAACATTCCTTACAGCGTGCGCCAGCAGCCGAGCGAGGCCAACGCGCTTGGCGAGCTGAAAATACTGTTCCCCAACAAGCACGCGATCTACATGCACGACACGCCGCAGAAGTCGTTCTTCGAGCGCGACATGCGGGCGCTCAGCCATGGCTGCGTGCGTCTGCAGGATCCGCGCGGCATGGCCGCGGCGGTGCTCGGCACCTCGGTCGACTATGTCGCCGAGAAGCTGAAGCAGGGCCATTCCAGCGAGAATGTCACGCGCAAGATCCCTGTCTACGTCGCCTATTTCACCGCATGGCCCGACATGTCGGGCAAGGTCGAATATTTCAACGACGTCTACGACCGCGATTCCCGGCTGAAGCAGGCGCTGGACGCCACCGAGGCGGTGCGCTCGCCGTCGAGCTGATCGAAAGCAATTCCAGGAAAAGTGTGAAACGGTTTTCCGTCCGGAATTGCGCAAAACCAAAGACCTAGCGTTCCAGCAGCGGGCGCCGAAAGCCGGCGTCGCGGCCGGCGATCAGCCAATAGACAAGCCCGGCGACAAGGCCGGCGGCGGCGATGATGCCGATATCGGCCCAGCGTTCGGGATCGATGTCCTGCGCCGAACTCGGCCAGATCAGGAAAAAACCGCCAGCGGCGGCAGCCGCGCCGAAGACCATGTGCATCAGCGCGTTGCGCAGCGAGAAGAACTCGGCGATCAGCGCGAAGACCAGCGTCTGCGACCCGGTCACCACGATCGTCAGGAAATAGATGAACATGCCTAGCGGCGGCACCACCAGCGCCGCGATAGGCGTGACGCCCATGACGTCGAAATACGCCGGCGCGTTGGGCAGGGAACTCAGCGCGGCATAGATCGCCACCACGCCGAACAGGCCGACCAGCACGGCAAGAAGATAGCCGGCAAGCATCATCAGGATGCGCTTCAGTACGTGCTTCGCCGTCGCCATGCCCACCCCCGTGACGCCCCGCCGTAATCAGCCACCAAAGACGAATTGGCGCAAGGGGAGGCGCTCCTCCTTGGCCAGGCAATCGCTCCGACCAACGACAGTTTCCCACTTGTGGCGGAGACCATTGTCGAGGCCGCCGCCGCCCCTCATCGCCCTGCCGGGCACTTCTCCCCGTATAGTGACGGGGAGAAGGGGCAGCCGAAAGCTCGGCGCCTTTTTCTGGAACGCTGACGGTTGGCGAAACCATCGACAACTGCACCCCTCTCCCCGTCACTATACGGGGAGAGGATGCCGGTAGGCAGGTGAGGGGCGGCGCAAGCGGGACACGAAGGCACCGCCGACCGGAGGCCAAGCCCCGCTCACGATCCGCCGAAGGTCGTTATCTCGGCTCGGCCGTCACGGGATCGAAGGTGATTTCGACCTTCGCCTTATCCGCGGTGTAGTAGGTGACGGTATAGGCGCCATCTTCCCAGTCGACTTCCTTCACATACCGGAAGCCGTCGCGCTGCTCGACCTTGGCGATGATGTCGGACAGTTTCTTGGCATTGGGCGGTGGCAGCGGCTTTTCGTCCGCGGCAAGCGACGGCCCGGCAGCGAGAACAACGGCGACGCTGGTCGCCAGCAGGAGCCTGGACATGGTTTTCCCTCAAAGTTGCAACGGAGGGAAACTCGCTGGTGGGTAGGTTTGTTCCCCGAGGGTGATGGATACCCATTCGGTCATTCCACAAGTGGTTTGAAGTTGCCGAGAAAATCGTGCCGAGATCGATTCCGAGGACGTATTGCCGGCCTATCTTCCGCGCAGACTGCTATTCATGCGAGTAGTAGGCGCCAGAACGATGGACTCGTCGATTTTTCCGCAGGGATGACATGCCCAAACTTGAAGTGATGTTCGACCTACTTGTCGACATGATGAGAGACACCATGCGGCTTTTGCCAGAGGTCAAATTTGACCGAGGTAACCGCGTCCATCGCGCCGTCATGGCCCTTTATGCGGTCATCATCGAGAACACGGACAGCGCCATGGTACTCCGCCGAGCCAAAAGGTCGGCAGGGATAGATACTATTTTGCGGTCGAATCTGGAGGCCTTTGTCGACCTCGCCAACCTGTGCAACGACCCGATGTATTACAACCAGATGCTTGCGCTCTATCACAAGGACTGGCTTCTGCTCACCCAGGAGGGCTTAGCCGGAAATCCCTTCCTCGACTTCTTCAAACAAGACCCAGGCGCAGCTCAATCGTTGGAAGACCACAAAAAGGCTCTTGCGAAGCTGGAGAAGCTCGGGCGCACCTTGAACATATTCGAACGCTTCCAATTGGCTGGTTTGGATAACGAATATCGCTCAGTCTACAAAGACCTTTGCGGTCACAGCCACAACAATATCAAAGCCTTATCAGATCAGCATTTCATAGGTGACACGGAGGATACGGTCGAGGTTGTCATCTTTGCCGAGATGGGCAAGGAAGCTCTTTTATCGTCATTAGACCAATTTGTGGTCATCCTAGGCACCGCTGGTTATATCGTCCACGACTATTTCCAATCGCCCAGCGCGGAAGAGGCGGCGATGTTTAAGAATCGTCGCACGGACCTCCAGCCTTTCTTCGATGATGGTGCTGATTGACGGACCTCGCCGCGTCAACTTCTGTACGGTGTCAAGGACAGGTGCATCGCCAGCGGCCGGATACGCTGGTACCGACTGTCGACGAGCCGGGTAAGTACATCCAGTTCCGCCAATACGCAGGAAATCGAGGAGCGAAGCTTGTTGTGGGGCATCTCGCCTTCTTTCCCGGTGCCGGAGGGGATGCGCGTTGGGTTCATTTTCGCAATCCGGTCGGCGATGTCCTGACGGGCAAAGCTGCATCCTTCCCATGCGTGGGCAAACTCATTCCGAATCTTGCGAAGGTGCTCCAGGTCAGCAAACTGCTCCGGCGACAGGAGGCCCAACGCGAAGGCTCCCTTGATGCGGGCCGACAAGGTGCCCAGCGGGGCATTGAAGCCGTCCAGCAAATCACCCGTTGCCTTCACGTCCACCAGAAACGCCCGGATTAGGCGCCCCAACAGATCTTCCGCAAAAGCGGAGCTGGTCAGCACGAGGCCGCGTTCATCCTCGTCCTGCAACAACTGCATGAGTCGGTTTAAGCGATTATGGTAATCGCTATTTTCGGCCATTCTCTCGCCCTCCGCCAGGGCCTCGTTGTAACCTTCTTCCGCCACTTCTCCCAGCCGCTGCCCCTTGCCGCGGTCGAGCGCATAGTAGGTCTCACCGCCAAACTCCTGCGCCATCCGCTTCGCCTGAACGGCTCTTTGAAGCGAAAGCCCAGATATTCCTTGTTGTCGCGACGGATGAAGGCATGTCGCCCGGCGCAGTTCATCAGCGGGTCGTAATTCTTCTCGCAACAATTCTCCCACGGGATGACGGCGTGGTACGGGTAGAAGAGGTCGAGGTAGGCATCGGTGTTTTGGGCGTGAGGCCAGAAGGCCATACGCGCCAGCGGCGACTTCAAAGATTTATGTACAGGTCAAATCATCTAACCTTTTCGGGTGGTTAGATGGTGGGCGATGCAGGGATTGAACCTGCGACCCCACCCGTGTGAAGGGTGTGCTCTCCCGCTGAGCTAATCGCCCGCTCGTTGCCCGAAGGCCAAGCGAGCCGCGATATAAGGGAGGCGGGCTGGGGAAGTCAAGGCGCTGATCGGCGTTCTCACAGGATCGGATTTTGCCCTTTCGATCTCTCCCGGCGAGAGGCCGCCCGCCGGTCCGCTCAATGTTGCGCGGCGGCGATCAGCCTTTGTGCCAGGTCCAGCGTCAGCGCATCGAAGTGAGAAATAACCGCCGAGGGCTCGAACTCGCGCACGTTGCGGTCGGTGTAGCCGAAATCGACCGCCACCACCGGAATGCCGGCGGCTTTCGCGGTGTCGATGTCGGTCTGCGAATCGCCGACCATCAGGGCGCGGTCCGGGTCGCCGCCGGCGCGCTTTATGGTCTCGGTCAGGTGGCGCGGGTCGGGCTTGCGGAACGCGAACGTGTCCTGTCCGGCGATTGCCGCGAAATGCCTGGTCATGCCGAGCGCCTCGATCAGCGCCAGCGAGTTGGCTTCGTATTTGTTGGTGCAGATGGCCAGGAGATAGCCGGCGTTCTCGAAGCGCGCGATCGCCTCGACGACGCCGGGGTAGGGGCGCGATTTGCCGGGGATGTTGAGGGTGTAGTGATCGAGGAAAATCTTCAGCAACCGGTCATGCTGCTCGACATTGAGCGATCGCTGCTGGGCCGCATGCGCCCGTTCGATCATCACCCGGCCGCCGTGACCGACAAAGCGCCTGAAGCCGGCTTCGTCGACGGCCGCGATGTCGCTGGCGGCAAGGCTGTGGTTCAGGCTGTCGAGCAGGTCCGGCGCTGTGTCGATCAGCGTACCGTCGAGGTCGAACACGATGATCGGGCGGGTCATGGTCGGTCCTGAGCTGGTTTGTGCAGGGGCAGGCGATAGCGGCTGCGGCGCGTCAAGGCAAGCGGGCCAGCTCGTTCAAGCAAGCCGCATCGGGTGGGCATTCGCGGGCTAGGCGTTTCGGGGCGAGCGTCTGGAATGAAAAACCCGCCAGGGCGGCGGGTGGTTGGCGCAAATCAGCACCATGGGCAAAAATGTAGCATAGCTGCACTCACCCTGTCAACGGCTTTGAGAACAAATTCCTACGTGCGGCGCCACGCATCGGCCGCCGAGCGCGCGGGCGCGATGGACGGGATGCCGCGCGTCAGCGGGGAGTTCGCCGCCGCCAGGGCTTTGACCTGACCGGCAAAAATGCTACGAGCCCCCAAACATCAGGTTCGGGCGGCAAAAGCGGCATGGATGCAAGGCAGTTGAAGGTCGAAGCCGCGCGGGCGGCCCTTGCCCATGTCACGGACGGCATGCGGCTCGGCATCGGCACCGGCACCACCGCCGACGAGTTCGTGCGGCTGCTGGCCGACAAGATCGCCACCGGCATGACCATCATCGGCGTGCCGACGTCGGAGCGCACCGCCTTGCTGTGCCGCGAGCTTGGCGTGCCGCTGTCGACGCTGGAGGAAACGCCCGAGCTTGATCTCACCGTCGACGGCGCCGACGAGGTCGATCCGGAATTGAGCCTGATCAAGGGCGGCGGCGGCGCGCTGCTGCGCGAGAAGATCGTGGCGGCGGCTTCGAAGCGCATGATCGTCATTGCCGACCAGTCGAAGATGGTCGAGACGCTCGGCCTTTTTCCGCTGCCGATCGAAGTGAACCAGTTCGGCCTGCGCGCAACCGAGATCGCGGTGGCCGCGGCGGCTGGAAAGCTCGGCCTTTCCGGTCCGGTGACATTGAGGATGACGGGCGGCCAGGCTTTTGTTACAGACGGCGGCCATTTTATCCTCGATGCATCTTTTGGCCGCATTCCGGATACAAGAGCGCTTTCGAATGCTCTCCACGCCATTCCAGGCGTGGTCGAGCACGGTCTTTTCATCGGGCTGGCGTCAGCGGCCATCATCGCCGGCGGCGACGGCATCCAAACCGTCCATGCCGCCCGAAAACCAGGGAGTTCTATCGACCATGATGTTGCATAAGCGCGTTCGTCAACTGTCCGTCATTCTGGCGGCTTCGGCTGTTTTCGCCTTCTCCTCGCCGGCCTTTTCGCAGGATGTCACGGAATCGCACCTGAAGGCTGCCCGCGCGGCGGTCGCGGCGATCCATGCGACCGACCCATTCGACAACATCCTGCCGCAGGCGGCGGCCGCGCTCGAATCGCAGCTCATCCAGAAGAACCCCGACATGCAGGAGCTGATCGGCAAGACGATCAACGAAAAGGCGCTGGCGCTGGCGTCGCGCCGCGCCGACCTGGAAAAGGAAGCGGCCCTTGCCTATGCGAAGGTGTTTTCGGAAAAGGACCTCAACGACATCGCGGCTTTCTACAGTTCGGACGCTGGCAAGAAGCTGCTCGACAGCGGCCCGGCCGTTACGCGTGACCTGATGAAGGCAGCCGACATCTGGCAGAACGGCCTGGCGCGGGATCTCGCTCAGCAGGTCGGCGAAACGCTGGCCGCGGCGGCCAAGGCCAAGGCGCCGGCCGCACCCGCCAATGCCGCCGCTCCGGCCGACGGCGCCGCTCCGGCGGATGGCGCAGCACCCGCCGATGGCGCCGCCCCGGCGGACGATTCGCAGAACTGATCGCGCATTTCCAAACGGCCTCGCGGCCATCTCCAGAGCCCGGCTTGTCCGGGCTTTTCTTTTGGCGGTTTGCGGCCTACCTGTCACTGGATTTTGAAGCTCAACATTGAAGCCCACGGAGCCGCGGCATGGCCGGTTACGACTACGACCTCTTCGTCATCGGCGGCGGCTCGGGCGGGGTGAGGGCGGCGCGTGTCGCCGCCGCGCTCGGCAAGCGCGTCGGCATCGCCGAGGAATACCGCTTCGGCGGCACCTGCGTCATCAGAGGCTGCGTGCCGAAGAAGCTCTACGTCTATGCCTCGCAATTCCCCGAGCATTTCGCCGATGCCGCCGGCTATGGCTGGACGGTGCCGGAAGCCAGCTTCGACTGGCAGAAGCTGGTCGCCAACAAGGATCGCGAGATCAGCCGGCTGGAGGCGATCTACGAGAAGAACGTGCATGGCGCCGGCGGCGAGACCTTTCACTCGCGCGCCATGATCCTCGACCCGCATGTGGTGCATCTTCTGGGCGAGGACCGCACCGTCACCGCCGACCAGATCCTGATCGCCACGGGCGGCCGCCCGGCGGCACATCCGGCGCTGCCGGGTCACGAACACTGCATCTTTTCCAACGAGGCCTTCGACCTCAAGGAACTGCCGAAGGCGATCATGATCGAGGGCGGCGGATACATCGCGGTCGAGTTCGCCAACATCTTCCACGGCCTCGGCGTCGATACCACGCTGGTCTATCGCGGCAAGGAGATCCTCAGCCGGTTCGACATGGACCTGCGGCGCATGCTGCACGAGACGATGGAAAAGAAGGGGATAAAGATCCTCTGCCATTCCATTTCCGAATGGGTGCGCAAGCGGCCGGACGGCCGGCTCGACGCAGTCCTCACCAGCGGCAAGGTGCTGACGGTCGACCAGGTGATGCTGGCCATCGGCCGCCTGCCCAACACCGAGAACATGGGGCTGGAGGGCATCGGCATCGAGATGACCGCGACCGGCGCGATCAAGGTCGACGGCTATTCCCGCACCAACATCGACAACATCTGGGCGATCGGCGACGTTACCAACCGCGTGCAACTGACGCCGGTGGCGATCCACGAGGCGATGTGCTTCATCGAGACGGCCTTCAAGAACAACCCGACGGCGCCCGACCACGAGACGATCGCCACCGCCGTCTTCTCGCAGCCGGAAATCGGCACGGTCGGCCTGTCGGAAGACGACGCCGTCAAGCGTTTCGCCGATGTCGAGATCTACCGCGCCAGTTTCCGGCCGATGCGGCACACGCTGTCGGGCCGCGACGAAAAAATGCTGATCAAGCTGGTGGTCGACGGCGCTTCCAGAAAGGTGCTCGGCGCCCATATCCTGGGTCCGGACGCCGGCGAGATGGCGCAGCTTCTCGGCATCCCGCTGAAGGCGGGGCTGACCAAGGACGATTTCGACCGCACCATGGCCGTGCACCCGACCGCGGCGGAAGAACTGGTCACCATGTACAAGCCGACCTACCGCGTGAAGGACGGCCAGCGCGTGGACTGACCGGCAACGCCCGGATGCCGAACTCCGCCGCGGCGAGGCCATGCCACGGCGGAGATGACGGAAACCGCTACAGCAAGGTGCCGCGCAGGATCACCAGCGCCACCGAGAAATAGATCACAAGGCCGGTGACATCGACCAGCGTGGCGACGAACGGCGCCGACGCGCTGGCCGGGTCGAAACCAATGCGTTTCAAGCCGAACGGCAGCATCGACCCCGACAGCGAGCCGAAGGTGACGATGCCGACAAGGGCGGCGCCAACCGTCGTGGCGATCAGCGGCCAATGCGGCCCATAGTCGTAGAAGCCCATATATTGCCAGAGCGCGATGCGGCAGATGCCGACCACGCCCAGCATGGCCCCGAGCACCAGACCGGCGGTAAGCTCGCGCAGGGCGACACGCCGCCAAAACGGAGCCGAATGGCTCCGCTCGCGAGACCGTGATCACGGGCCGCAGCAGGATGCGGACGGCCGGGTTGAGAGCGCCGCTATTTCTGCTTCAGCCGGCGCGGGAAACGCAGCCACTTGTCCTCGACCGGCCTTGGCTGGACGAGAATGGTGGTGAGTTCCGGAGGCAGGCTCGGGGCCAGCGGCTTCTTGGTGGCCACGCCGTCGGCGATCATGACCATGCTGTGATAGAACTCCGCGCCGCCGGCCGACCTCGGCGCCACCGCCTCATGCATGACGCTGATCACCGTGACATCGGGACAGTTGTCCTTGATGGCCTGGTGGAAGGCAACCTTGCCCGCCGGGTCGAGCGCGCCGGTCGCTTCATCGAGGAACAGCAGCCCCGGTTGCTGCAGAATGATGCGAGCCACGACCAGCTTCTGTTTCTGGCCGCCCGACAGGACCTGGTCCCAGCTTTTGCCTTCGCGGCTTTCATTGCCCATATGCTCGATGAAGTCGCCAAGGCCGGCCTTGTGCAGGGCCGCGGCGACCTGCGCGTCGCGATGGTCGTGCTCGGAGCCGGGTAGGCAGACCAGCTGTTTCAGCGACACCTGCTGCAGCTTGACCTCCTGGGCGGCATAGAAACTCTTCACGCCCTCGGGGGAGACGATGGTGCCGCGGCCATAAGGCCAGAGGCCATTGATCGCCTTGATCAGCGAAGTCTTGCCGCAGCCGGATTCGCCTTTCAGGAACGTCCACTCGCCGCGCCGGAAGCGCAGATTGGCGGCGCTGAGGAACGGTGTTGCGTCCTCGCCCTGATGCGCCAGTTCGAGCTTCTGGATGGTCAGGCCGAAAACCGGGTTCTGGCTGCCATACTGGAAGTCGGAACGACCGGTCTGGCTGTAGAATTCCTGCGGATGCTGGACGTTCTCGATCGCGTTGGCGAGCTCGGTGACACGCTGGCTGTTGGCGCGCAACGCGGCGATGGCGGGCATGACATGGATGAACCACGAACATTGGCTGATCAGCGAATTGACCAGTTCGGAGCCGGTTATGTAGCCCTTGAGGTCAAAACCATTGTGGATGAACGGCACCAGGCCTGGCCCGTAGGCGACGATGCGGGAGCCAATGAAATTGTAGATCAGCTCGAAGGACATGTAGACGGTGTTGACGATGTTCAGCCGAGTCCAGGTTCCGTCGATATCGACATAAAGCCGGCGATGCATGGTCTTCTGCACGCCTTCGCCGTGGGACGCCGCGACATGGAAAGAGCGGCGCAGGAACGTCGTCAGTTCGCCGCGGTAGCTGCCCTCGGCTTGCTGCATCCTGACATTGAGGCGCTCGAGCAGGCCGCCGAGCTTGACCGCGATCCAAGTGTTCAGCGGCACGTAGGTGGCGACCGCCAGGAAAGCCAGAACGGCGCTGCCATAGCTGCCGAGGAACTCCAGCCCCTTCACCTCGACGGAGGTTTCGAGCAGCTTCTGGCCGACGAAATAGAGCGAGGTGGCGACGCCAAGCACGCCCATGGCGAGGCCGATGGCGCCGCCGGTCATGTCCTTGATGGATTCCTGGACGCGCTGGTCGATGTTGTCGGGGGCGGGCGCACCGCCGCCGGCCGAAGCGTGCTGGGCATGGAAATGCGTGTGGTTGCCGTCCAGCAGCGCCTCGTTGAAGCGGCTGTCCAGCCAGCCGCGCCACTTGCGGTGCAAGGTCACCGAGACGAGGTTGCGGATGCCGGTGAAGCCGGCGTCCTTGAGCACCACCAGCAACACAAGGATACCGGCATTGACCAGCAGCGTGCGCAGCGGAGTGGTATTGGCGGCGTCATGGAAGAAGGCGATCGAGTTGACCAACTCGCCGGAGGCCTCGGCGAACCAGACGCCTGCCTTGCTGGACAGTGCGGTGAGCAGCGCGATCACCAGCGTCAGCGTCCAAGCTTCCTTCCAGCGATCCGAGACCCAGTAGGCCCGCATCAGCCCCCAGAAATTGCGCATCGAGGATACCGGCGTCAGTGGCGACCGCCTCTCGACATCGCCGTGTAGTCTATCCGGTACTGACTCTTGCGATCGTTTGCCGATCCGAATCACGATCCCGCCCAAACCTTTTTTCTTTTGTTACGGATGGTAACACCAATTGATCATTTTCCATTAATTTTCCTAGGGGGGAGTCCGGATTGACTTGCGGGCCGTTGCCGTTGGGCAACAGGACAGCCGGTCCAAGCGCTGCGCGGAAGCAGGCGGGGAGGGGCTTAAATCCAGCAACATCAAAGGATTATCGGGTGCAAAGCAAAGGTCTGCACATCTTCCGCCAGGGAAAGCATTCACACGGTTTTGTGACTCGTTCGGCTTGTCCGGCCCTCCGGCTTTTCATCGCAGGCCGATCAAAATGCCTGAAAAGGCGCCGTCATCGAAGTTTGATTCGTTGCCGTGGCCGTCCCGGCCGGCGGCAGAGAAACGGCTCGACATCGCTGGCTGGCCTCAATCGACCTTTTCCAGCTCGCCGCGCGCCTTGGCGGCCGCCACCTGGCGGATGGCATCGGCCAGGGTGTCGGCGTCCTGCGCGCCCATGACCGCGTATTTGCCTTCGAGCAGGAAGCACGGAACGCCCGATATGCCCATGCGCGAGGCGGTGGCGATCTCGGTGCGAACGGCCTCGACATCGGCGTCGGTCGGCAGAAGCGTGGTGATCACGGGAGCGTCCATGCCGGCCTCGCGGGCGGCTTCGACCAGGACGGCGTGGTCGCCGATATTGGCGCCTTCCTCGAAATTGAGCTGGAACAGGCGGCGCACCAGCCTGTTCTGAACGGCTTCACCGGCGACACCGGCCCAGCGGATCAGCCGATGCGCATCCAGTGTGTTCGGCGCCACCTTGATGGCGTCGAAAGCGAAGGAAATGCCTTCGGCTTCGCCCAGCGGTTCGATGCGCGCATGGATCTCGCGAATGCGCTCGTCGCTGCCGAATTTGGCTCTCATGTACTCGCGGCGATTCTTGCCTTCAGGCGGAATGGTCGGATCGAGCTGGAACGGCCGCCAGCGTATGCGCACATCGACATCACCGGCCGCGGCGATCGCCTTGTCCAGCCGCTTCTGGCCGATGAAGCACCAGGGGCAGACGACATCCGACACCACATCGACGGTTATCGCTTCGCTCATCTCGCTCTCCGGAGGTTCAGTTCGGCTTGCGCCACCAGCTCGGCAATTGATAACCGAATATGGGCGTCTTTTTCGGATGTTCCAGATAGTTCCAGTAAGCCAGCCATTGCTGGGCGTTGTACTGCATCGGCACCATGTAGTTGCCGGAGATCAGAAGCCTGTCGAGAACGCGAACCGCAGCGACATAATCTTCCTTCGAACGCGCGCGCAGCATCGCCTCGATCGCCGCATCGACCGCCGGGTCGGCGACGCCGGCGAGATTGAACGATCCCTCGGTCTTAGCGGCAGAGGACGACCAACGCCCAATCTGCTCGATGCCGGGGGAGAGCGAATTGTTGAAGCCGCTCGAGCCGACCAGCACATCGAAATCGAAACGCTGCTTGCGCGACTGTATCTGGTCGCCGTCGAGGCTGCGGATGCCGACATCGATGCCGATCTTCTCCAGCGTGCGCTGGTAAATGCCGGCAAGCCGCTCCTCGTCCTGCGAGGCGGTCAGGATCTCGAACCCGAAAGGGTTGCCCTCCGGATCGAGCATCGTCCCGTTCTGCAGGTGATAACCGGCGCTTCTGAGCAGTTCGAAGGCAGCTTTCAGCACCTTGCGATCCTGGCCCGATCCATCGGTGACCGGTGGCCGGTAAGTTCCGTCCATGACGTCGGCCGGCACGCGGCCGGGGTAGGGGGCCAGCAACGCCTTTTCCCTGTCGTCGGCCGGATGGCCGAGCGCGGAAAGCTCGGAGTTCTGCCAGTAACTCATCGTGCGCGCGTACTTGCCGCCGAACAGGTTCTTGTTGGCCCATTCGAAGTCGTAGAGCATGCCGAGCGCGCGCCGAACCACCGGGTTGGAGAATTTCGGCAGCCTTGTGTTGAATAGGAATCCGGACACCACCGGAGGAATGCCGGTATCGAAGGTCTCGGAAACCACCTCACCCCTGTGGAAGGCCGGGAAATCGAGATCGCGCTCGCGTTTCACCGGATCGCCGTCATCATCGATGGCGCACAGGCCTTTCTTGAACGCTTCCAACTTGGCATTGGCGTTGAGGAAATATTCGATGGTGATCTGGTCGTAATTGTCGAAGCCGCGCTTGGCCGGCACGTCCTTGCCCCAGTAATTCGGATTGCGCTTGAAGACGATGCGCTGGCCGGGTTGTACCTGTGCAACGGTGTAAGGGCCGCTGCCGACCAACGGCTTCAGCGTCGTCCTGTCGAACGTGTCCATGTCGAAGGCGTGCTTGGGGATGATCGGCGTCATTGCGATGATCAGCGGAAACTCGCGATCCGCCTTCTCGTTGAAGGTGAAACGCACGCTGTGGTCGCCGGTCTTTTCGAGCTTGGCGATCCTGGCCATGCGGTCGCTGTAGGGCGGGCGGCCTTTTTTCGTATAGGCGTCATAGGTGAACAGCACATCTTCCGGCGTCACAGGCTGGCCGTCGGACCATCTGGCTTTCGGATTGAGGTGGAATTCGATGCTTTTGCGCTCGGAGTCCATGTCGGCTGTGTCGGCGAGCAGCCCGTAGAGGGTAAAAGCCTCGTCCGCGCTGCGCTGCATCAGCGGTTCGAAGACAAGATTGCCGTAAATCGTGTCCATCATGCCGCGCGCCGTCGTGCGCAGGCTCTTCAGGATGAAAGGGTTGAGATTGTCGAAGCTGCCGACGACGCAATAGGTGATCGAGCCACCCTTCGGCGCGTCGGGGTTGACGTAGCTGAAATGCTTGTAGTCGGGTGGCAGGGCCGGTTCGCCCTGCATCGCAATCGCGTGTCTGGGCTCGGATAGCGCCGGCAGCTGCGAAAGGGTGAAAAACGATATCGCGGTGACCAGCCAAACAAGAACGCGGCCCATGACCGTCTCCTTACCGGGTCGGCTTGATGATTCGGTGCGCACCCTAGCATGCGGCGGCGGCGCGCCGGCCAATGTCGTTGCCAAGAAATGCGGATACCGGGCTGGATTCGGTATCGCTTGCAGTGTAACACGCCGTCCGAAGTCATTCTGTTGCCTCATTTCGGCAACAGGTAGCTGGACCACACGGCACGAAGAAGCCGGTCCCGGGATCATTTGAGAGGAAGTGCACGACATGACGAGCCTGAACAGCAATGCGTACCGCCTGTCGGTCATGGCCGCGGGCGTGGTCGGCTTTCTCTGCGCAGGACTTCCCGCTGCTTCCGCACAGCAGCAACAGCAGATTCCGCAGGGCTGGTTCAAGGCTTGCACCAAGCAGGAAGACGTCGACATCTGCAACGTCCAGAACATCACCACCGCCGGCAACGGCCAGCTGATCACCGGCGTCAGCCTGATCGAGCTGAAAGGCAAGGTAAATCGCAAGGTTTTCCAGGTGACGGTCCCGACCGGCCGCTTGGTGCCTCCCGGCATCGGCCTGCAGATCGATACCGGCAAGGCGCAGAAGCTCGACTATGTCATCTGCTTCCCGGATCGCTGCGTGGCGGAAGTGCCGCTGAGTGACCAGCTCGTCGCTTCGTTCAAGAAGGGCCAAGCGATCACGCTGACCTCGGTCAACTTCCAGAATCAGCCCAACCCGATCAAGATCGCGCTGCAGGGCTTCAGCGGCGCCTATGACGGCCCGCCGCTGCAGCAGTCCGACATCGAAGACCGGCAGAAGAAGCTGCAGGACTTCGTCGCCAAGAACAATCAGGATTTCGCCAAGAAGCTCAAGGAAGAGCAGGACAAGGCGAAGACCGCGAACTGATCCGACGACCTTCGTCGGGTTAACGAAAAGCGGGGTCATGCCCCGCTTTTTTTTATGCCCGCCGCCTGGCCGGTCAGTGCCTGGATTGCCGCTTCGGCTCGTAGCGCCCGTCCGGCTTCTTGTCGAACATTTCCTTGATCTGCGGGTGACGGACCGGTTCGCCCGACTGATCCTCGAGCAGATTCTGCTCGGATACATAGGCGATGTATTCGGTCTCCGAATTCTCGGCGAGCAGATGATAGAAGGGCTGGTCCTTGCGCGGCCGAACGTCGGCGGGGATAGCCTCGTACCATTCGTCGGTGTTGGCGAATTGCGGATCGACGTCGAAAATGATGCCCCGAAACGGAAACAGCCGATGGCGAACCACCTGTCCGATCGCGAATTTGGCTGTTTTCATCGTACTCACCACTGAATTTCCTAGCTTTATCTGGCGCAGACTCCGCATCAATTCAATCCCGGAGCGTTTGAGTGTGTGCTTAAGTTTACGCAGCAGGCGGAGCAAAGGTTTTTGACGGATGTCACGGATATCGGCGCCTGCCGATGGCGCGGATTGCGGGATTATCCGCAAGTTCGCTAATGGCGCGCCGGCTTGCGCGGGCCGCCGGCAAGCGCGGCAAAGCCGCTGCCGGGACGAAGTCCTTCGCGCATGAAGAAGGCGCGAAGCGGCGCAAAGCCGCCAAGCACGCCGAGACCAGCACCGCGCGCCATCTGCGCCGGCAGCATGTCGGACAGCAGCGACATGTTGAGCAGATTGACAGCGCTGCTGCGCGCCAGAATATCGGGCCGGCGTTTGAAATCATAGGCGGCAAGGGCCATGGCTGCGCCGGGGTCGCAACGGTTTTCACTCGCAATTCCAACAAGATCGTCGATATCCCTGATGCCAAGGTTCAAGCCTTGGGCGCCGATCGGTGGGAACACGTGGGCGGCTTCGCCGACGAGAGCCACGCGGTCGCGGGCAAAACGTAGCGGCGTCACCGTCGAAAGCGGATAGATCTGGCGTCCGGGTTCGACAGTCACCCGCCCCAGCATCGACTGCATCTGTTGCTCTACCCGCAGCGAGAGCGTTGCATCATCCAATCCGGCGAGTTCCGTGGCGGTCTCCGGTTTCACCACCCAGACGAGGCTCGACCGATTGCCCGGCAGCGGAACCTGCGTGAACGGACCGGTCTCGGTGTGGAACTCCGTCGAGGTGAAGGCATGGTCGCGGCTATGGCCGAAATTGAGCACAAGTGCCGCCTGCGGATAGGAGCGCGAGGCGGTCGAGATCCCCGCTGCCTCGCGGGCGGGCGACAGACGTCCATCGGCGGCAACCGCCAGGGACGCCTCGACCTCATCGCCATCGGCGAGCACGGCGTGGGCCTTGTCGGCGCCGAGATGCCAAGTCTTGACCATCGATCTGCGCCATTCAATCCCGGAATGCGCGGCAACCTTGGCGGCAAGTGCGGGACCGAAGACGCTGTTGGGCAGGTTCAGCCCGAACTGATCTTCGTCGATCTCGCTGGCACGGAAGGTGACAATGGGGCTGCGGATCAACCGGCTGGTCGCGTCGACGATGCGCATCATTTTGAGCGGCGCTGCCTTGGGCTTGATGTCGTCGAGGATATCAAGCCGTTCGAGCACCTTCAGGGCGGGATTCATCAGGGCGGTGGTGCGGCCGTCGGGGCCGGAGACCTCGGGCCCGACGAGCGTCACCGCGAAGCGGGCGTCGGCGAAAGCGAGTGCCGCGATCAGCCCTGCCGGCCCAGTACCGGCGATCAGTATCCGCGCTGTTTCCTGATGCTCCAAGATCGGCTTCCGGCTTGCGATACGAGGCGGTCCACGCGACCTGCCTGTCGTAGAGCATATAGGTCAGTTGATGCGGCTTGATCAACGCGGCGATTCGGCCCATTCGGTTGTCATGACCGGCCAGCAGGAAGATTTCAGCCATCTCGACCGCGCCGGCCGCGCCATGGCTGGGATCGCGCGCAGCCCGCGTTTGACGGTGAACGCCGTCGTCGGTGCAAGCATCGTCCTTGCGTGGTTGTTCCTGGCCGCGATGGCGATTCGCGGTGCGGAGGCGCGGGTCGGCGCTCCAGGCGATGCTCTGCTGCGCAATCTCCCGCAACTGCCGCTGCCCGATTTCGTGGAAGGGTTCTTCGCCCTCTGCCTTTCGCCGGCGCCGCTGGGTGGCAGCATCGGCCTGCGTGCCCTGGCTCTCGTCCTCATGTGGTTCCTGATGGCGATAGCGGCGATGCTGCCTTCCGCCGCACCGATGATCCGCACCTATTGCGAGATCGCCGACACGGCGCGGATCAAGGGCGAACCGGTCGTCCACCCGCTGGTGCTTGTCGCCGGCTATCTCAGCGTCTGGTTGGGCGCTTCGGTGCTGTTTTCGGCACTGACGCTTTCCCTGCACACACTTGCCCGGTCCGGCGAGGCATTGGACCCACTTCTCGGCGCTGCCGGTGCGGTCGCATTGCTGGTTGCCGGCCTCTACCAATTCAGCGGCCTGAAGCAGGCCTGCCTCGAGAAATGCCGCAATCCGTTTTCGGTCCTGTTCGCGAACTGGAGCGCCAAACCCATCCGCGTTTTCCGGCTTGGCGTTGCGCAAGGCATCTGGTGTCTCGGCTGTTGCTGGGCGTTGATGCTGGTGATGTTTGCCGTCGGGCTGATGAACGTCTTCTGGATGGCGCTGATCGGCCTGTTCACCCTGATCGAAAAACAGGCGACGAGCAGGGTTCCAACCCGGCTGGCCGGTGCGATACTGCTTGTATGGGCAGTCGCGCTGCTATTAGTCTCACTGCGAGTGGGGGAAATTCGATGACAGATCAAAGCTGGGCAATGAAAGGAGAGCTCGTACTCTCCTGCAATTGCACGGTTTTTTGCCCTTGCGTGCTGTCGCTCGGCAATCATCCGCCGACCGAGGGCTATTGCCAGACCTGGGCAGGCTTCCGCATCGACGCCGGTCACTTCGGCGAGGTCGACCTCTCCGGCCTCAACCTTGGGCTGATCATGGAAATCCCCGGTTATATGAGCCGCGGCAACTGGACCGCCGGCCTGTTCATCGACAAACGCGCCTCTGTCTACGCGGTCAAGGCATTGACCAAGATTTTCACCGGCAAGGCGGGCGGGACCACATCGCTGCTTTCGATCCTCGTTGGGAAATTCCTAGGTGTCGAACAGGCGCCGATCACCTATGAGACCCGAGACAGGACGCGCATCTTCCAGATACCGAAGATCATCGACGGGGCGGTTACGCCGATTGCGGGCAAGGATCACGAGAAAGACACCGTCATCAGCAATTCTCAATACTGGATCGCGCCGGAGATCATCGTCGCCAAGTCGGACAAGAGCAAGATGCGCGCTTTCGGCCGAAACTGGAATTTCGCCGGCCGTTCGGCCGAGATCTGCAAGCTGGATTGGCGGGGCCCGTGAGCAAGAACACAACGGCCAGGAAGATCAGGGACCGGATTCCGCGGCCGAGAAAGAAAGTCACCTGGCCGCAGGCAAGGGCGTTTTCCGTTCACCTGCTGACCGCCTCAGGCTCGTTCCTCGCCTTCCTGTCCCTGGTGGCGGCGAGCGAAGAGCGCTGGACGGCGATGTTCTGGTGGCTCGGGCTGGCGCTGTTCGTCGATGGCATCGACGGGCCGATCGCCAGAAAACTCGAGGTCAAGGAAATCCTGCCGACCTGGTCGGGCGAACTGCTCGACAACATCATCGACTATGTGACCTACGTGCTCATCCCGGCCTTCGCGCTCTATCAGCGCGGCTTCATGGGCGAAGGCCTGTCGTTTCTGTCGGCGGCGATCATCGTCGTCTCCAGCGCGATCTACTATGCCGACACCGGCATGAAGACGAAGGAGAATTTCTTCAAGGGATTTCCCGTGGTCTGGAACATGGTGGTGTTCACGCTGTTTGTCATCGAACCCGGACAATGGGTGTCGTTCGCGGTGGTGGTGGTGGCCGGCATCCTGACCTTCGTCCCGATCAACTTCATCCATCCGGTGCGAGTGGTGCGGCTGCGGCGCATCAATCTCGCAATAACCCTTTTATGGTGCGCCTTCGGTGCGCTGGCGCTTGCGCAAGCGGCACTCGCAGCCTTCTATGACCAGATCGGCGTGCTGGGCGCGCAAGTCAGCACCTTCACAAAGATTGGAATAACCATTACCGGGCTCTATCTCGGCTGTATCGGCGGGATCATGCAGTTCTTTCCCAATCTCGGTGCCAAAAAGGCCTGATCAGCCATCCCAGAGGAAGCCCAGACCATGTCCAAAGCGATCCGAATCCACGCCCATGGCGGCCCGGAAGTCCTGACCTATGAAGATGCCGATCCCGGCCAGCCGGGATCGGGACAGATCCTGATCAGACACAGCGCGATCGGCCTCAATTTCATCGACGTCTATCATCGCTCGGGCCTTTACCCGCCGCCTGGCGGGTTTCCGCTGGTGCCGGGCGGTGAGGCCGCCGGTGTGGTGCTGGAAGTAGGCCAGGGGATCGACTGGCTGAAGCCGGGCGACCGCATCGCCTATGCCGTAACGACGGGCGCCTACGCGCAGGAGCGCGTCATCGATGCCAGCCGCGTCGTCAAGGTTCCGGATGGGATCAGCGACGAACAGGCGGCGGCGATGATGCTGAAAGGCACGACCGCGGAGTACCTGCTGCGGCGCACTTTCAAGGTAAAGGCGGGCGACACGATCCTGTTTCACGCCGCGGCCGGCGGTGTCGGGCTGATTCTGGGCCAATGGGCGAAACATCTCGGCGCGACGGTCATCGGCACGGCCAGTTCGAGCGACAAGATCGAACTCGCCAAGGCGCACGGTTTCGACCATGTCATCAACTACAGGGAACAGGACTTCGTCGCCGGCGTCGCCGCCATCACGGGCGGCAAGAAGTGCGATGTCGTCTACGATTCGGTCGGCAACGACACCTTTCCGGCTTCGCTGGACTGCCTCAAGCCGCTCGGCATGTTCGTCAGCTTCGGCCAGTCCTCGGGGCCGATCCCGCCTTTCTCGATGTCATTGCTGGCCCAGAAGGGCTCTTTGTTCGCCACCAGGCCGACATTGTTCGTCTACAACGCGAAACGGGAGGATCTCGAAGCCTCCGCCGCGGCCTTGTTCGAGGTCGTGCTCAGCGGTGCCGTCGAGATCAAGATCAACCAGCGCTATGCGCTCAAGGACGTCGGCAAGGCGCATTCCGACCTCGAGGGCCGCAGGACGACAGGCACGACCATCCTGGTCCCCTGATGCAAATTCACCCTGGTTTTCAGCGCTGTGCCCGGACGATTGGCGCCGGTTTGCACGGGAAGCCTCCCGGCCTTAGTCTTGCGTGAAGCAGGCTTATCTTACCCCTTGAGTTTCCGCTGAAATTCTTGAAGCTCTTTCAAGTCGGGTGCTGCTTTCGCACGAGTGCTGGCCGCGCATACGATGCTTGCGGGAACACAGAACATATCCGGGAACACGGATGGGAGGCACTGTGAGTGCAAATCACGACGAGGCGAACCTGCTCGAGGTTCGCGGCCTTACCAAGATATTCGGCTCGCTGACGGCGTGCGATCATGTCGATCTCAATATCGCCAAGGGCGAAATCCACGCCTTGCTTGGCGAGAACGGCGCTGGCAAGTCGACGCTGGTCAAGATGCTGTTCGGCTCGCTGGAACCCAATTCCGGCGAGATTTTCTGGAACGGCCAGGCGGTCCGGATCGCCAGCCCCGGCGCGGCGAAAAAGCTCGGCATTGGCATGGTGTTCCAGCATTTTTCGCTGTTCGAGGCACTGACCGCGGCGGAGAATATCGCGTTGTCGCTGGACGACGGTTCGCCCATCAGCAGCATCGCGGCGAAGGCGAGGGCGCTTTCCTACAGCTATGGCTTGCCGCTCGATCCTGAATCGCTGGTCGGCGACCTGTCGGTCGGCGAACGCCAGCGCATCGAGATCATACGCTGCCTTTTGCAGACGCCGCAGCTGATCATTCTCGACGAGCCGACCTCGGTGCTGACGCCGCAGGAAGCCGACAAGCTGTTCGAGACGCTGGAGCGGCTGCGCAAGGAAGGCAAATCGATCCTCTACATTTCGCACCGGCTGGAAGAGGTCAAACGCATCTGCGATCGCGCCACCGTGCTGCGGCATGGCAAGGTGGTCGGCCACTGCAATCCACGCCAGGAGACCGCTGCGTCGCTGGCCCGCATGATGGTCGGCAACGAGGTCCAGGCCGTGGTGCGTGCGCCGGTGGTGGGGATCGAAACCGCGCAGCCGCTGCTTGAGATCCGCGGCCTCAGCCGCAAGCCGGCAACCCCGTTCTCCATTCCGCTCAGGACTATCAATCTCAACGTCCGCGCAGGCGAGGTGATCGGCATCGCCGGCGTCGCAGGCAACGGCCAGGGCGAATTCTTCGAGTCCGTCTCCGGCGAGGTCTTACAGCAGGACGCCGCCTCGGTGCGCATCCGCGGCAAGGATGCCGGCGGCCTTTCGATCACCGGACGGCGCCTGCTGGGTGCCGCTTTCGTGCCGGAAGAACGCCTCGGTCATGGTGCCGCGCCGCGCATGAAGCTGTCGGAAAACCTGCTGCTGTCGCGCCATGCCACCGACGGTAAAACCTTCGTCGGGACCGGCGGGATGGTCAGGAGCGGCACCGTCTATGCCGCCGCCCAGCGCATCATCGAAGCGATGGATGTGCGCAAGAGTGCGCCGGATCCGGAGGCCGCCGCGCTTTCGGGCGGCAATCTGCAGAAATTCATCGTCGGCCGGGAACTCGACCGCCGGCCTGACGTCATGGTGGTGAACCAGCCGACCTGGGGTGTCGACGCGGGCGCCGCCGCCCACATCCGGCAGGCCCTGATCGAACTGTCGCGCAACGGATCGGCGGTGCTGGTGATCAGCCAGGATCTCGACGAGCTGTTCGAGATATCGGATGCGATCGCGGTCATGCACAATGGCGAATTGTCCAGGCCGCTGCCGATCGCCGAAGCGACGTTCGAAAGGATTGGCCTGCTGATGGGCGGCGCCGAGCCCGGCCACGCCGAACACACGCTGGAGACGTCATGATGCGCCTCGAACTCGTCAAACGCCCGCAGCGCTCGGCGCTGTTCTCCATGCTGTCGCCGTTCATCGCCTTCGCGCTGACGATCGTCGCCGGGGCCATCATGTTCGCGCTGCTCGGCGTCAATCCGTTGACCGCCTTCAAGATCTATTTCATCGAGCCGATCAGCCAAGTCTGGCAATTGCATGAACTGGCGATCAAGGCGGCACCCCTCATCCTGATCGCCGTCGGCCTGTCGGTTTGCTACAGGGCCAATATCTGGAACATCGGCGCCGAAGGCCAGTTCATCTTCGGCGGCATATTCGGTTCGATCATCCCGGTGCTGTTTCCGCAATTCGAAGGGCCCCTGGTGTTGCCGCTGATGCTTTTGCTCGGCATGGTCGGCGGCGCGGCGTATGCGGCAATCCCGGCATTTCTGAAGACCCGCTTCAGCACCAACGAGATCCTGACCAGCCTGATGCTGGTCTATGTCGCCCAGCTCTTCCTCGACTGGCTGGTGCGCGGCCCGTGGCGAGATCCGCAAGGCCACGGTTTTCCGCAGACGATCCAGTTCGGCGACTCGGCCATCCTGCCGGAGCTGATGCCGGACGCCGGACGCGCCAATTGGGGCTTCGTCTTCGCCCTGGTTGCCGCGGTGCTGGTCTGGATCCTGATGAGCCGCATGCTTAAAGGTTTCGAAGTCCGCGTTCTGGGCTCCAGCCCGAGGGCAGGGCGCTTCGCCGGCTTCGGCCTCAGCCGCATGGTGTTTTTCGCCTTCCTTCTGTCGGGCGCATTGGCCGGCCTTGCCGGTATTTCGGAAGTCTCCGGCGCCATCGGCCAATTGCAGCCGGTGATCTCGCCCGGCTACGGCTTCACCGCCATCATCGTGGCGTTCCTCGGCCGGCTCAATCCTCTCGGCATCGTCGCGGCGGGCTTGGTGCTGGCCTTGACCTATCTCGGCGGCGAGGCGGTGCAAAGCGCGCTCGGCATTTCCGACAAGGTGGCGCGCGTGTTCCAGGGCATGCTGCTGTTCTTCGTGCTCGGCTGCGACACGCTCATTCATTACCGCATCCGCCTGATCGGCCTGGCACTGACCAAATCGGAGAGTGCCGCGAAGATCGAGGCCGCGCCAAAGTTGAAGGAAGCCCGCTGATGGACATTACCGTCAACATCCTTTTGACCATCGCAACGGCGGCGACACCGCTTTTGATCGCGGCGATCGGCGAACTGGTGGTCGAGCGGTCCGGCGTGCTCAATCTCGGCGTCGAGGGCATGATGATTATGGGCGCGGTCGGTGGTTTCGGCGCCGGCTATCTGACCGGGTCGCCCTGGATCGGGCTCTTGGCGGCAATCGCCATGGGCGCGCTGTTCTCGCTGCTGTTTGCCGTCATGACGCTATCGCTGGCCACCAACCAGGTGGCGACCGGCCTGTCGTTGACGCTGCTCGGCCTCGGCCTCTCCGGCATGATGGGAACCAGTTTCGTCGGCCAGCCCGGCGTCAGGTTGCCCAATCTCGATATTCCCGGCCTCAGCTCGATCCCGGTGGTGGGCAGACTGCTGTTTGGCCAGGATCCGTTGTTCTACATCTCGATCGCGCTGACGGCGGCGGTGATGTGGTTCCTGTTCAAGACGCGCACCGGACTGACGCTGCGCTCGATCGGCGACAGCCACACCTCGGCGCACGCGCTCGGCATCAAGGTCATCCGCTACCGCTATCTGTCGGTGATCTTCGGCGGTGCCTGCGCCGGTCTTGCCGGCGGCCATCTGTCGCTGGTCTACACGCCGCAATGGGTCGAGAACATGAGCGCGGGCCGCGGCTGGATCGCGCTGGCGCTGGTGGTGTTCGCGTCATGGCGGCCATGGCGGGTGCTGGCCGGCGCCTACATTTTCGGCGCCGTTTGGATCGGCCAGCTTCATGCACAGGCTTTTGGCATTCCAGTGCCGTCGCAGCTGCTTTCTTCTCTGCCCTATCTGGCAACCGTCGTGGTTCTCGTTCTAATCTCGCGCAACAAGCGTTTGACGATGATGAACACGCCGGCTTCATTGGGGCAGCCATTCGTTCCGGATCGTTGACAATAAAAACAAACGGGAAGCTCCAAGGCTTAACTCAGAGAGGTAACACAATGAAAAAACTGCTTATTGCCCTGATGACCACGACCGCCGCCTTTTCGCTGGCGGCGACAGCCGAAGCCGCCGACAAGTTGAAAGCCTGCTGGGTCTACACCGGCCCGATCGGCGATTTCGGCTACTCCTACCAGCACGATCAGGGCCGCCTCGAAGTCGAGAAGGCGCTCGGCGACAAAGTCGAAACCGCCTATCTGGAGAACGTCTCGGAAGGCCCCGACGCCGACCGTGCTTTCGAGCGCCTGGCGCGCGAAGGCTGCAAGCTGATCTTCGGCACCTCCTTCGGCTTCATGGACGCCGAAGTGAAGGTCGCCAAGAAGTTTCCCAAGGTGATGTTCGAGCACGCGACCGGCTACAAGACGGGCGATAATCTCGGCATCTACAATGCCCGTTTCTACGAAGGCCGCTACGTGCTTGGCCAGATCGCCGCCAAGGAATCGAAGTCCGGCGTCGCCGGCTACATCGTCTCCTTCCCGATCCCGGAAGTGGTGATGGGCATCAACTCCTTCATGCTCGGCGCGCAGTCGATCAATCCGAACTTCAAGGCCAAGATCGTCTGGGTGAACTCGTGGTTCGATCCGGGCAAGGAAGCCGACGCGGCGAAGGCACTGTTCGACCAGGGCGCCGACATCATCGTCCAGCACACCGATTCGACCGCCGCCCTGCAGGTGGCCGAGGAGCGCAAGCTGCACGGTTTCGGTCAGTCTTCCGACATGATCAAGTTCGCGCCGAACGCGCAGCTGACGTCGCTGACCGACGAATGGGGTCCCTACTATATCAGCCGGGTTCAGGCGGCCATCGACGGCACCTGGAAGCCGGACAATGTCTGGCTCGGCATCAAGGACGGCGCGGTGAAGCTCGCGCCGTTCACCAACATGCCCGACGACGTGAAGGCGATGGCCGAGGCGACTACAAAGAAGATCGCCGACGGCTGGAACCCCTTCACCGGACCGATCGCCAAGCAGGACGGCACGCCGTGGCTGAAGGACGGCGAAGTCGCCGATGACGGCACGCTCCTCGGCATGAACTTCTACGTCAAGGGTGTCGACGACAAGCTGCCGCAATAAGCGGCGCGGATATCGAAATGAAAAGGGCGCTTCGCGGCGCCCTTTTTCATTCATTCGGAGGGTTGTTCCGGCTTGGATGCGGCGGAACGGGTCAAGACGCCTCAATCATCGCCAGATGTAGCAGATTCGCCGGCCGGGCGACCTTGTCAGACCGCCGAACCGTAGAGGTCGTAGGCATCGGCACGGTCGATCTTGACGGTGACGATCTCGCCGGCGCGCAGCGGACGGCGCGACTGGATATGAACCGAACCGTCGATTTCGGGCGCGTCGTATTTGGTGCGGCCCTTTGCCGAAGTGCCATGCGCTTCGTCGATCAGCACCGGCAGGCGCTTGCCGACCTTCTTGGCCAGCTGCGTCGCCGAGATCTTCTGCTGGCGTTGCATGAAGCGGTGCCAGCGCGCTTCCTTGACTTCCTGCGGGACCTGTTCAAGGCCGAGCTCGTTGGAGCGCGCGCCCCTGACCGGCTCGTATTTGAAGCAGCCGGCGCGGTCGATCCTGGCCTCGTCCAGCCAGTCGAGCAGCATCTCGAAATCCTCGTCCGTTTCGCCGGGGAAACCGACGATGAAGGTGGAGCGGATGGCAAGATCCGGACACACCTCGCGCCAGCCGCGGATGCGCTCCAGCGTCTTTTCGCCATGCGCCGGCCGGCGCATGTTCTTCAGCACCTGCGGCGAGGCATGCTGGAAGGGAATGTCCAAGTAAGGAAGGATCTTTCCTTCGGCCATCAGCGGGATGACGTCGGCGACATGCGGGTAGGGGTAGACGTAGTGCATGCGCACCCAGATGCCGAGCTTGCCCAGTTCTTCCGACAGGTCGAGGAATTTCGCCCGCACCTCGCGGTCGCCGAACATGGACGTCTGGTACTTGATGTCGATGCCATATGCGCTGGTGTCCTGCGAGATGACGAGGAGTTCCTTGACGCCGGCCTTGGCCAGTTTCTCGGCCTCGCGCAGCACGTCCGCCGCCGGCCGCGAGACGAGGTCGCCACGCAGCGCGGGAATGATGCAGAAGGTGCAGCGATTGTTGCAGCCTTCCGAAATCTTGAGATAGGCGTAGTGCCGCGGCGTCAGCTTGACGCCCTGCGGCGGCAGGAGATCGACATAGGGATCGTGCGAAGGAGGTGCGGCCTCGTGCACGGCGGCCATCACGCTCTCATAAGCCTGCGGCCCGGTGATCGCCAGCACGTTGGGGTGCTTCTCGCGGATGACGTCCGGCTCGGCGCCAAGGCAGCCGGTGACGATGACCCTGCCGTTCTCCGAAAGCGCGGAACCGATGGCGTTGAGCGACTCGTCGCGGGCGGAATCGAGGAAGCCGCAGGTGTTGACGACGACAAGGTCGGCGCCGTCATGCTTGCGTGCGATCTCGTAGCCCTCGGCGCGCAGGCGCGTGATGATGCGCTCGGAATCCACAAGGGCCTTGGGGCATCCGAGGCTGACGAAGCTGACGCGAGGGGCGGACATAGGCAAGGTTCCAATGGGGGTACGGGCCGAAAACGCTGGTCCGGCCTGAAGTCGCTATGAATGTCGGTCTGTGGCGCGTGGCAGGAGCCAATACGCGCGGCGCAATAGCATGGCTTGCCCAATCAAGCAAACCAGCCGCAGGCCATCATGCGAAGACGCGGGCTGGGCCAAGCCGTCGGGGCGGCTCAATGGCCTCCCGGCCCGAACCAGGGAGCGAGGAAAGCGAACTGCTCGGGAAACTGCTGGACGGCACCGTCAAGCAGCATCTTGACGGCCACATAGAGGATGATCGCCAGGCCGATATAGGCAATCCAGCGGTACTTGTGCAGCAGGCGCGCGACAAAGGATGCGGCAAAGCCCATCAGCGCGATCGACAGCGCCAGTCCGATGATCAGCACCGTCGGATGGTTCATCGCCGCTCCCGCAACCGCGAGAACATTGTCGAGCGACATCGACACGTCGGCAATGACGATCTGCCAGGCGGCTTGCGCGAAGGTCTTGCGCGGCCCCTTGCCGGCAATCATTCCATCCTTGTCGAAGTCGTCATTCGACAGCGCTTCGGTCGCATCGCGCTCCTGCTGATGGGTAACCCGCAATTCGCGCCACATCTTCCAGCAGACCCACAGCAGCAGCAGGCCGCCGGCGATAAGCAATATGGGCCCAATGGTCAGCAGCCACTGCGTGATCAAAGCGAAGAAGATGCGAAGAACCGTGGCGGCCACGATGCCGACGAGAATGGCCTGCTTGCGTTGGTTGGCCGGCAGGCCGGCTGCGGCGAGGCCGATAACGATGGCGTTGTCGCCCGCGAGCGCAAGGTCGATGGCTATGACCTGAAGAAGAGCCGATAAACCCGCGGCGGTGAATATTTCCATCGACCTGAAAGCCCTTGCCTGTTCGCCGAGTGTTCGTCGCCGAATGTCCAGACGGGCCTAAAGGCACGGTCCGCTGGCGTCAAGACACCATCGGGCAACACTGGAAAACGCTTTCGTTGGAGCCGCATCACGGCATCGTCAGCAAACACCGGTGCGCCAGCCCACGCGGGCACGAGCGCGCGAGCCTAGTCGTACAGATTGTACTTCGCCCAGTCGGTTTCCGGAATCTCGTCGCCGATCCGGTAGCGGAGCTGGAGGATTTCCATGTGGTCCGGCCCGGTCTGGCATTTGAATTTCAGGCGGTACCACTGCCCCTTGCTGCGGAACGCCGCACCCGGGCTCCTGATCGCATCGGCGCTCATTTCGGGCGTCGAGAAGGCATAGGCGACGACACGGTCGGCCTTGTATTTGCGATCGTCGTGAGTGATCCGGTCCAGGACCTCGGCGTCGCAACGCTGCTCGAGGCGGGTTTGAGGATCGAGTTTCAGCAGTCCGGCGCGCAAGGCGTTGTCCATTGCATTGGCCGGGAAAGCCAGGGTCAGGGACGCCATGGCCGCAATGCAGAGTGTCTTCATAGGCGGGACTAGCACCATATCTTGTCTGAAAAATCAACCAACGGAGGGGCCGCGGACCCGGCGAGTGCGCTCACTTATACGGCCGGCGCGTTCAAATTCCCGTGTCGGGATTCATCGTGCGAAGCCTGCGGCCAGCGGACCAGCGAAGCACGGCCGGCGTCGGTGAGATCGTAAAGACCACGGTCGACACGCGCGAACCAGCCATAGACATTGTGCCGCAGGATCTTTGGCGCGATCGGCGTCAAAGCCTTTAAATCGCGCGGCCGCTTGGGTCCGTCGGACATCGCGGCGGCGCAGGCGAGGGCGCTCTGGCGATAGGCGGTCATGATCGGATTGCGCGATCCTCCGCCCGCGACGGGATCGCCGCGGCGGCGCTGGTGCTCGTCGACAAGGCGAGAGCGCCGCCGCGCATTCTTACGCGGCGTCACCGCGATCGGGCTGACAAGCACCTCGACCCGGTCGTTCGCCGTGACGCCGAGCATGCCGAAGCCAAGCCGCCGGCAGAGATTGCGAAACCTGGCATCGCTTTCGCGCCCCTTGCCTCGCGCCGACATGCGCGCCGCCAGCCAAACTTCGTCGCATGCCGCCGCACGATCGACGCCTTGCAGCACCAGTTCGAGATTGAATTGCAGCTTCAGCTCGCAAATGACCACGACCGGCGGCTCACCCTCCCGCAGCGCGACGATATCGCAGCCGCCGACCTCGCCCTTCACGGTGAAGCCGAGGTCTTCCAGGAACCGCTTAACCGGCAGGTAGAGAGAGGTCTCGTTCATGTCTCAAGGCTTAGCCGATTCGGCACGAAAAGCCTTCCAGGCCATGCGAGGCGCGGCATCGCATGTCGTCAGGAAGAGACTTTTCCGAGAAAGCCCAACATCGCGCTGTTGAATAGCTCGGGGCGCTGCAGCGGCGCAAAATGGCTTACGCCGGGCAGGATGATCAATTCCGATCCCGGGATGCTCCGGGCGAGATAATCCGCGTGCTCGTGCCTGATGAACTCGTCATGTTCGCTCTGAACGATCGCCACCGGCACATGTATTCGCGCAAGATCGGAAGCGGCATAATTGGGTTCGGTCTTCATCATCAGGCCGACAGCCTCGACAAACGCCGAGAATTGATCTGGCGTGGCCGATAGTTCGGCATAGTCCTTGGAGTGCCGGCCGAAACACCGGTCGAGGACCGGGCCGGGCTCGACTTCCTTCGTGCCGCTGGGATCCATGTTGCAGCCGAAGAAGAACACACCCTCGATCCGGTCCGCGGCTTTCATGCCAAGGATCAGGGCAACGCATGCGCCGTCGCTCCAACCCACTACCGCCGCCTTCGGCAATTGCAGAGTGTCCATCACGGCCAGAACGTCGGAGGCCATCAGCTCGTATTTGTACGGCCGTTCGTCGCGGCTGCTGCGTCCATGGCCCCTGCTGTCGATCACCACGACGCGGTAGCCGGCCCTGACCAGGGCTGGAACCTGAAATCCCCAATTGCCGCTGTGGCCGAGGCCGCCATGCAACAAGATCACGGGAGGACCGGCCCCGAACGTTGCGTACCAGATTTTCGCTCCCTCATGTTCCAACTGGCCTTCATCCCTTGCTGCCGGCAGAGGGGCTGCGCCGTGCGCTTCGAATTTCCTCAGATCATCGTCATGGTATTCCATGCTGGTAGCGCCTCGGGTTAGGTAGGGAAGGTCCTTTTTATTGCCGGTGCCCAGCAAAAACCAAGCCGTGGCGGAATGACTGCTGCCATCAGGCGACACAGTCCGGCGACGGGCGGGCAAATGTTCGGCTCGAATGCGCGGTGGTCGAGATCGGACCCGAACGCCCGACACGGATAGAGGGCTCGCCCGCCACACGAAGGTGGCGAGCGAACCCTATCAGCGCAGGAAGGGACGAAACTGCGCCGATGCCATGCGAGGTCCTGGCGCTCCATCCGTTTTGAATGGTCAGCCAAGGGCCACTCCGATGACCAGGAAGGTGATTGCAACGGCGAAGATCGGTGCGAGCAACCAGCGTGCCTGGCCGACGCTCTTCTCCATCGCTTCCTCCCGCAAACGTGCAGCGAATAACGACCGCGGGCAGTGGCTGTTCCGAGACGCGCGCTGGGATAGGTCTATTGCGCCTGACGATTGGACCTAGGTCCCAACCCCGGCCCGACCGAAGCCCAACCGGGGAACGTTTGGCATCGCCTCACGTTCGGTGGGCTGGGCGCGGCGAGGATGTCGTCTTGCGCCAGACTCCAAGAAGGAGGAGATCATGAGAATACATCTTACTGGCGCCGCCGCGGCGTTTGTGCTGCTTGCGGGTGTCGGCGCGGCCGCGGCCCAGGACGTCGTCATCCAGCCTGAACAGGAAACAGTCATTCGCGAATATGTGAAGAAGCAGCCCTTGGCTTCGGTGAAGCTTCCCGGCGTGGAACTCAATGTCGGCACGGCTCTGCCCGACACGGTCGAGATGCATGAGATTCCCAACGTCAAGTACCGCTACGTCGTGGTCGACAACCGCACGGTTGTCGTGGATCCGGGCACCCGCAAGATCGTCAAGGTCCTCGACTGAACCAGGTACCGTGGCCCGAACCCCGCCGTCCATCGTGACGGCGGACTGGCAATAAGAGGACAAGCGACCCGATGCCGAATGGTGGAACTGCAAGGTCGCATGCCCTGGGCATGCGCGTAGCCGATCTTAAATCCCGGATGCAGGAAGCTCGGATTACCGAGGGGGACATAAAGATCTTCCAGAAGATCGCAGCCATCATGGAGGATGGCCACGGTCGAATTGATGGCGACGACCTGATCGCCGCATCCTTCGTCACCGACACGTTGGTGGACAGTAAAACACCTTAGGTGGCCATGCGCACGATCAGCAGACTCTTTGATTCGCATGCCGAAGCATGCCGGGCGGCCGGCGCGTTGCTGGCGGCCGGAATTCCTCACGTCAGGATTGCCGTCATCGGGCCCTACAGCGACGAAATAGCCCCTGTCTTGCAGGCTCCCGCTCTGGGGACAATTCTGGGCGCCACCGCTGGCCTCCTGGCCTGCCTGGGTCCCAGCGGCGTCGACCTTCTTGGTGCGGGGTTGCTGGCGACATCGCTGGCCGGGGCCGTCTGCGGCGGCGTTGCCGGCGGGCTGCTCGGAACATTCGCCGCGGCGGCCATGAAGCCGGATGAAACGAGCGTCGCACAGGGGATCATCCTGGTGACGGCACAAATCGATGAAGCCCAGGCCGATATCGCACAAGCAGTGCTCGAAGACCGCGTCGCGACGACGGGATTCACCGCCGAAGCCGCATGAGGAGGGCGTCTTGCGCTTACCTGCTTTTGGGCGGGAAGGTCGCTCCCGCGCTCATCGCCGCGGATACGCGGCGCGACAAACCGACATCACGGTGTCGCGCAGCCAGCGATGTGCCGGGTCGGCGTCCATGCGCGGATGCCACATCGCCGATATCTTGAACTCCGGTATGGAGAGCGGAAGTTCGAAGCTCTCCAGCCCCGTCATGGCCGCGTGATCACTCGCCGTGACGTTGCCAAGACACGAGCGCGGCACGGTCGCGACCAGATCCGACTGGCGCACGATGCGCATCGCATCCGGGTAGCCGGGCACCACAACCGCCACGGTCCGTCCGAGGCCAAGCTTCTCAAGGGCGGCATCGATCGGCTCGACGACATTTCCTTCCCGTGACGCGACGACGTGCCTGCACGCTGCATACCGCTCGGGCGTAACTCCAGCGCCTGCCAAAAGCGGATGCCCAACCCGCGCCACGCCGACATATCGGTCATGGAACAGGAACTGGGTGCGGATTTCCGGCGCGGACGTTCCAAGCAAGCCGATCTCCAGGTCGATAAGGCCTTCCCGAAGCGGGCGCGCGTCCTTGTCGGGCTTGGGCGCGAAGCGCAGGCGGATACGAGGCGCTGCCCGGCCTATGGCGGTTACGACCGGACCGGAAAGGAATTCCAGGAACGCCTCGCTGGCGCGGACAGTGAATGTCAGTTCGAGCGCTGTCACATCCAGGTGCGTGTTTTGCGGCCGCAGGACCGCCCGCACATCCCGGGTGAGCTCATGAACGCGATCGCGCAGCTCGGCCGCGTGCGGCGTGGGCACAAGTCCGCGCCCGGCCCTGACGAGCAGCGGGTCGCCCGTCGCCGCCCGAAGTCGCGTGAGCGTCCGGCTCATGGCCGAGGTACTCAAGCCAAGACGGCGAGCCGCCCCAGTCACGCTGCCTTCGGCAAGCAGCACATCCAGAGCGGCGAGCAGATTCAGGTCCACATCGTCCATCGGGCAAGCCTATCCCACCCGCTTTGTCCGACATAGCGTCGGATGCAACTATACTTTGATTTTTACGCGTCTGGCGCCTGACTTGTGTGTGCCCATATCTGCGGTCACCCCAGTCAACGAAAAGGATTGAACCCCATGTCTGCCAGCCTTTCGAGCATCCCCTCCGGTACGATCCTGCTTATCGGCGCGTCTCGCGGTCTTGGTCATGCGATGGCCGCCGAATTCCTGAAGAAAGGGTGGAACGTCGTCGGCACGATCCGGGGAGGCGGAAGCCGGACCAAGCTGCACGACCTCGCGGACGAGTTCGCAGGCCGGGTCGAAATCGAGACGGTGGACATCTGCGAGCCCGATCAGGTCGCGGCCTTGCGCGATCGTCTGTCGGGCAGGGTGTTCGACATGCTGTTCGTCAACGCCGGCGTGACAAACGACCCGGCTGAGACAATCGCGGACGTGACGACGGACGAGTTCGTAAGAGTGATGGTCACGAATTCGCTGAGCCCGATGCGTGTCATCGAGAGCCTGGAGCAATATGTCCCTGCGACGGGGCTGATCGGCGTGATGTCATCCGGGCAAGGCAGCATCGCCAACAATGAGACCGGCCAACGTGAGGTATACCGCGGCAGCAAAGCGGCTCTGAACATGTTCATGCGCAGCTTCGCGGCGCGCCATTCCGGGACGTCGCGTGCCATGATGACAATGGCGCCCGGCTGGGTCCGCACCGAGTTGGGGGGACCAAACGCACGGCTGACCATCGAGGAAAGCGTTCCGAGCCTGGTGAATGTTCTGCTTTCGAAGCAGGGCGCCCCGGGTCTGCAATATTTAGATTATCTCGGCCGTACCGTCCCCTGGTGAAGGCGTGACCGAGATGAAGCCGGTTTCGTCATGGGCTTTGGCTCCTTTCCTCCGCGCCCGAGGGGCTCCCATTGCGATCGCTGAAGCTGGAGGCAGCGCTTCGATCAATAGTCGTTGTCGTCCTGGATGACGACGTGGCGGTGCCGGTGGTGACGGCGTTCGATCGAGTCTGTGGTCACGACGACGCTGTCGCGACGATAATGATGCCGGCGACCCTGGTCATAGAATGCTACCTCGCCGTGGCGCCGATGATGGAGACGCTGACCGTATTCGTTGATGACGGCGGCGCGGTGATGGTAATGATGCCGGTGCGTGCGGATGAGGATATCGGCCTCGGCCGCCGAGGCCATCGTGGGGACCGCCATCAGAAGCGCCAGCGCGCCTATGACAATGGATTTCATCGTAGATTCTCCAATTGCTCAGGAATCCCTTCGGTCGATAAACCGCCTCCAGGCACTTTGGTTCCGGCAGGAGCCCGGAGCACCTCCAGCGGCATAGGGTTCACTCGGGGGCGAAACACGAGGCGAGGATCGTGCGGGAAGCCGTTCCCACTGGACAGAGGGTCTCAAGGAGGAAATGTCGCCAACCAGCTGGAAATGTCTGCCGCCGCCGATTACCTGGGCTAGCAAAACTTAGCGGTCCGTAGTAGGTTACATGTAACTTTAGTGGAGGGCTTGTCATGGCCTCGGCATCAAGCGCGAAGCCTTCGCGCATCAAGGTGCGGGAACATCGCGAGCGCCTGCGGAAGCAAGGTTTGCGCCCGATCCAGATTTGGGTGCCGGACGTGCGCTCCCCGGCCTTCCGTTCCGAAGCACACCGCCAGTCGGTCGCCATCGCCGCCAGTGCTCGCGCGCAGGAGGACCAGGTTTTCATCGACGCCGTGGCGGATTGGGGCGATGAGTGAAGCGCGGCGAAATCTGGACTGTCGCCGGCGGCAAGGATTATGCCGGGAAGCCGCGCCCGGTCGTCATCGTTCAGGACGATAGCTTCGACGCAACCGACTCGATCACCATCTGCGCATTCACCATGGATGAGACGGATGCACCGCTGTTCCGCTTGTCCGTCAAGCCCAACGAGCGCAACGGCCTTCGAATGGCATGCCGTTTGATGGTGGACAAGATCACCACTGTACCAAAGAGTAAGGTTCGCACGCGCGTCGGCAGGCTGGAAGACGAGGACATCCTGCGGCTCAACCAGGCCGTGCTCGTGTTCCTCGGGCTGGCCGTCTCGCCGAGGCCCAGACAGGAGGCGTGACGCGTAGCCACGGCGGTGTCGAGCCTGAATTCGGCCACGCCCGGCGTGCAGATGGCGGAGGGAGTGGGATTCGAACCCACGGTGAACTTGCGCCCACGCCGGTTT
Organism: Mesorhizobium sp. M0152; assembly: GCF_040322415.1. Classification (NCBI taxonomy): domain Bacteria; kingdom Pseudomonadati; phylum Pseudomonadota; class Alphaproteobacteria; order Hyphomicrobiales; family Phyllobacteriaceae; genus Mesorhizobium; species Mesorhizobium sp. M0152. The sequence goes on from NZ_JAMYTH010000001.1 coordinate 312,495, forward strand.
TCAAGACCGGTGCCTTAAACCGCTCGGCCATCCCTCCAGCCCCGTACAAACGTTGCGCTTTTGGTATCCAGCAGACGATCGAAAACCGCCGTCTGCCACGCATTTTGCAACCATTTGCCGTTTTGCTCGCTGCTTATAGCTGCCTGCAACGCCACGTCAACTTGCTCCGCCGCGTCGGCCTGCATGCCGGGCATGACATGCGAATGTAGGTCGAGCGTGATGCCGACGACGAAAGCCCCAGGCGCTCGCTTGCCATCTTCGGATGAACGCCTGCCGACAGCATTTGAAGATCGAGGACGAGATTGAACGCCTAATTTCCCTGCTGGACTTGGCGCAGCCCGATTCGGACCTTGAACTCTGGCTGGCTGGCGGTATCGAAATGGAATCGATGACCGGGAGCAGGACGATTGCTACCCAAAGACGGGAACGACGCGGCCTCCCGGGAAGATGGCGAACCGTATGCTGGTCCAATAACGCGGAAACGCCACAGGAGTGGCAGCGCTGGCCCGGTCATTTCCAAGCGCCCTTGTCGGAGCATTGGGTAAGACCGCATCCCGCCGCGCGTTGATGAAAGGCCGGAGCTACAAATCGGCTCCGGCCTGCACAGTCGTCAGTCTTTGCAATTGTCGTCCGCCTTTGCCGCTGCGGCCTTACCACCGTGCTGCTGTGCCTCGATGTCCTGCTGCGACGTTGCAAGGTTCTTGTTGCCGCCGCCTTCCGCCTTCGCCAATGGCATTGTGCTGCCATCCTTGGCGGCTGGCTTGCCGGCGTTGCCCGTGGCCTTCGGAGTCACTGTGGCCTTCGGAGTCTCCAAGGGCGCGTGAGTTCCATCTTTCGAAATACCGGCGGTCTGTTGGGTGTCGGTGCCTGCATTGACGGCCGACTTATCCGGACATGCGGCGATTGCAGACCCGGCAGAAAGCGACACCGCGATAGCGATTATCAATGAAGCCTTTTTCATCATACTCGTCCTTCTGTTCGAGTGCTCTGCGGATGAAACTAGCGGCGCTTTTCTTGGTTCCGCGCCGCGCCGCATGTCTTGCTCGACGCCCAAGTTTCGGCCAACCGGTGCGCCGACGGCACGGCGACGGCGTCAGGTCGGATCGCTGCCTCAAAATAGTGGCGTTTAGAACAGCCTAGGAACAAGGCTGCTACGGTTTTTGCAACGCAACGCTACGGTTTAGACGGTAGAAGCCGCAGAACCCGCAAACCGGTGATAGCCTGGGCTTTGGAGAGACGGGACGGGGAGGTGCCTTAAACTACTCGGCCGTCCCTCCATCGTGATTTCCAAGTCACCACGTACCAACCGTGCCTGATCTCCAACTGCGTTCAAAGCGCTGCGGTCCATGTGCGCTGCCGAGACGGGTGACGATATTCTCGTTCTCACAGGGTTAAAACCTGCGCATACCGGTCAGCGCATACTCGCATACGCCATGGCGCGACGCATGCGTTTTCCGCGATAGTCGAACGGGATGGTTTTCTCCCGTCTCAACCGGCAAATGTCGAAAATCTGTCGCCATACCCGCTTTGCTTCGATGGCGAATTTGGCCAATGGAGCCTTGCCCCTTGGATTCACCAGCTTGCGCTTCTGCTGCAGTGCGGCTCGGGTTTGCTCTATCTCACTTGGAAATTCTGCTGCCTTGTCGCGGAGGTACGATGCCTGCGTGCACAATGCGGGCGAGAGTTGGTAGATCACCTTGCTCGAGGAGGTAGCCAAGGCTTGATTGAATATGACGTCATCGATTGGAAGCTCGTTGTTCTGCGTTGCTTCCACCAGATCGCGCGCTGCTTGTCTTGAAACAATGTACCCTGCCGAGCCCGAATGAAGCCCGTGCAATCTGTGCAAGACGTAACCATGGCCCACGAAAACCTGCTTCATGGCGATCACGGCTTTTCTGAAAACCGTCTCCATTTTGATGATGTCCGCACCGTTCGGAATCCAGCCTTCGCTGGCAAGCAACCGGCCGGCTGTCTCGGTCAAGACTGCGTCGTCCTCAAAGATCGCGCAGTAGGCGTCGTCGCCTTTTGCTATGATTTGCCAGCAAGCCTTGTGGCTCAGGAAACAAGCAATTTCGGACAGTGACAGGTTCGGAGACATGTTCGTGATCTCCGGGCTGCTGAGCCCGTCAACAGCCGCGACCCGATCGAACGTAACGCCGATACGGGAAAATTCGGCGGTCATGTGGGCAAGCCGAGCCGGTGACCGATCCAGATTGATGACCAGGCACCTCATTGATCTTCCCCATGCGCCATCGGACAGGCACATCGGAAGTACTCCGCACAATGTGCGAAGAAAAATCTTGAATTTTCCAAATCTTCCCGCCCCCGGGTTTCTACGTCAGAATTCATCCTCTGGCCAATACTGGAAGTCAAGTCGTCCTCGGCATTTGAGGTGAGCCGCCGACCAGGTTCTTGGTCGTCGGTTCAGCGACTTTTGCGATCGCAACCGCCGGACCGAAGTAGCCGCCCAGCAACGCGCACGACCGCTTCTCCGGGATCATAGTCGCCCCGGCTGGATGCCGCGGAGGGCGCCGTCACAATCTTGCCTGGTTCCGGCCACAATCGATTAATATCGTGATAAGCAATTCCTGCGCACAAGGGATCGGGGTTCAAGGCGTCGTTGGTGACCTGTCGCGTGAGTGCTTTGGCCTTTCCGGTGAAATGACGGCGACGTCCTTGTTGAGACTTTAGGGGGCAATCGAGTAATGCAGGCTACGCCGCGCCCGCGTCTTCGTCGCGCTTCGACGGCCGCATTGTTTGCCGTGTCGGCTGCCCTTTTGGCGGCCTGCGCATCGCAGCCCGGGTCGAAGGCGATGGTGAACCCCAAGCCTCGCTCCAAGGAATATTTCGCTGAATCCGAATATGGGGTGAAGGCAAGCCCGCGCGTGGCCTTCCGGAACGGACGCCTGCAGCGTGGCGGCGGTCGCGACCAGCTCGGCAAGCCCTACCAGGTCCGCGGCAAGTGGTATTATCCCAAGGAAGACAGGCACTACGCCAGGGTTGGCCTGGCGTCCTGGTATGGCGACGCCTTCCACGGCCGGCTGACTGCCAATGGCGAAGTCTACGACATGACGCATCTGACGGCGGCGCATCCGACCATGCCGTTGCCGAGCTATGCCCGCGTTACCAATATGAAGACCGGCAGTTCGGTCATCGTACGCGTCAACGATCGCGGCCCGTATCACGAGGGCCGTATCATCGACGTTTCGCAGCGGGCGGCCGAGATGCTTGACTACGCCAATATCGGCACCGCCGAGGTGAAGGTGGAATATGTCGGGCGCGCGCCGCTCGACGGCGATGACGACCAGTATCTTGTGGCCTCCTACCATCCAGGCGACAGGCGCCCCGATCCGTCGGACGGCCTGCCGAGCGGCGTCATGGTCGCCATGAACGGACCGTCGCCGAGCCTGCCGGCAAGCGCGGCGGCCGCGGCTTTCCCGGGCCAGCTGACGAATTCCGGACAGGCATTCGCGGCGCAACCGGCCCTGTCGGCGCAGTCGCCGGCCTTCGGCGACGTGGTGCTGCCCGATTTCGGACCGGTGGTGCCGGAACGGCCGCAGATCAACCCACCGCAGTCGCCCTTTGCGACGGCCTCGCTCTCCTATGCGGATGAACGCGTGCGGCGCGCGGATGTCTTCGCCGCGCTGGACGACAGCGGCATGTCGCCCGCGGACATCCTGCGCTCCTGGAAGAATTCCAGCCCGCAAGCGTTGTCGCCCAGCGCCGATTATGTCGCCGCCGGCACTTTCGAGGATGCCGTCGAAGCCGAACGCATTGCCGCCGCACTCGAGCCTTTCGGCAGAACCGAGATCCAGCGCTCCGATCTCGACGGCAACGACTGGTATGCGGTCAATCTCTATCCGGATGGCCACGGCAGCCTGGACGAGTTGCTGAAGGCGGCATGGTCGCATGGCGCACCCGATGCGCTGGCCGTGCGCGACTGAACATCAGCCCGGTTTTCCGCCGGACAGTTGATCCGCCGCTGAAAAAGCCTGATAGTTCGGCGGGCTTGCCGGAGGAACCGGCCAACGGGTCGAATTTCATGCAGTTTCGCTTGCTTCCGCCTATCGCCGGGGTTCTTCTGCTCGGCTTTCTGCTTTCATTGGCTCCGGCTCGCGCGCAGCTTTTCGAGACCAAGGCGGCCCAGGTCTTCATGATCGATGCCGAGACCGGGACTGTGCTGTTTTCCAAGGATGCCGACAAGCCGATCCCGCCGGCTTCGATGGCCAAGCTGATGACGATGGAGGTGGTTTTCAACGCCATCAAGTCCGGACGCCTGAAGCTCGACGATACCTTCGTGGTGAGCGAAAATGCATGGCGCAAAGGCGGTGCTCCTTCGGGAACATCGACGATGTTCGCAAAGCTCAAATCGTCGATCCGGCTCGAAGATCTGATCCAGGGGGTGACCGTGCAGGCGGCCAATGACGGCTGCATCGTCATCGCCGAGGGCATGGCCGGGTCCGAGGACAATTTTGCCGCGCAAATGACCGAACGCGCCCGCCAGATCGGCCTCAAGACATCGACTTTCGTCAATTCGACCGGCCTGCCGGCCGACGGCCAGCAGACGACCGTGCGCGAACTGGCACAGCTCGCCTTGCATCTGTGGCGCGATTACCCGGATTTCTACCGCTACTACGGCCTGAAGGATTTTACCTGGAACAAGATTTCGCAGAGGAACCGCAATCCGCTGCTGACAATGGACATCGGCGCCGATGGCCTTGCGGTCGGCGCGAGCGAGGCGTCCGGGTTCGGCATCGTCGGTTCGGTCAGCCATAATGGCACGCGGGTGATCGCGGCGATGAGCGGGCTGGCCAACGACAAGGAGCGCGCCGAGGAGGCGCGCAAGCTACTCGACTGGGGCGCTCGTTCCTTTGAGAAGACCGAAATCTTCGCCAAGGACGAAGTGGTCGGCGAGGCCCAGGTTTTCGGCGGCGCGAAATCCGGCGTGGCGCTGAAGGCAAATGGGCCGATCGACATCTTCCTGCCCATCACCAACCGCGACAAGCTGACGGCAAAAATCGTCTATAACGGCCCGGTTGCCGCACCCGTGGAGGCGGGTCAGCCAGTGGGCGTGCTGCGGGTCTGGATCGGCGATACGCTGAGCCAGGAGACGCCGCTTTTCGCCGCCGAATCGATCGGCGTCGGCACGCTGCCGCAACGCTCTCTCGACGCCGTCAAGGAACTGGCGATCGGCTGGCTGCGATAGCGGCCGACGGCATGGATTTTTTGCCGGGCGCGGACTATCTAGAGCGCAACATCCACTTAAGCACGGACAAAGGCCTTTTCGATTGGCGCGCGGATTTTTCATCACCTTCGAAGGCGGCGAAGGAGCAGGCAAGTCGACGCAGATCGAGCGGTTGGCAAGAAAGATGCGCGCCAAGAAATACGATGTCCTCCTTACCCGTGAGCCGGGCGGCTCACCGGGTGCAGAAGCGGTCAGGCATGTGCTGCTTTCGGGTGCCGCCGAACCATTCGGGCCGAAGATGGAGGCGCTGCTCTTCGCCGCCGCGCGTTCCGATCATGTCGAACAAGTCATACGACCGGCAGTCGAGCGCGGCTCGATCGTGCTGTGCGATCGTTTCATCGATTCCTCACGCGTCTACCAAGGCGTTACCGGCGGTATCGACCCCGCATTCATGGAAACCCTGGAACAGGTCGCCATCAATGGCATGATGCCCGACATGACGTTGATATTCGACATCGATCCGGCCGAGGGGCTCAGGCGAGCGACGCTGCGGCGCGGTAGTGGCGACGTGGCCGATCGATTCGAGAAGGAGACGCTCGATATCCATCGGGCCCGCCGCGAGGCCTTCCTGGCGATCGCAGCGGCCGAACCGGAACGCTGCATCGTCGTCGACGCATCGGCCGATCCCGACACGGTGGAGGACGCCGTCACGGCTGCCGTGTTCGCGGCATTGGAGGCAAGGGCGCCCGCGCGCGGCAGGCAGGTTGCGCCCGTATGATCTTCGAACGCATCGCGCCGGAACAGCATGACACGCTAGACGGCGTGCCCGAACCTTCGGAGACGCCTCGGCTGATCGGACACGGGCAGGCGGCCAGTATGCTCGCCGCCGCCTATCGATCGGGAAAACTGCCGCATGCGCTGATTTTCGCCGGGCCGGTCGGCATCGGCAAGGCGACGCTTGCCTTTCACGTTGCGCATCATCTGCTCAAATACCCAGCCTTCGAGCAGGCCCCGGAAAGCCTTGCCGTTCCCGATCCGGCCTCGTCGCTGTTTCGCCAGATCGCCACCGGGGCGCATCCCGGCGTGCTGCATCTGACCCGTCCGATGAACGACAAGACCAAGAGCTTCAAGACCGTCGTCACCGTCGACGAGATCCGCAAGGTCAGCCGGTTCCTGTCACTGACCTCGCATGACGGCAGCTACCGGGTGGTCATCGTCGATCCGGCCGACGACATGAACGCCAATGCCGCCAATGCCTTGCTGAAGAATCTCGAAGAACCGCCGTCGAAAACCCTGTTCATTCTCATCGTTCATGCGCCGGGCAGCCTGTTGCCGACGATCCGCTCGCGCTGCCAGGTGGTGCGCCTGTCGCCGCTCGGCGCCGACGACCTGCTGGCAGTGCTGGAAAAAGCCGAACCGCCGCCGCCGGACGAGCCGGCCGCACGGGCGGCGCTGGTCGAGCGGGCAGGGGGCAGCGCACGCAACGCGATCCTTTTGACACAATATGGCGGGCTGGAGATCGCCACGACCCTCGACGCGCTGGTCGCGGCCGGCAAGAGCGATATCGGTGGAGCCTACCGCCTTGCCGAGGCCGTCGCCGGCCGCGACCAGGCGATCCAGTTCGATATCTTCAACCGTCGCGCTTTGGATCTTTTGTCGGACGCGGCAAGCCAGGCTGCGCTGGCGGGCGATCTCGCCCGAGCCAAAACACTGTCGGACACTTGGCATGAGGCATTGGACGCTATATCTGAAACCGAGACCTACAATCTCGACAAGAAGCAGCACGCCCTGATCATGATCGACCGCCTGAATTCTGCAATGCGAATGTGACGGTTTCTTTTTGCATGCCGTTGCCCCAAACCCGGGGCCACTTTTGGGTGGCATGCATGGCATCGGGATGGCAATCGCCGCCCCGATACGATATCCACCGCCACGCCTTCCATTCAGACATTCATGACGGTTCATTCATGTCACGCGACAAATTCTACATCACCACCCCGATCTTCTATCCGAACGGCAAGCCGCATATCGGTCATGCCTATACGGTCATAGCAACCGACGCGCTGGCTCGCTTCCAGCGCCTGGACGGCAAGGACGTGTTCTTCCTGACCGGCACCGACGAGCATGGCCTCAAGATGCAGCAAACGGCTGAAAAGGAAGGCATCACGCCAAAGGCGCTCGCCGACCGCAATTCGGCGATTTTCCGTGCGATGACCGAGGCGTTGGGCGGCTCGAATGATGAGTACATTCGCACGACGGAACCACGCCACCATGAATCCTGCCAGGCGATCTGGAAAGCGATGGCCACCAATGGCGACATCTATCTCGATCGCTATAGCGGCTGGTACTCGGTCCGCCAGGAAGCCTATTTCGATGAAGGTGAGACCGTGGTCGGCGAGGACGGCGTGCGTCGCGAACCACTTGGCTCGCCCGTCGAATGGAACGAGGAAGAAAGCTACTTCTTCCGGCTTTCCGCCTACCAGGATAAATTGCTGGCGCTTTACGAAAGCCAGCCCGACTTCGTGGGACCGGCCGAACGCCGCAACGAGGTGATGAGTTTCGTCAAGTCCGGCCTGAAGGATCTGTCGGTCTCCCGCACGACCTTCAAATGGGGCGTGCCAGTGCCAGGCGACGACAAGCATGTGATGTATGTCTGGGTCGACGCCTTGACCAATTATCTCACAGGCGCCGGCTATCCCGACACAGCGGCCGAGAAATGGCGCTATTGGCCAGCCACGCACATCATCGGCAAGGATATCGTGCGCTTCCACGCGGTCTATTGGCCCGCCTTCCTGATGTCGGCGGGCATCGAGTTGCCAAAGCGCGTTTTCGCGCATGGCTTCCTGTTCAACCGCGGCGAGAAAATGTCGAAATCGGTGGGCAACGTCGTGGATCCGTTCGCGATGGTCGAGCACTACGGTCTCGACCAGGTGCGCTATTTCTTCCTGCGCGAGGTGCCGTTCGGCCAGGACGGCAGCTACAGTCATGAAGCGATCGTCAACCGCACCAACGCCGATCTTGCCAACGGCCTCGGCAATCTGGCGCAGCGTTCTCTGTCGATGATCGCCAAGAACTGCGGCGGCGTGGTGCCCGCGCGCGGCGACCTGACGGAAGCCGACAAGGCGATCCTCGACCAGGCGGCCGCGGCTCTTGCCACGGCACGCAAGGCGATGGCCGGGCAAGCCATCCATCTGGCACTGGCGGGGATCTTCGACGTGGTGGCGGAAGCCGACCGTTACTTCGCCGGGCAGGAGCCGTGGGCGCTGAAGAAGACCAATCCGGCACGCATGGAAACGGTGCTGTGGACCACCGCCGAGGTGGTGCGGCGCGTGGCGGTTCTGTGCCGGCCCTTTATCCCGGGATCGGCCATAAAGCTGCTCGACCTGCTGGCGGTGGCGCCGGACAAGCGCGATTTCGCGCATGTCCACGCCGATCATGCCTTGGTGCCAGGCACTGCGTTGCCGGTGCCCGAGGGCGTGTTTCCTCGCTATGTCGAACAGACGGACGCGAGCGCCTGATGCTCGTCGACAGCCACTGCCATCTGGATTTTCCAGATTTCGCCGAAGAGCGGGCGGCCATTGTCGCCCGCGCCCTGGCGGCCGGAATCGGCCGCATGGTGACGATCTCGACACGCGTGAAGCGCTTTCAGCAAATCCTTGAAATTGCAGAGACCTTCGACAACGTTTACTGCTCGGTCGGTACCCATCCGCACAATGCCGCGGAAGAACTGGACGTGACGGCGGCTGAGCTGATCCGCCTTTCGAGCCACCCCAAAGTGGTGGCGATCGGCGAGGCCGGGCTTGATTATTTCTACGACAAGGCGCCGCGCGATGCGCAGGCGCAGGGTTTTCGCAATCACATCGCCGCGGCGCGCGAAACAGGGCTGCCGCTGGTCATCCATTCGCGCGATGCCGATGACGATATGGCCGCCATTCTGAAGGATGAAACAGGGAAGGGCGCCTTCCCCTTCATCCTGCATTGCTTCTCCTCGGGGCGCCGGCTGGCCGAAATCGGTGTCGCGTTGGGCGGCTACGTCTCGTTCTCGGGCATCCTGACCTTCAAGAACTCGGCTGAACTGCGCGCCATCGCCGCAGATCTGCCGCATGACCGGTTGCTGGTCGAAACCGACGCGCCCTATCTGGCGCCGATACCGTTTCGCGGCAAGCGCAACGAACCGGCTTATGTCGCGCATACCGCCAAGGTGCTGGCGGAGACGATCGGCGTCAGCGAGGCTGAAATCGCTGATCTGACGACGGACAATTTCTTCCGGCTGTTCGGCAAGATGCCTGCCAAGCAAAGCGCCTGAACGATGACCGACCGGCTGCGCCTCACCATTCTCGGCTGCGGCTCGTCGCCAGGTACGCCGCGCATCACCGGCGACTGGGGCAATTGCGACCCGGACGAGCCGAAGAACCGGCGCATGCGCACCGCGGCCCTGGTCGAGCGGATTGCCGCCAGCGGTGCCCGCACCACGGTCGTCATAGACACCGGACCCGACTTCCGCCAGCAGATGCTGATGGCCTCCGTGAGGCGCCTCGACGCGGTCGTCTACACGCATCCGCACGCCGATCATATCCACGGCATCGATGATCTGCGCGGTTTCGTTCTCGATCAGCGTCAAAGGATCGATATCCACGCCGACGAGCCGACCATGCTGCGGCTGCGCCAGGCGTTCGGCTACTGCTTCGAGACGCCGACGGGCAGTTCCTATCCGCCGATCGTCAAGGCGCATCTCATCGACCACGCCAGACCGGTGGTCATCGAAGGAGAGGGGGGTGCCCTCACCCTCGAGCCGTTGCCGCAGGTCCATGGCGATATCATATCGCTCGGCTTCCGCGTCGGAACGCTCGCCTATTGCCCTGATATCAGCGACTTCCCGCCGGCGACCGCCGAGCGGCTGCGCGACCTCGACGTTCTGATCATCGATGCGCTGCAATACAAGACGCATCCGAGCCACCTGTCGCTTGGCGAAGCGCTTGGCTGGATCGAGCGCCTGACGCCAAAACGAGCGGTGCTGACGCATATGCATGTGCCGCTAGACTACGCCACGGTGATGGCTGAGACGCCAGCCAACGTCGAGCCGGCATATGACGGCATGCCGATCGAAATCCCTTATGGATCTGGATGATAGAAAGAAGCCTTCATCTTGGCCCGAACATGAACAGCGTCCCAATCCGTTCATAGCCAACACGAGGGTACAGAAGCGCCCCTGTGTGGGTGGCGGTCAACACCGAACACTTCGAACCATGAGCCTGATCGTCTCGCAACATTCCTAGGAGCAACGCCCGGCCGATGCCACGGCGTCGATGCGAGGGGGCGACATACATGTCCGCGCACCACGTAGCTCCGACAGCGTCCACGCTGCGCACGCGCCCGACGATGTCCGCTCCATCGATTGCTACATATTGACGGAACGGAGCGTCATCGCCGAACAAATTGCCCGAGATCGGCCGGGTGCGCGTGATCTTTCCCAATTGGGCCGCCAACTCGGCTGTGCGCACGCGTTCGATCGAAGCGGCAGCCGGCGGCGTCCTTGGGATCTGGTCCATCCGCCGCACGAAGAAGCCTTCCGTGCCGAGCAGTCGATAGCCGAGAGCCTTGTACGCGCTTTTCGTGGCTTCGTGTGGCTCCGCTGTCGCGATCGTGGCGCCCACATGGAAGCTTCCGCGCGTGTGCTGCCGCGCAATCGCATCGACGTCCTCGGCGGCGACGTCATACGCAATCCATTCCTCCTTGCGGTAATCGCGAGGATTCTTACGCGGAGCATCGCGCATCAACCACAAGGGCCCAACGCGACTTGCCTCGTAAGGAAAGGTACGGCTCTTTCCAGCGCTGTGTCCGTGCACGAACACCTCGATCGCAAACTCAATCGCTCGATTTGACCTCGTCATGCCGGCAGCCTAGCGTTGCCAGACGGACCAAAGCAACACGCGGTCCGATGAAATTACATCGGCAATTTCCAGTCTTAGCCCAACGCGACAGTTCCATAATCTATCTTATGCGACTCTACTAAAAGCGAAGGTGAACCGAACCGGCAAAGGAAAGGAAAACGAAAGTGAAGGCTATCCTTCTTCGTCATGTCCTTACCCCTTTGGTGACCCGGATTGGGACGGCCCTCGCCGCTTATCTGCTCGCCAAAGGAATGGACGGTGATCTAACCGACCAGCTTATCAACGGCTTAACCGCCGTTGTTCTGGTGGCGGTCGATCTCTGCACCCGATGGCTGACCCCCGACGTTAAGGAGGGAGCCTAATTCATCGGGGCGCTTTTGGGCGCAGGCGCTTCCATCCTCGGAAGCCTGCTCGGTGGTAAAAAGGAAGAAACCACCTCACACGTCGATTACGCCCGCATGGTTCGCGACAGCGAGGCTGCGGGCTTCAACCCGCTAACTGCCATCCGCAACGGTGGCTCTGCCGGGTTCACTTCTACCACCTCCCCCGGCTCAGGCGGCTTGTCAGCCGCTCTGTCTACTGCCGGGAATTTCCTACAAAATTTTGATCCGTTCGCGGATGCGAAGCGTGATCAAGAAAGCCGGTATGTTGAGGCTCAAATAAATAACCTCAACGCTCAATCCGGCTCTTACAACCGGACGGCGTCCACGCCTTCCGGCCCGGTGCTTCGCAATTCGGGAACGGCTGGCCTGACCCTCGCCCCCGGCAAGGTGCAGGCAACTAACCCGATGGTTAATCGGGGCGTCATCGACGACACGTTCGCCGATGCTGATGCATGGGAAGCCCGCTATTCGGACTTCGGCGGATGGGCTGGCGGCGTACTCAATATCGGTGCCGACCTAGACGCCAATATCCGGCGCATGTGGCCGGGTTCCGATACCGTGTTCGCGGATGGTCGCAAGGCCGTGCGGGGCTTCTTCAAGGGGCCTCGCACCGATGCGAACCCATGGTTCGCTCCTCCGGGGTCCGGCAATCAGCCGGGGGGGAATATGTTCACCCTCCCCCCGATGATCAACCCTTGGGGTCTGAACTGATGCCGTGCGCCGCCTGTGCACGGCGGCGCCAGGCCGTCGCTCGGACGCTCCGGGCAATCTCCAAAAAAGCAACGCGCACTACGCGCTCTCTGAAAGGTCGATTAAATGGCTACTCGCCCAAGCTCCGCTGAAATCGCTCCGCAGTCGGGGGATATGCTCCGTATGAACCGGATGCTCACAACCCCGATCATGGTGAACCGGTCGAACCGTGTTCACACTGCGCGGGGTATAACCTCCCTCCCCGCTGGCAAGATGGTTCCCATCGCTGCCGTGCCGCTTCTTCGTGAAGATGCCATCAAGTCGGGGCGGCTCCGCTTCACCTTCGAGATGATGGAAACGGCGGAAATTCTCATGAATGCCGTCTATGTCTCGGTGAAAGCGTACCTCGTCCCTTGGTCTGCGTTTACACGCTTCGACGGAGTCGACGCGGTAAATCGCGCTTATGACGGAACGGAACAATACGCTGGCGGACCCGTCCAGCCGTTCGTCCAGCGCGAAACGCACAACTCGGTGACCGCCGACGATATCAAGGTCTACCTCGGCCTTCATGCCAAGACCGGCGACGTGGTCACGACCGCCTATCATGAGGCGTATAACGAAATCTGGAATTTCCGGGCGAAAAACCGCTCGCCAGATCTGAATATCCGCGCTCTGACCGACAAGTCTCTTGCTCCGGCCTTCTGGCGGCACGAGCAGTTCAAGCACATCGTGCCCGACTTCGACCAAGCTTTGCTCGATGGCAACGTGGCGTTGAACGTCGTCAACACGCAACTGCCCGTGAAGGGCTTCGGCTTCGCCGCCTCGTCGGGCGTGGTGCCTTACGGTTCGGCGGTTGCGGTAAAGGAGACGGGCGGCGGTGCCGCGTCTTATAACCCGTCGGTGGCGACCCATGCGACCAGCGCGCTGCACGTCAAGGGTACCGGCACGACGGCTGCAACGTTCGTTCCGCAAATCTTCGCGGAACTGGCGGCAAACGGCATTACCGTGTCGCTCGCTAACATCGAAATGGCAAAGCAGACGCAGGCATTTGCCAAGCTGCGCACCCAGTTCAACGAGCTGGACGACAACTACCTGATCAACATGCTTATGGATGGTCTGACCATTCCAGAGCAGGCGTTGCGTCAACCCATGCTGCTCGGTGAGCAGACAACTATTTTCGGCATGTCCAAGCGCTATGCGTCGGACGCTGCAAATCTGACCGAAAGCGTCGTCAACGGCGCGACGATGGTTGACATGGCAATCCAGACTCCGCGCGTTCCGGTCGGCGGCATCATTATGGTGGTCGCCGAAATCACGCCAGAACAGATGTTCGAACGGCAGGCCGATCCGATGTACCACTATCCGGTCGTGGCTGGCGTGAACGGCAATACGGGCGGCGCTTTCCCTCACTACCTGCGCGATACGCTCGACCCTGAGAAGGTCGAGGCGGTGCCTAATCGCTATGTCGATACGGCTCACACTGTGCCCGCAGGTACCTTCGGCTATGCCCCGCTCAACTATCGCTGGAATGTGATGCAGCCGCGCATCGGCGGTAAGTTCTGGAAGCCCACTCCGGGCGGCGCGTTCGATGAAGATCGTCAGCGCCTCTGGGCGGTGGAAACCGCTGATCCGGTCCTCGGCCCCGACTTCTACCTGTGCACGAATATGAACACCTCCGTGTTCGTGGTCACCAATCAGGACCCGTTCGAATGCACCAGCCAGGGCGATTTCCTGATCGAGGGAAATACCGTGTTCGGCCCGCCGCTGGTCGAGTCCGTTGACGATTACGCCAAGGTTCTCGCCAAGGTCGATCAAACCCGCATCGTCCAGTCTTAACGGGGCAGGGGGGCGCTGATGCCCCCTCACCTGCCCTCACCTCAATTCGAAGGAAAAAAAGCATGTCTGCTACTCAAAATATCGTCCGCGTCGGTGATGTCGGGCGTTGGACCTTTGTCGCTGCTGGCGACAAGATCGGCTTCGGCGGTCACAAGGCGCGGTTCGTCCGTGTTGATGTCCGCGCTTCGGCTCCCACCTTTTGGGCAATCGACCGCGTGACGGCCGATGGCGAAGTCAAGCAAGAATTTCTCTGCATGACGCCTGCCGGTATGTCCACAATCGAGCTCTCCGTGGATCGCAGCGAATTCGCTCTCATCCCGGATATCGATGCGGGCGAGCATCTGGCGTTCTCGACGCCGGAATATGAGCGCTTCGATCTCGAAGCCGCGCATCCGGGCGAAAGCTTCCTCAAGGTCGCGCACCGCAGGCAGCGTAATCCTGAGGTCGAATATATGGAATTCCTCATGAACCAAAACATGAATGCCCGCATGGCGGCCATGGATGAGGAAATCGCGCGCCGGCTGTCGGCGCTGCCAACTGGAAGGGAAGACGATGGCGACGGAGTTCATGAGCCAGCGGCTCAGAAACGTGAAAAACTACCAAGCGACCCTCAAGCCAAAACCGGCAAGGCCTCGGGGCCGGATGGGGCCGGGAAAGGAAAACCCGTACTTCCTGCCGACCCCGCAGGCGGGTCGGGTGATGAACCGACTGGCCTCGACGGCGAATAAGCCGGATGTCGGCAACTGGTGAAACTGGCGGCTCGGGCGTTCGCGCTCGGGCCGCTGCCGTCTCAATCCGTCTCTATCTCCAACGTGGAAGGGAACCTCCCATGCCTCTCAAGGCTCTCGCGGGCGCTGCCCCGCTCCTGCCTCCTCGTGAGGCTTCGCCCGAAAACGAGACTGTTCTACTCGGCCTGCGCGATCGCGCTTTTATGATGGGCGAGAAATACGCCAGTCAGCAACTCCGCGCCTCGCGCGAAGGCTCCAGGCCGGAAATTGTCAAGTTCCATGACGCGTTCCAGCGCCAGCTACGCGCGCTTGGCGTCCCTATGTTCGCCTTCGCCTTCATAAGGTCTAGCTCCGCTCAGGATGCCGCGTACGCGGCAGGAAACAGCCGTGCACAGGCGGGCGAAAGCCCGCATAACTTCGGCATGGCTGTTGATATCGTCCATTCCCGCCGCGCGTGGGACCTGACCCGCCGCGAATGGGCCGTCATCGGCCATATCGGGAAGGACGTCGCCGCTCGTAACCAGTTGCGTATCGACTGGGGCGGCGACTGGGAAACCATCTACGATCCCGCGCATTGGGAAATGCGCCGGTGGCGTACCCTTCTCTAGTAAGCGTCTAGCGTAACTCAATAACTCCGGCTGGATCAGCAATGATCCGGTCGGCGTCTCTGCGCCTATACTTGGGAGAAAAAAGAAATGTCGATTTCTGAAAGCAAGCCTCTTGATTTGCGGTGTCGCGCGATTTATCGCGCGCGCCGCACCCGCACCCGCTTCTCGTCGTATAGTGCAATTACTGACACTCTCAACGGGGATCGTCCCTATGTGCAGTAGTCCCCGCACTCTGCCGGACGGTTCAGCCGTTGGGTGTCGTAAATGTATGCAATGCTTCTCGGTCCGTGCCCAAGATTGGGTTGGCCGGTGCATTGCTGAAAGTCGTACTTCCGTAGCAAACCGGTTTGTTACATTGACCTATGGGGGTGGGCTCACTCCCTCGTCGGAAGTGCTGACTTATTCAGATGTGCAGAAATACCTAAAACGTCTCCGCAAAAGCGGACACAAATTTCGTTATTTCGCAGTAGGTGAGTACGGCTCGAAGAAAGGCCGCGCTCACTGGCATCTGATCTTATTTTATCAATCTGAGCCTCCGGAAATTTTCCTGAATGCTCGCATTGATGAAAAGCATTGGCCTCATGGCTTCTCCCAATGGGAGATCGCCTCCAATGCATCCATCCGCTATTGCGTCAAATACCTCTACAAAGACCTTGGGTCTGATGAGGCGAAGCAGGCGAAATTCGTCCTGTCAAAGAACCCGGCTATCGGTGTTCCCTACTTCCGCAAACTCGCGATGGATTACGCACAGCAAGGGGTCTCCCCTCGGGACAATTTCTATTGGTTCCCTGATGTGCTGAATTCTAAAACCGGCCTGCCCGAAAAGTTCTATCTTTCGAAACAAAGCTCTGCCGGTCAGATATTCCTACAAGCCTTCGTAGATGCTTGGAAAGAGGTCCACGGCAACGACCGCTGGCCTCACTCCGATCTCATTGACTGGTGGATTGACCGCAACACGGTCATGCCTCCGGAAGTGCTGCAGCCTCGTGGCGCTCGCGGCCTCAAGCCGCTAGGACCGCCCCCAGGTGGTTCCGTGCCACTATTCAGCGAGTCCCACAATTGCTACTACTCGGACACCATAACCGGACGGTTATGGTTTTCTTCAAACTCGGACGGGGATGCGACATGGGATACGAAAATCGGAAAAAGAAGGAACGGCGGGAAAAGCGAAGCGATCCGCCACGGAGGGACTATGCCCGACGCGAATTATCTCCGACGCTCTCGCGGCGGGTAGCGTTCGGCGCGCGCTCAAAATTAGAGCGCGGCGTCCCCTCGCCCTTCTTCCATCCAAAGCCGCTTAGCATGCCTGCCATGCAGTACTCTCCGCTCCCTGAGCGTGGCGCGCGCTTGGATAGGTTGCGTGCAACGCACGACAGCCGCATAGCGGCTGGGCTCTTAGCGCCGTCTGAAAGCGGCAAGCGCAACCGCTCGCGGCTCATAATCTCTACATTGGCCCCGCGGCCCGGATCATCCGTCAGAAGAGCGAAAAAAACTGAGATAAAAAACTCCCCTCACCCTCTTGCCCTTGCGGGGGTACAGGGGGCTGCAAGCCCCCTAGCAGCTGCCTCTAAGCCGGTCCCTGACCGTCACTCTGTGCGCGCAAATCTGGCAACCTGCAAAGAGCGTCCACGCTCAAATACTGCAAAGGGTAAATCTGGGGGTCCGCGTAAATTCGTTCCGTGGTGCTCGTGATGAGCGGCGGAACAGGAAGCATTCTCGCCCTCCTCTCCATACTCGTGCCGCTCGTGGCCGTGGTCATGGTGATGGGTTGGATTTCCAACATCTCTACGTCCCTTCGTAGAATTGCGGATGCGCTCGAAAAAAACCGTCAATAGGCTTTTGGCCCTGTTGACAATCCATCGCAAATCAGTGCGATGTTCGGTTTCCGGGTTTAACGTTCGTTTAATCCGGAAATACTATAAAAGGTTCGGTATTTCTTCGCCGCTTTCGTGCATAATCTATCTTATGCGACCTTCCCTGGGCGGCGACGGCAAAGCCTCGGCCGGACTCAACCGTCCGGCCGGAAGCCTATCTGTTATGCAGGTATCAGGTCTGCTAGGCAGGTATAAGGACGGCGATGCGATGCACGCCGACCTCCTTGCTTGTATTCGTCGCCTCATCGGTCTTGCCCTTGGCACAGGTGTACATGTCACCCGTCTTGAGCTTGAACTCCTTGTCGGCTTTCTTGATCGTGAAGGCGCCGGACGTAACCGTGCAGACCATGTCGTTGTCCATCACCATCTGGGGCGCGTGGGCGCCCGGCTGAAACACCACGTCGACGATGGCGATGCTCTTGTAGGCGGGAATGTCGGCATGGCCG
The DNA here is from genome assembly GCF_040322415.1 of Mesorhizobium sp. M0152. Classification (NCBI taxonomy): domain Bacteria; kingdom Pseudomonadati; phylum Pseudomonadota; class Alphaproteobacteria; order Hyphomicrobiales; family Phyllobacteriaceae; genus Mesorhizobium; species Mesorhizobium sp. M0152. The sequence goes on from NZ_JAMYTH010000001.1 coordinate 330,136, forward strand.
GTGCCGACCTCAACCACCCTGACACCGGGCGCAATCTCCTTGCCCTCTTTCGGGCCGTATTTCTTCGCAGATGCCGCCAGAGTGAACAGAGGCGTTATCGCTGCGGCCGTCACACCGAGGGCAATTGCAGACCGGCGATTCATGGTTTTCATTGCGTCCTCCCTATGTTGGTCACGCACGAAGGTGCGAGACGGTTAATATTAGCAGATATGCATCTACTTGGCGCTTGCTATTTATCTCCTGCCCTTTGCCGGCAGTGTCGCGTTTCTAATCGAACGATGCGCCCCTGCTCTCGCCGGGCGATTGCCGCCCGCAAAGCCGCTTGTTCTCGATTATCGCGGTGTTATGCGCCGTTCCTTGTCGAAGCCGGCCCTTGCCCGCTCAGACCTGTCGGACAATGGTGCCGATCGCATTGACGAGAATGCGCGCGGCTGTCAGGGCCGACAGGCCGTCAATGTCGGCGGGAGGATGGAATTCGACAAGATCCAGTCCCGCGATCCTGGCCCGCTTGCCAAGCCTCGCGATCAGGTCGATCACCTGCGTAAAGCTTAAACCGCCGGGCGTGCGCGCCGCCACGCCGGGCATGACACTGGGATCCAGGCTGTCACAGTCGAGCGTGACGACGACCCGTGCTCCCTCCGGAATATGGCCAAGCGCCACCTCGATACCGTGGGCATGGATCTCCCGGGCGGTCACGAAGCGGCTGCCATACTGCAGCGCCGCTTCGACGTCGGCGAGACGCGCGCTGCCGACGCTGCGGAGACCGACTTGAACGATGCCGGCGACATGCGGCATCTCGCTCGCCCGGCGCATCGGGCTCGAATAGCCGTGACGCTCGCCATGCACCTCGTCGCGCCAGTCGATATGAGCGTCGATCTGCAGGATCCAGACCGGCCCGTGACCAGCAAAGCCGGCGAGGAAGGGAATTGTCACCGAACAGTCGCCGCCGAGCAGGACCGGTACAGCCGGCAATGCCAGGACGTCGGACGTCTTCGCCTCGATGCTGGCCCGATTGCCGGCATTGTCATGCATGGTGGTAGGTACGTCGCCGGCGTCGATACAGCAGACCGGCTTGCGGTCGAACAGCGGTCCGCCGAGATCGAAGTCCCAGTGCTCGACGAGCGCGGCATCTTCCTGGCTCGCGGCACGGATGATTTCGGCGGCCAAGGCATGCCCACTGCTATCCTTGCCAGGATAAGTGCTGCCATGCCCCGCGCCAAAGATGACAATTCCGGGTTTGCGCCCATCGGGGAGCTGCTCCGGAAGCCCAAGGAAAGTAGGAGAAGCGATCAAATCGAAATCCTCTCGATGTCGGCCTCGATCGGGCCATGACCAGAAATTTGCGGTGCCCGCAGTCGCGGTGAGGCGTTCGCTCGCCTAGCGAAGGGCCACCTCAGCCTTCTCGTCCTTGAGGGCGGCTTCAAAGAGCGGCTTTCCATGACCCTCGAGCCACTCTACGAGAGAAGTCAGATGACCAAACTCCCGCTCGATAGCCGGAATATCCGCGGCCCCGGCGAGCAGACCACTATCTAAAAGTTCCTCCAGACGGTTGAGGAAAGGGTTCTTCGCAAGCAACTCTTGAGGAAAGCGCCTGTAGGCGATCCGTCGGCCGGCAGCGTTTGTGAATGCGCGCTCTACGTCCTTGCCGGTCACAGACGTGCCGGCAATCTCGATGGTCTTTCCCGCGAAACGCTCTCCGGCCATTAGGATTTCAGCGTTGATTCGGCCCAGGTCGTCTACGGCGATCATTTGCATGGACTGTTCTGGTCGCATGAAGAATGTGAATTCGCCCTGAGGCAATCCCATGCCGGGCAGAAGCATCATCTCCATGAAGCTTGCCGGTCGGGTAACCGTACTCATGATCGGGAGGCTCTGCACATAGACCTCAATTTCGGACTTGCTGTCGAAATGACCCATTCCTGTTGGGCCTTTCCCCGCTGCCCCACTGGAAGAATAGACGAGATGTCGAACTTCCTGCCGAAGTGCACAGTCCGCAATCACTTTGCCTTGCCAAACCTCCTGCGCATCGGTCACCTCACCTGCCGGTGAACTGGTCTGGACACTGAAGACGCCGGCGATGCCGCCCATCGCTCTGTCGATCGAGGCAGGATCAAACAGGTCGCCAATTGCCAAGGAAATACCTTCGGCAGCCAAGGCCTTCGACTTGATGCTTTCAGGATTACGCACGAAGGCCCTGACTTTTCTCCCCTTCGCTATCAATGCGCGCGCGACAGCCCCACCTTGCTGTCCGGTCGCGCCGAACACGAGAAATTCTGCTGTGAGATCCATTTTAGTTACCCATCGTAATTAATGGTTATTAACTGGAACTAATTGCAAATCTCCGCAAGACGGCACATTTTTGATCGTCGGTTACATCATGATAACCATTGAAGGAGTTCATCGTGCAGCGTGAAATCAATGGTCGCCCCGTTATCGAAACCCCGCGGGGACCCGTCCTGACGCCATGCGCACCTGGCAGCGTGTTGGCCCGTCTCGGCGACAAATGGACTATTCTGGTAGTGTCTATGCTCGCCTTGACGCCCGATGCGCCCATGCGGTTCGGCGCGATCCGACGCGGCATTCCAGACATTTCGCAAAGGATGCTGACCCTCACTCTTCGTAGCCTCGAACGCGACGGTCTCGTGGCACGTCACTATTATCCCGAAGTGCCACCGCGGGTTGAATACGAACTGACGACGCGCGGCAAGTCCATGCTGCAGCCCTTGGCCGCCTTCACGAACTGGATCAGGGATACCTGGCAAGACATTGAAGCGTCGCGGCATGAATTGGACCATATTGAACGAAGCGCCTGCTGATCCCCCGGCTGACACCCAGCAGTATCAGCGACGTAGGTGCAGCACCTCCGCGCGTCATCGACCCTGTGTGGATAGCGCGTCGCCGCGGTCAGGTGGCTTCCCGCCGCGAGGCTTCACCTGCCCCCTCGCCGCTGGTCCGCAGCAGCGCGACGCCGGCGGCGATCAGAAGCAGGATGGCACCGATCACCTCCGGTATGCCTACCGTTTCGCCGAACAGCAAGGCGCCGGCGACGAGTGCGATAATCGGGGAGATGAAAGCGTAAAGCCCTGCGCGAACCGATCCCCAATCGCGCAGCAGGACGAGATAGAGCGTGTAGGCGACGATCGTGCCAAGCAAGGACAGAAAGAGAATGCTGCCCAGGACGTTGAGGTGGACGAAGCGCAGGAGCGTCGCTCCGTTAACCGGCTCCGTAGCCGCCGAGATGACCAGAAGCGCAGCGCCGCCGATCGCAGCCTGCACCATGGTCAGGGCAAGCGGTATCACGGGCCCGAGCAGCGGTCGTGCAACGATGCTGCCCACGCAATAACAGCCGGTCGCAACGATGATGGCGAGCAGTCCGATGCCGCTCCCCGCCCCTTCACCCGCGAGCCGTGTCCAAAACAGTGCAACGAGCCCTGCGCAGCCGATCGTCAGCGCCACCGCATGGCGCCATGTTGGCCGCTCCTCGCCCGTCAGCACAGCGAGAGCGAAGAGCATGACCGGCACGAGCGCGAGGTTGACCAGGCCCGCCAATCCCGATGGGACGCTCTGCATTCCCCAGAACAACAGGCCATAGGTGCCGGTGTTGACGAGCAGTGCCGACGCGAGCGTGCGAGGCCAGCGCCCTTCCATGAAGGCCGCCGGGGCTTTGGGGAGCGTCGGCAGCAGGAGAATGGCGGCAAAGAGATAGCGCGCCCCGGCCAGCAACAGCGGCGGCAGGTCCTGCAACCCGAACTTGATCGCCGCCCAGGACAGCCCCCAGATGAGGGAGACCAGCGCGAAATATGCGAGCCGCCGCGCCACCGGGGCTCAGCGCAGGCCCTGCCGGTCGATCAGGATGCGATGGATCTGGATTCGCTCCGGCAGTTCGATCAGGAACTCCGGATCGCGGTCCAAATGATGGACCTTGGTCGGCTCGCCCTTGGTGAAAGCCGTCATGGAATCCTGATCCGGCCAGTAGGAGATGGTCGTGAACCAGCTTTCCCCCTCGCGATCCTCGCGGAAAAGCTGGACACCGAGGGCGATCCTTTCGAGCACCGGAATGCCTTCTGCCTTCAAATAGGCCTCGTAGGCATCGGCGATTTCCGGCCGGGTGCGGCCACGCCATATGCGCGCGATGGTCGGTGTTGTCGTCATGGATATTCCTCCTTGCATGTCTTTCCAGAGAGCTGGGCCCTCAGCCCCGCACGCGAGCCAGGAAATTGCGCACCAACGCAAGCGCCTCATCGAAATGGGTTTCCAGCAACCAGTGGCCGGCGCCGTCGATGAGATGGAGTTCTGCTTCCGGCAGGTCGCGCTTGTAGGCACGGGCCGATCCGGCCGGCATGTAGCCATCCTCGGGGCCCCAGACGATAAGCGCCGGCGGTCGCCGTTCGCGCAGATAGGCCTGGTAGCGCGGGAACCAGTCAAGGTTAGCCTCCAGCTTCTCCATCAAGCCGACCGCGAGCCGCCGACGGACCGGCGTGTCCATCAGGGGCCAATGGAGTTTCCACAGGTCCGGCGGCACGCGTTCGGTTACGGCACCACCAACCTCGCCAACGAACTCGTGCCTGAAGCCCTCCTCGCTTACCGCTTCTTCCAGCGGGCGATGCTTCTCGGGCGTCTTCTCGTTCCAATAGGCCTTGATGGCCGCATATTTCGGGCCGAGCACGTCTTCGTAGATATCGCCGTTCTGGATAATAAGCGCGGCGACACGGTCCGGATATGCGATGGCGTGGCGAAGTCCTATTTGGGAGCCGTAGTCGTGCAGCCAGAGCGCATAACGGGACAGGCCGAGCGCGTCCGCGAACGCCGCCAAGAAGTTGGCATAAGCGTCGAAATCATAGCCGAACGCGGACATATCGGGCGTAGCGCTGTAGCCGAAACCTGGAAAATCCGGTGCTAAAGTGTGCCAGCGATCGGCCAGTCCGGGCATTAGCCTGCGGAACTGATAGGACGAACAGGGATAGCCGTGCGGCAGCAGAAGCACGGGAGCGTCGGTCGGCCCGTTCTCGCGGTAGAAGATATCGTTTCCGTCGATGTTGATCTGGCGGTGCCGCAACTTTGCCTCCACGCTCAGGGAGATCCGGAGATGCCTCGCAACCGCGAACGATGCTCGCGCCTGAAGGTTCCCGAGAGATCCGGCTTGGGACAAGTAAGAACTGCAACCGAAAGCGCGGCAGCAGGCGTGGCCCGGATGGCTCGCGGCCAGGCCGCCGACCTATGCCTCCTGCCCCGGCAGCAGCCGGATCTGGTAGCTCAGCGTGCGTTTCGCGGCAGGCGCGATCAGCATAAGGCCCGGCTTGTCGGCGAATTCGCCGTCGAAATCCGCCGAGCTTGCCATGCCGTGCCAAGGCTCGATGCATAGGAACGGCGCCCCGCCCGGCTTTGACCAGATACCCAGTTGAGGAAACCCCTGCCACGACATTTCGAGCGCCGGACCACGCCTGGCTGCGTAACGCACGCTGGTGCTGGCCGGTCGATCGAGGATCACGGCGTCGTCATCGAACAGCCGTTCGGAGAGCGCGAGGATCTTGCCTTCGACAGGCGTCGGCTGCGGCGCGGCCAGCAGCAGACCCTCCTTCAGTCGGCGGACCGGCGCCCGCTCCTCGTTCGCGAAGGCCAGCCGATATTCCGTCTTGGCCAGTTCCGGCACCAAGGGCCAGTTGAAAGCGGGATGCGCTCCGACCGAGGCCGGCAGCGGCTCGTCGCCGGTGTTGGTGATCTCGAACGTCACGTCGAGTTGCTGCCGGTCCAACGTGTATGTGACGGCAAGCCGAAAGGAGAACGGATAATGGGCGCGAGTATCAGTGTCGTCGGTGAGAACCAGCGTACAGGATCGAGGCCCCCTCTCCGCCCAGGCAAACGGCTTGTCGCGCGCGAAGCCGTGCTGCGTCATCGGATAAGTCCGCCCGCGATGGCGCAATTGATCCGCCCTCAGCCGGCCGACGATCGGAAACAGCACCGGCGAATGCCGTCGCCAGGCCGGTCCGGCTTGCCACAGGAACTCAAATCCCGGCGCATCCCGCAGCGACACCAGTTCGGCGCCTTGCGCGACGATGGTCGCCGAGATGCCGTCGCCGCTAAGCGTCTGGCTGTCCTGTTCCATATGTCCTCGCGGTTTGGTGGCGGGAGGTTAGCAAAAGCTTTCACGGACTCAAAGGCCGAGCATATTGGCGCCTTCGTCCGGTACTTGCCGGATCAGATGGCGGTCAGGGGCAAGCCAGGCAGCACCTTGTCGAGGGTGATCGGAAATTCGCGAACCCTGATGCCGGTAGCGTTGTAGACGGCGTTGGCGACAGCAGCCCCCGCCCCGCAGACGCCGAGTTCGCCGAGCCCCTTGGCGCCGAGCGGATTGGCCTTGTCGTCGTGTTCCTCGAGGAAGACGACTTCCATCCGGCAATGTCGCCATTGACCGGAACGTGATACTCGGCAAGGTCGTGATTGACGAAGTGGCCGTAGCGCCGGTCGAGCACCGTCTCCTCCATCAGCGCCGCACCGATGCCCCAGCTCATGCCGCCGATGATTTGCGAGCGCGCGGTCTTGGGATTGAGAATGCGGCCGGCGCCGATCACCGACAGAAAACGACGCATCCGGACCTCGCCGGTATCGCAATCGACCGCGACCTCGGCGAAATGCGCGCCGTGGGAGTGCTGGGAATAGGACTTGTAGGTCTCGGTGGCATTGGCGGCGGCGACGGAGCCTTCGGCCTCGAACCCATCGGGGGCAATGCTGCGAACGAGATCGGTCAGCCTTGCCGAACGGTCGCCGATCCTGACCTCACCGTCGGCAAAGTTTGCCTCGCTGACATTGGCGCCACGGAACGGCGAAGCTTCGCTCGACCGCGCCACCTCCAGGATCCGCTGCTTGAGGGTATTGCACGCCCGATGCAGCGCGGAACCCGAACTGGCAGCGCCCCAGGAGCCGCCCGAGCCGGCGGTGCGCGGGAAGCGGCTGTCGCCGAGTTCCACCTTGACGGATGATAGCGGCAAGCCGAGGTTTTCCGCCGCGATCTGGGTCAAGATCGTATAGGTGCCGGTACCGATATCGGTCATGTCGAGCCGTGCCGTCACCTGGCCGTCCCGGTCGATCGCGACCCGCGCCGTCGACGCGCCGATATAGTTCGGTCGGATCGCCGCCGCCATGCCGTAGCCAATGAGCTTGCGGCCCTCCCGGGTGCGACCTGGCACCGGATCCCGTCGCTGCCAGCCGAAGCGACGCGCCCCCTCCTCCATGCAGGCGACGAGATTGCGGGTCGAAAACGGCACACCGCGCTCCGGATCCTGCGTCGGCTCGTTGCGTATCCTGAGTTCGATCGGATCGAGCCCGAGACGCTCCGCAAGTTCGTCCATGGCGCATTCGAAGGCCAGCATGCCCGGCGCTTCGCCGGGCGAGCGCATCCATTCGCCGCGGTTGATATCCAGGCGGACCAGGCGATGGCGCGTGAGACGGTTCGGCGCCGCGTAGAGCGAGCGGGCAAAGGCCGCCGTCTGCTCGCAATACTCCTCGAAGCTCGACGTGGCCGACCAGACGTCATGCGAGATCCCGGTGAGCCGTCCGTCGGTTTCCGCAGCGAGGCGCAATTGATGGATCATTTCGGCGCGGTGACCGGTGTTGGCGAACATCTGCTGGCGCGTAAGCGCGATCTTTACCGGACGCCGCAGGACACGCGCCGCAAGAGCCGCCAGCACCGTATCGGCATGGATGATCAGCTTGGAACCGAAGCCTCCGCCGACGAAAGGGCTGACGATGCGCACGCGCTCGGGCGGCATGCCGAGCGTGCTGGCAACGCCCGCCCGATAGTTCGCAAGCGTTTGCGCCGATGTGTGGATCGTCAGCTCGTCGCCTGACCAGACGGCGATCGCCGCATGCGGTTCCATAGGGTTGTGGTGCTCGAAGGGCGTCCGGTAAGTGGCATCGATCTTGACCGGCGCTTGCGCGAAGGCACTCTCGAAGTCACCGACAATGCTGTCGGTCGCCAGACCGGCATTTGTCCGCCTGGGTGCATAGGCATCCTTTAGATGGGCTTGGAGATCGTAAGTGCCCGCCTCCTCTTCGTAACGCACCCTTATGAGCCCCGCGGCGGCGCGCGCCGCCTCGAACGTCTCCGCCACGACCAGCGCCACCGGCTCGTCATAATAGCGTACGCGGTCGCTGTTGAGCGCTGGTCGGGCGCGCGTGAAAACCTCCGGCACGGTCGGCGTCACCGCCGGACCAAAATCCGGTTGTGCCGGAGCATTCCGGTGCGTCATGACGCCGATCACGCCCGGTGCCCGTTCGGCATCAGTGATATCGATTTCGGCGATGCGGCCCTTGGCGATGGCAGCGCCGAGAATATAGCCATAGGCCACGTTGTCGATCGCGTGCTCATAGGCATAGGTGGCTCGGCCTGTCACCTTGAGCGGCCCGTCGATGCGGTCGACCGGACGGCCGATGAATTCGACATCAGGGGAAGATTTCATCCCTGAACGAGAGACAAAGCCGGTCGAATCGGCAGGCGTAGTGGTCTTGTCCATGGCTCACCTGGTTCATCTGTTCTGGGAAACTCACACAGAGCGACACGGCCTCTGTCTTCGTGATCGTCGCGCGCAGCTGGCGTTCACGTGGCGATATCGCCGAAATACTCTCGAAACTCGATCAGCCGCCCCGTCGGGCCGGCTCGCATGAACAGCGCGTGCAGGCCCGTATAAGGACCGCCGCCGACCATCCCGCTCCCGCGATCGCAAATGATGATCCAATCGGAGGCGAAGAGCTTGAGATCGACGATCGATTCCGTGATCCTGTTGCCTTGCGCTTTATGGGCGGCGGTCCAGGCTGTGAGCGCCCGCTTGCCGTTCGGCGGTCCGTGTCTGCCCCGCTGCTCACCAACCGGAAATTGGAAGGTCATTGTCTCGTCGCAACGATCGAGGAAAGCCGACCAGTCGCCGGAAGCCCAGCCGGTAAAGAACGCTTCCACGGCCGCTTCAAGTTCGCGACGAACATCAGTATCGGGCGTGGCGCTCCAAGCTGCGGCGGGAGAGACGAGCAGGCTGCCACCGGCGGCTGCAACAACGGCACGTCGTGTGAGTTTCATGTCTTTCTCCCTGTTGCCCGGCGCGTCGCCCGCGGGCGTCGGCATCTGGAAACAGCCGTTCGGGGCCATCGTCTCTGCATGACCTTACGCGCGCTCGACCGCGGCTGCGGCGAGCGTGTGCCGCACCGTCCGTTTCGCCAGCGGGATTTTGAAATCATTGTCGCCATGGCCGACCGCCTCGGCGAGCGCGGCTTCGGCGGCCGCGGTAAAGGCGCCATCGGACGCCGCCGCGCCGGCGAGCGTTTGCTCAGCCTCGGTCGCGCGCCAGGGCTTGGCCGCGACGCCGCCCATGGCGATGCGGGCGCTGCGTATGCGGCCGCCGCTTTTCTCGACGATCGCCGCCACCGACACCAATGCGAAGGCATAGGACGCGCGGTCGCGCACCTTGCGGTAGAGCTGCCGGCCGGGTGGAGGGGGTGGCAAGGTGACCGCGGTGATCATTTCACCATGGCCGAGCGCAGTCTCCACGTCGGGCGTTGTCCCGGGCAGGCGATGGAGATCGCCGATTGGAATGGTGCGGGCTTCGCCGCCTGACGACAAGGTCTCGATCCTTGCGTCGAGCCCAGCCATGGCAACCGCCATGTCGGAGGGATGAACCGCAATGCAGGTTTCGCTCGTACCGAGGACCGCATGCATCCGGTTGAAGCCTTGCAGCGCGGCACAACCGGAGCCCGGCTCACGTTTGTTGCACGGCATGTTGCGGTCGTAGAAATAGAAGCAGCGCGTGCGCTGCAGGAGATTGCCGGCGGTCGAGGCCTTGTTGCGGATCTGGCCGGAAGCTCCCGCCAGCAGCGCTTGCGAGAGCATCGGGTATTGCGACCTCACCCGCGGCTCGGCGGCGAGATCGCTGTTGCGAACCTGGGCGCCGATCCGCAAGCCGCCCTCCTCCGTTTCCTCGATCCGGTCGAGCGGCAGCCGGCTGACGTCGACGAGATGCGCCGGTCGCTCGATGTCGAGCTTCATCAGGTCAAGGAGATTGGTGCCGCCGCTGATGAATTTGGCGTCTGGCCGCCCGGCAACCGCGGCGGCCGCCTCTTCCGCTTTCTCCGCCCGCTCATAAGTGAAAGCCCGCATCGCTCACGCCTCCCCTGCCGCGTCGCGGATCGCGGCGACGATGTTCGGATAGGCGGCGCAACGGCAGATGTTGCCGCTCATCCGTTCGCGGATCTCGGCATCGGTGAGCGCGACCGAGGCTGCCGTTACCTCGTCGCTGGCATGGCTCGGCCAGCCGTCCCTGGCCTCGCCAAGCATGCCGACTGCGGAGCAGATCTGGCCAGGCGTGCAGTATCCACACTGGAAGCCGTCGCGGGCGATGAAGGCGGCCTGGACCGGGTGAAGCCGATCACCGTCGGCGAGCCCTTCGATGGTAGTGATCTCGTCGCCCTCATGCATGACAGCGAGCGTCAGGCAGGAATTGATCCGGCGCCCGTTGACGAGGACGGTGCAGGCGCCGCACTGGCCGTGATCGCAGCCTTTCTTCGAGCCGGTAAGGCCGAGATGATTGCGGAACGTGTCGAGCAGCGTCGTCCGTGGATCGAGCTCGACGGCAAAGTCCCTGGCGTTGACGCGCAGCGACACCGGCATCGTCCGTCCCTGCGTGGCGGATACGGCAGCCGCGGCGGGCTCCATCTGCTGGGCTTCAACCGGTAGCCCGGTCGCCACGAGCAGACCGGTCGCGGCCCCTCCCTCCAGCACCGCTCGACGCGTCGGTCCGTTCCTGTTGTCCGTCTCAGCCATGCGTGGTCTCCCGGGCGCAATGATAAGGGCTCGACAGCGACCAGGCCCGACAGCGGGCGCGTCGGGTGCGCTCATCGACACTTATGGACGTGGTCCGGCAGGCTCGGTTTTTCTTTCAGGAAATCGGCGGAACTGTCAGGATTCCGGAGAAAACTGCAGCCGGTAGGCCCGAGGAGTCATGCCTCTGAGGCGCCGGAAGGTCGCGGTGAAGTGGCTCTGGCTCGAGAAGCCGAAGCGAAAAGCGATGGTTCCGATAGACGCCCCGGTTTCACGCAGCATGACTTCCGCCCGCCGGACCCGTTCCTCGATCACATAGGCATAAGGTGCGAAACCTGTCGTCGCCTTGAAGCGCCGCGCAAACGTGTCGACCGCCATCTCTGCGACGGCCGCCAGTTCGCTCAGCGAAATGTCGGAGTTGATGCGCGCATCGACGTATTCCCGGATGCGGGCGAACGTGCGGCGGCTGAGACGGCCGTAACGAACGACCGGGAGCTGGTTGCCGGCCAGCATCGCTACGCGCAGGCTGACGAGCGCAGCCAGATGCTCGACATAGCCAGTGTCCGGCTTATGGCCGAGCGCCATCTCGACGCGGAGCGAACTCAAAAGCGTGGCGACGACATTGTCGCTCCTGTTCACCATGATCGGCTTATCCGCCAGGCTTTCGCTTCCGGGAAATTCGGGATCGATCCACAAAGCCGAATAGGAGAGATTGACGTCCCTGTAGACGCCGAGCCGCTCCGCGCCGGCGGGGACGAAGGTGAGGTCTCCCGGACGATCCATCCCGTAATAGACGGACTTTGCCCCGGAGCGGATCGACGTATGCGATGTCCCGCCTTCCTCGGTCAGTACGATCAGATGATGGGGAGCAGTCCAGCGGAGCTCCGCTTCCCGGCACTCCCAGCGCCGATTGTCGAAAACGACCGAAGAGTCGACCCAGGCCGCCGTTTGCAGCGCTTCCGACTTCTCCTGCCGGCTCCGAATCCGTCCGTCACCAAGCAAGGGTCTGAATGACATCGCGATGTCCTGCCGATGCACTCCGAGCAAAGAACGCTCAGGTTGGAATTGTTCGCCTGGCCTCCGATGGCGAGATGGTCAGAACGGAAGCCGGTGCCTGCCCGATCTGGTTGTCGGGCAGGCCGGCTGGAAAGGCGTTACTCGCGCTCGCCGGTGAAATTCAACAGCAGCTGGAAGATGTTGATGAAGTTCAGATAGAGCGAGAAGGCGCCGAAAACGGCGAGCTTCTGGCGCGATTCCGCGTCGAAATTCTCGGCATACTGCTCCTTGATCGTCTGCGTGTCCCAAGCGGTCAGGCCAATGAAGACGGCGATGCCGATCACCGAGATGGCGAACTGCAGCGCGGTCGAACCGAGAAAGATGTTGACGACGCTGGCGATCACCACGCCGATCAGGCCCATAATCAAGAAGGACGAGAACTGGGTCAGGTCGCGCCGGGTCGTGTAGCCGTAGAGGCTGGTGGCGCCGAACATGGTGGCGGCGATGAAGAAGGTTCGCGCGATGCTGGTTCCGGTAAAGACCAGGAATACCGAGGCCAGCGACAGGCCCATCACCGCGCAGAAAGCCCAGAACATAGCCTGGGCGCTGGCCGCCGACATGGTCTGCATCTTGAACGAGAAGACCATGACGAAGGCGAGCGGCGCCAGCATCACCACCCATTTCAGCGGGCTGGAGAAGATCGGCACATAGAGCGCGGGCGTCGACGACACCAGGAAAGCGACGAGGCCAGTGACCACGAGGCCAAGGCCCATATAGTTGTAGACGCGCAGCATGTGCTGGCGCAGGCCTTCGTCATAAACGGCGCCGGTCTGCGCGCCCGTACCGACACGGTATCCCAGATTGGGGGTGTTCATTTGAGTTCTCCTTTGTGGATCGGTCAGTAAAGCGATTTGGCGAGGGCCTCGGCGGCGCGGTCGAGGTCATGGACCTCGCTTCGCGCGACCACCGCATAGGCAACCTCGCCGATCTGGAAATAGGCCGAGGCAATGTCGCCCGACGGTGCGACGGTCGGCTTGACGACGTCGAAGCTCCCCGGCCGGATCGCAAACAGCGAGATCAGGCCCATCTCCTTCGTCTCGACAGCCATCTCGACGCTCGGGCCGAAGCGCGACGGGTAGATCTGCACGTCACGCACCTTCCAGTCCTTGGGCAGCGAAGGCATGACGATAGCGGTCGCGGCGCGGATTTCGCCTGCGTTGTAGTTGGGCGCTTCCGGCTGCGACGGCATGGTCTCGCGCACCAGCGTCGTCCGGTGTGCTCGCACCGCCTCGTCGACATAGGCGGGCGGCTGCGGCGAGGCGACGACCTTGGTCACCGACATTGGCCCGATGATGCCGTTCGCCAGCCAGCCGGCGGCGACGAAAGCGGCGACCGCCGCTACGCGCTGGAACACGCCGAAGATGCGCCCCCGGGCCAGCGCCCTCTCCAGCCGCCGTGCGGCATCGGCGGTTGCTGGCCTCGCCATGCCTTTGGAGCCGGCAAGCGCCATGCGCAGTTCGTCTCGGGTTCTCAGATCCAACATCACGCGCGCGGCCACCTCCGGACGAGCGGACAGAAACGCCTCGACCTCGATGCGGCGACTGACATCCATCTGATCGTCGACATAGGCGTCGAGATCGGTATCGGTCACGGGATCGACAGTTGCGGTCATGACGGGCCTCCAACGATCCTGAGGTGATTTTTCGCCTTCGAGGGAGCCGCCTCCTCCATTTCGCGCAGTGCGGCGCGAGCCCGGCCGATGCGCGACATCAGCGTCCCCAGCGGTACGCCGCTGGCATCGGCGGCCTGGCTGTAGGAAAGTCCTTCGATGGCGACGAGATGCAGCGCCGAACGCTGTTCTTCCGGCAAGCTGAAAAAGGCCTCGCGCACCTGCGCCAGCCGCACCGAATGCTCCTGCGGCGCCGGCGTGCTGCCTTCGGCCAGGTACCCGGCCTGTTCGAGGCGCGCGGTTTCCGAGCGGCGCGAACGCATACGGTCGATGAAGGCGTTGTGGACGATCGACAGCAGCCACGCCCGCAGGTTTCCACCGGAGCGGAAGGTGCCGCGCCGCTCATAAGCGCGCACCAGCGCGTCGTGCACGAGATCCTCGGCCTCGGTGCCGTCGCGCGTCAGCGAGTGTGCATAACGCCGCAGCGATCCGAGCTGTCCAACAATATCGAAGCGTGGCATCGACCGTTTCATGCCCTGTTTACGGAGCATGTGGGGATCTTAATCCCGGCCGCCCCGATTTTTCGTTTTCCAGGTGGACGGAAACCGCTGGCGAAGCGCGTTCTATTTGCGTATCACTCCGCCGCGCCAATGGAACCATAGTGATGTTCGAAGACCTGCAGCCGGCTCCCGCCGACAAGATCCTTGCCCTGATCGGCCTCTATCGCGCCGATCCACGCCCGAACAAGGTCGACCTCGGCGTCGGTGTCTACAAGGATCGCGACGGCAAGACGCCGGTCATGCGCGCCGTGCGCGAGGCCGAAAAGCGACTGCTGCAGGGCCAGGACACCAAGACCTATCTCGGCCTCGCCGGCGACGTCGGCTTCAACACAGTGATGGCCAAGCTCGCTTTCGGTCCGGACGCCGACATGACGCGCATCCGTGCGGCACAGGCGCCCGGCGGCTCGGGCGCGCTGCGGCTGGTGGCGGAACTGCTCAAGCGCACACGATCCGATGCCACCGTCTGGCTGTCGGACCCGACCTGGCCGAACCACATGCCGGTGATGCGCGCCGCTGGCCTGCAAATCCGCGAATACCCTTATTTCGATGCGGGCTCCGGCGCTGTTCGCTTCGACGACATGCTGGCGGCGCTGCGGACGGCAAACAGTGGCGACGTGGTGCTGCTGCATGGCTGCTGCCACAATCCGACCGGCGCCAATCTGGATGCGGCGCAGTGGGCCGCCGTTGCCGATCTGATCGTCGAACGCGGCCTGCTGCCGTTTGTCGACATCGCCTACCAGGGTTTTGGCGATGGCCTCGAGGCCGACGCCCTCGGCTTGCGCTTGCTGGCGGCGAAAGTTCCGGAGATGGTCGTCGCGTCGAGTTGCTCGAAGAATTTCGCCGTCTATCGCGACCGCGTCGGCGCTGCGATGGTCCTGGCCAAGGACGGTGCCCAGGCGGATGTGGCGATGAGCCAGATGCTGTCGGCGGCGCGCGCCATGTATTCGATGCCGCCGGACCACGGCGCTGCCGCCGTGCGCATCGTGCTCGAAGACCCAATTTTGCGCGCGGACTGGGAAGCCGAGCTCGAAGAGATGCGCCTTCGCATGCTGAGGCTCCGCGTGCAATTCGCCGAAGCGCTGCGCCGGCAGTCCAATTCCGACCGTTTCGATTTCGTCGCCAGCCATCGCGGTATGTTCTCCCGGCTTGGCCTGACGGAAGCGCAGGTCGAGCGGCTGCGCGCCGAGCACGGCGTCTACATGGTCGGCGACAGCCGCATCAACGTGGCCGGCCTGCCCGAGGACGGCATGGACGAACTCGCCAAGGCGATAATTTCGGTGCTCGACTGACGCCTGATCCTACCGGTCAGGCCGAGATGGCTTTTCTTGTCCGACCATGATCTTTCCTGAAAACCGGACCGAGATCATGGTTATGCTCAGCTGTGGACAAGGCGCCGTCGCCGCCTGACAGCGTTGGCCGCGCGACTGGCCGCAGGATAGCATCCGCTCCATGACGCCATCGAAAGACATTTCGCGCCTGATCGAGATCATGGCGGCGCTGCGGGCGCCGAAGACCGGCTGTCCGTGGGACATAGAGCAGGATTTCTCGACCATCGCGCCTTATACGATCGAGGAAGCCTATGAGGTGGCGGATGCCATCGCGCGCGGCGATCTCGACGATCTGCGCGACGAACTTGGCGACCTCCTGCTGCAGGTCGTCTACCACGCGCAGATGGCCGAGGAGGCCGGCGAGTTTGCTTTCCCGGACGTGGTCCAGGCGATCACCACCAAGATGATCCGCCGCCATCCGCATGTCTTCGGTGACGAAAATGCCCGCAGCGCCGGCATGGCCAAGGGCATGTGGGAGAAGATCAAGGCCGAGGAAAAGGCGGAGAAACGTCAAGCCCGCCTGGCTCGCGGCCACGACCCGGAAGACAACGGCAAGGGGTTCCTGGACAGCGTGCCGATTGCCCTGCCCGCGCTGACGCGAGCGTTGAAACTTCAGGAGAAGGCCGCCCGCGTCGGTTTCGACTGGAGCGAGGCTGCCCCCATCCTTGACAAGATCGAGGAAGAGATCGGCGAGTTGCGCGAGGCGCTTGCCAAAGGCGAGACCGCCTCGATCAAGGACGAATTCGGCGACATGCTGTTTGCCGTCGTCAATCTAGGCCGTCACCTCGATCTCGATTCGGAAGCAGCGCTGAGCGGCACCAACGAAAAATTCCGGTCGCGCTTTCACTATGTCGAGCAAGCATTGGAGAAGTCCGGCAAAACGCTGGGACAAGCTACGCTGGCCGAGATGGAAGCGCTCTGGCAAGAAGCAAAAAGCGCGAAGTAGCCGGCATTACTTGTTGTTTTTGCGACGCAATCTGCTCTCGATCTCTTCGCTGGCGCTTTGCGTCGCCTTGAGCGAGATGGTGGCGCTGCCGTCCTCATTGTCGGTTCGCGAAACGACATCGCCGTTGCGGTAGAGCCAGTCGACCAGGCCGAACTGCGCCGGCTCGATCGTCACCGTCAGCTCTTCGAGCTCGCCCGCCATCCGCGCCTCGATAATCGCCTTCAGTGCATCGATGCCTTCGCCAGTGACAGCCGATATGGCGACGGGCGGCGCCTTGGCATCCGTACTCTCGGCCAGCAGCCGCGCACGATTGCCCTCATCGAGCAGGTCGACCTTGTTCCAGACTTCGATGACCCGCTTGGCGTCGCTGGCGTCGACGCCGAGATCGGCCAGGATGCGTTCGACATCCTCGGCCTGCGCTGACGTGTCGGGATCGGAAATGTCGCGCAGGTGGATGACGAGATCGGCTTCGACCACCTCTTCCAATGTCGCACGAAATGCCGCGATCAGATGCGTCGGCAGGTCCGAGATGAAGCCGACCGTGTCCGAAAGGATGATCGGCGTGCCATGCGGCAGGCGCACGCGGCGCAGCGTCGGATCGAGGGTGGCGAACAGCATGTCCTGAGCCAGAACGTCTGCCCCGGTCAGCCTGTTGAACAGCGTCGACTTGCCCGCGTTGGTATAGCCGACGATCGCCACCACCGGAAACGGCACCTTCTTGCGCTTGGCGCGGTGCAGATCGCGCGTGCGCCGCACCGTTTCCAGTTCGTGCTTCAGCTTGATGATCTTTTCCTGCAGCTGCCGCCGATCGGATTCGATCTGCGTTTCGCCGGGACCACCGAGGAAGCCGGCGCCGCCGCGCTGGCGTTCCAGGTGGGTCCAGCTGCGCACGAGACGGCCCTTCTGGTAGTTGAGGTGAGCGAGTTCGACCTGCAGCGTGCCTTCCTTGGTGCGCGCGCGCTCGCCGAATATCTCGAGGATCAGCCCGGTGCGATCCAGCACCTTGGCGTCGAGTTCCTTTTCGAGATTGCGCTGCTGTACCGGGGTTAGCGGATGGTCGACAATGACCACCTCCGCGTGACCTTCCTTGACGATTTCGGCGAACTCCGCGACCTTGCCGCTGCCGAGCAAGGTTGCCGGGCGCGGGTCGTTGACGGTCACGACCGCCGTATGGATCAGATCAAGGTCGATGGCGCGCGCAAGGCCGACCGCTTCGTCGTGACGGGCGTCAGCCGAGCGCGTCAGCCGCGGGCGGTTGGTATCGTCGTCGCCGCGTGGCTGGCGGGTCAGCACCGGCACGATGACGACAGCCCGGGTCGGACCCTTGGCTTCCGTCTCGGGATGATGTGCTGGTTTTCCGCGAACCATACCGTCCGCGTCCTTCTCACGTGCCAATCAGGCGCCCTGGCTTTCCTCACCATCGAACATCTGAACCGGCTGGCTCGGCATGATCGTGGAAATGGCGTGCTTGTAGACGAGTTGCGAGTGACCGTCGCGGCGTAGCAGCACACAGAAATTGTCGAACGAAGTGACCACGCCGGTCAGCTTCACGCCGTTGATAAGAAAGATGGTGAGCGGGTTCTTGCTCTTGCGAACTGAATTCAGGAACAGGTCCTGAAGGTTTTGCGATCGTTCCGCCATTGTTTTTGTCTTTCGCCGATCCCCTTCGGTTTGCAAGCCAATGCGCCAAATTGTCAGGCACATGTCAAGCGCGCAAACACCGTCTTGCCGTCAGTAACGACAAGCAGAACGAGATATATTGATGTTCATTCCACCTGTGCGGTTATCAGGCTGGACTTTTTTCCGCAATGTCAAAAAAGGCTTGCCGCAACGAAAGTGTTATCGAGCCGGGATGCCCATTGGCGATCGGGTCGCCATCGATGGCCACGACCGGCATGGCAATCGTCGTTGCGGAGCTGATGAACGCCTCGCGCGCCGCCTTGGCCTCGGCAACCGAAAAGCCGCGCTCCTCGATCTTCAGGCCGAGTGTGGCCGCCACTTCGAACATGGTCGTACGAGTGATGCCGCGCAGGATGCCATGCTCGGCCGGCCTGGTGACCAGAACGCCATCCCTGGTGACGATCCAGGCGTTCGACGATCCGCCTTCCTTTACGTTACCTTCGGTGTCGACGAACCACGCCTCCTGCGCACCGGCTTCCTTGGCCTTCTGCTTGGCCAAGACGTTGGGCAGCAGCCCGACACTCTTGATGTCGACGCGATCCCAGCGATTCTCGGGCACGGTGATGACCGCGATGCCGCTCTCGGCCCTCTTGGCCGAGGCTGCTGGGTCGGCTTTCCTGGCGGTCACCACCAGGGACGGCCTGGTGTCGGCCGATGGGAACACGAAGTCACGACTGGCGACGCCACGCGTAACCTGGACATAGACCAGACCGTTGGCGACATGGTTGCGGTTGACCACTTCGCGCAAGATGAGCGGCAGCACGATCGAGGTGACCGGCCAGGCGATCGACAGTTCGGTCAGCGAGCGGTTCAGGCGGGCCAGGTGGCGCGGCATGTCGACGATGAAGCCGCGCGCCACTTCGCAGACTTCATAGACGCCATCGGCGAACTGATAACCGCGGTCCTCGATATGCACGGAAGCGTCGGCATGGGCGACGTAGCGCCCGTTGACATAGGCAATGCGTGGCATGGGGACCCCTGAAGAAATTTCAGCTTTTTTAAGCGATTCCGCCGCGACCGTAACCGATAATCAGCCGGCAGCGGGCCGCTGGACCAACAACAGCCGGCGGTCAGACGCCGAGCGACTTCAGCTTGCGATGCAGGGCGGAGCGTTCCATGCCGATGAACTCGGCTGTCTTCGAGATGTTGCCGCCAAACCGGTTGATCTGCGCGATCAGATAGTCCTTCTCGAACTGTTCGCGCGCCTCGCGCAGGGGCAGCGCCATGATGTGCTGGTCGGATTGATTCGGCGTGCGCGGCATGACATCGCCGATCTCCGCCGGCAACAGGTCCGCCGTGATCGGCGCGTCGACCTCGTCGCCGCGCGCCAGGATCATCAGACGCTCGACATTGTTGCGCAGTTGGCGGACGTTGCCCGGCCAGTTGTGCGCTTGCAGCACGGCAAGCGCGTCATCGCCGATACGGCGCGGCTTGATTCCGGCCTGGCGGGCGATCTGTTTCATGAAATTGTCGACGAGATAAGGAATATCCTCGCGCCGCTCGGCCAGTCCCGGCACGATGACCGGAACCACCGCCAGGCGATGATAGAGATCCTCGCGGAAGCGGCCGTCGGCGATCATCGCTTCCAGGTTCTGCGAGGTCGAGGAGATGATGCGGACATCGACCTTGACCCGCTTGGTGCCCCCTACCCGCTCGAACTGCTGTTCGACCAGCACCCGCAGGATCTTGTTCTGCGTCTCGCGCGGCATGTCGGCCACTTCGTCGATGTAGAGGATGCCGCGATGGGCTTCCTCGAGCGCGCCGACCTTGCGCTCGACGCCGTTGGATTCGGTGCCGAACAGCTCGATCTCCATACGTTCGGGCGTGATGTTGGCGGCGCTCAGCGTGACGAACGGTGCACCCTTGCGCGCCGACAGCGTGTGGATGGCGCGCGCGGCGAGTTCCTTGCCCGAGCCAGACGGGCCGATGATCATCACCCGGCTGTTGGTCGGCGCGACGCGCTCGATGGTCTGTCGCAACTGGCTCATCGCAGACGACATGCCGATCAGGTCGAAGGTTTCGCCGCTGCGCAGCTTGAGGTCGGAAACCTCGCGCCGTAATTTGGAGGTTTCGAGCGCGCGCTCGGCGATAAGGATCAGCCGGTCGGCTTTGAACGGCTTCTCGATGAAGTCGTAGGCGCCACGACGGATGGCGGAGACCGCCGTCTCGATATTGCCATGGCCCGAAATCATGACGACCGGCAGGTTCGGGTGCATCGTCTTGATCTCGTCGAGCAAGGCCAACCCGTCCAGACGCGAACCTTGCAGCCAGATGTCGAGGAAAATCAGCCTCGGCGCCCGGTCGGCGATGGCCGCCAGCGCGCTGTCGGCATCGAATGCCGTGCGGGTTTCGTGACCTTCGTCGCTCAGGATGCCTGCGACGAGCTCGCGGATGTCTTCCTCGTCATCGACGATCAGAATATCAGACGCCATTACCGACCTTTTCAGTTTCTCGTTCGTGTTCCGCCCTGCCTTCGCCGCGCGGCGGCGCGCCGGCCGTGGGCGGCAGGATGATGCTGATCATCGCGCCGCGCCCGCCATGGAAATCCGCGGGTGCATCATGGAGCTCCAGCCTGCCGCCATGGTCCTCCACGATCTTCTTGACGATAGCGAGGCCGAGGCCGGTCCCCTTCTCGCGCGTGGTCATATAGGGCTCGAGCAGCCGCTGACGACTTTCACGTGGTAGGCCTTTGCCATTGTCGATGACGTCGATTCGAATCGCGCCATTGTGACGTCCGGCTTGAATCCGGATTATGCCGTGCGAACCATCCTTCTGTTCCAATCCATCGATGGCTTCGGCGGCGTTCTTGATCACGTTGCCGAAAGCCTGTGCCATCAGCCGGCTGTCGAAAGTACCCTTGAGCGGCTCGTTGCCGAACACCCGCTCGAACGTGATGTCGGAACGGCTGACTTCGACCAGGAACGAGGCCTCGCGCAAGGCTTCGCGCAGGTCGATGGCCTTCATCTCGGGCTTGGGCATGCGCGCGAAGGCCGAGAATTCGTCGACCATGCGGCCGATATCCTCCACCTGCCGGATGATGGTGTCGGTGCACTGGTCGAAGACCTCGCGGTCCTCGGTGATGACCTTGCCGTAGCGACGCTTGATGCGTTCGGCGGAAAGCTGGATCGGCGTCAGCGGATTCTTGATCTCGTGGGCGATGCGCCGCGCCACGTCCGCCCAGGCGGAGGAGCGCTGGGCCTGAACCAGGTCCGTGATGTCGTCCACCGTCACGACGTAGGATTTCTCCTCCGAACCGTCGTCGCCGGCCTCGATGGTAATCTGCACGTTGAAAGTCCGCTCTGCGCCGGCACGGTAGAAGGTCACCTGCTCGCGATAGACCGGTTTGCCTGATTTGCGGCCGATCTCGAAGACGCGGCCGACATGCGGCAGAACGGCGGAGAGGTTCTGTCCGAGCGCGGCGTTGGCGGATATGGCCAGCATCGATTCGGCCGAACGGTTGACGATGGTGACGATCCCGTAGGGATCGACGCCGATGACACCGGCGGTGACGCCGGCAAGCACGGCTTCGGAAAAGCGCCGCCTCTCGTCGATCAGGTCCTTTGCCGACAGGATCTCGTTGCGCTGCGATTTCAATTCCAGAAGCATCTTGTTGAAAGTATCGCCGAGCGAGGCAACATCGCCGTCGGATGGTCGCACCGGCACGGCGACATCGAGATTACCGGTCGCCACCTCATCGGCGGCGCCGATAAGCTGGCGAATCGGGCGCACCAGCCGGTCGGCCACGGCAATGCCGGTCCAGATGGCCGACAGGATAATGATCAGCGTCAGCGACAGATAAGGCAGAGCAAAGGCCACTTGCGAAGTGCGCCGGTTGTCTTCGAGGTTGCGGTACTCGTCCGTGTTGGACCTGACGATCTGCCGCGCCTTGATCACCTCGGGGTCGACCAATCGGATCGTGTAGAGGTAGAGGCCCTCGATCTCGCGCAACTTGACGATGGCACCCATAATGTTGCGGGTTCGCGGTTCGATCAGCACCGGCTTGCCGTCGGCGGCGCTGGCCACGGCGCCTTCCGGCGGTTCCGGCATGGCGAAATCCGTGTTGGTCTTGGCACTCATGACAAACGAGCCGTCGGGCTTGATCAGCGCCGCATGCGCCAGCGACCGGCCCACCGCTTCCTTGTTCATCAGGTCGAGAAAGCCTGTCCGATCAAGGCCGTAGAGCGTGCGCGATGCGTCGAGATCGTAGGCCATCGACAGTGTCGTGCCTTGCAGATTGCGTGCGTTTTCCTGGACATAGGCATCGGCGATCGAAAGCGAGGAATTGACGATCGTCTTGGTGCGAATCTCGAACCAGCGGTCGAGGCCGATATCGAGCGTGATCGAGGCGATGATCGCCACCATGATGGCCGGAATGGCGGCCACAAGCGCGAACATGGCGACGATGCGCACATGCAACCGCGACGCAGCCTTGCCATGGCGGCGCGCCATAACGATGCGATGCACCTCGCGTCCGACCAGAGCGATAAGGAAGAGCACGAAGGCGGCGTTGAGCGCGATCAGCGCCCAGGTCGTCTTGGCGTCAGGCGCGATCGGCGTCGCGCCGACCAGGATGGCGAACGAAATAGCCGCCATGACAAGCGCGCCGACGACCGCCACGACGCCAGGCAGCGCCAGCAGCCTGCGCCCGTCGCGCGCGCCGGGTTCGCTGAAAAGCGGTTGATTGAGAGTCGGTGCCTGCGGAGCCATGTCGCCGTCTAGAGCCAGTGATTGCGTCGGATGTATGCAACGCATTGTGGCGATTATGCAACAAGTGTGACCGAGACGGAAATCTTTCGCGCCCGATCCCCCGAAAACAACCTTAACTCAGTCTGGCGTCACGACTGCCGTGAGGATTTATACACGTTGACGCCGAGCTCGCGAATTTTCTTGCGCAGCGTGTTGCGGTTCAAACCCAGCAATTCCGCGGCTTTGATCTGGTTGCCGCGGGTCGCGGTCATCGAAGCCAGGACCAGCGGATATTCAACCTCGGACAAAATGCGCTGATAGAGGCCGGCGGGAGGCAATTCGCCGGCAAACGAGGTGAAATAGCGCTGCAGAAAGTGCTCGACCGCCTGACCGATCGACAGATCGTCGGGAATGAGGTTGCCGCCGCCGGGCACCACGGGGCGCTCGCCCGTCTTGAGTTCCGCCTCGATGATCTCGGCGGAAATCTCGTCCTGCGAATAGAGCGCGGCAAGCCTGCGAACGAGGTTTTCCAATTCGCGCACATTGCCAGGCCAGGGGTAGCGCTTCATCAGTTCGATACCGCCGGACGAAATACGCTTGGTCTGCAGGCCTTCCATCTCGCCAAGCTTGAAGAAGTGCCGGACGAGGTCGGGCACGTCCTCGGAGCGCTCGCGCAGCGCCGGGAGCCTGAGCGGCACGACGTTGAGGCGGTAGAAAAGATCCTCGCGGAAGAGCCCCTGGTTGATCAGCGTGCGCAGGTCCTTATTGGTGGCGGCGACGATGCGCACGTCGGTCTTGATCGGCGT
The DNA here is from genome assembly GCF_040322415.1 of Mesorhizobium sp. M0152. NCBI lineage: Bacteria > Pseudomonadati > Pseudomonadota > Alphaproteobacteria > Hyphomicrobiales > Phyllobacteriaceae > Mesorhizobium > Mesorhizobium sp. M0152. The sequence continues at coordinate 353,608 of NZ_JAMYTH010000001.1, forward strand.
GCGGCCGCCAACCGTCGTGTACTCGCCCTGCTGGAGGACGCGCAGCAGGCGCGTCTGCGCCTCCATCGGCATGTCGCCGATCTCGTCGAGGAACAAGGTGCCGCCTTCGGCCTGCTCGAAGCGACCGGTGGAGCGGTTCTGCGCACCGGTGAAGGCGCCCTTCTCATGGCCGAACAGTTCCGATTCGATCAGGTCGCGCGGGATGGCCGCCATGTTGATGGCGACGAACGGCCCGCCGCGGCGGCGGCCGTATTCGTGCAGCGCACGCGCCACCAATTCCTTGCCGGTACCCGATTCGCCCGAAATCATCACCGTCAAGTCGGTCTGCATCATGCGCGCCAGCATGCGGTAGATGTCTTGCATAGCGGCCGAGCGGCCGACCAGCGGCATCGTCTCGGGCTGCTCTTCCGGCCGCGCATCGATCTTGGGCCGGCGCGGCTCCGAAAGCGCGCGGTTGACGATGTTGAGGAGCTCGGTCAGGTCGAACGGCTTCGGCAGATATTCATAGGCGCCGGTCTCGGAGGCGCGGATCGCCGTCATGAAGGTGTTCTGGGCGCTCATGACGATGACTGGCAGCTCCGGCCGTGCCTTCTTGATGCGCGGCAGCATGTCGAAGGCGTTCTCGTCGGGCATCACCACGTCGGTGATGACCAGATCGCCTTCGCCCGCCGCCACCCAGCGCCACAAGGTCGAGGCGTTGGACGTGACGCGCACCTCATGGCCGACGCGGGACAGCGCCTGGTTGAGCACGGTGCGGATCGCCGCATCGTCGTCTGCGACCAGAATATTGCCGCGAACGGTCATTTGCGGTCTCCTTCGCCGTCTTCATCGGCACTGAACTGCGTTTCCTTCCAAGCTGGCATGAGGATGCGGAAGGTGGTTGCGCGCGGCGTCGATTCGCATTCGATGATGCCGCCATGCTCGCCGACGATCTTGGCGACCAGCGCCAGCCCCAGCCCCGAGCCGTTCGGCTTGGTGGTGATGAAGGGATCGAACAGGATCGGCAGGATATCTTCGGAGACGCCGGAGCCATTGTCGCGCACGCAGAACTCCAGCGGCAATGAAACGCGGTCCTGCGTGCCCGGAACCGACACACGGATGCCCGGCCGGAATGCGGTCGACAGCACGATCTCGCCTTGTGGGTCGCTGCCGATCGCCTCGGCCGCATTCTTGACCAGGTTGAGGAACACCTGGATGAGCTGGTCGCGGTTGGCGAAAACCGGAGGCAATGAAGGATCGTAGTCTTCCAATATCCTGATTTTCTTTGCAAAACCGTTCTTAGCGATCGCCTTCACATGATCGAGCACGACATGGATGTTGACGGGATAGCGATCGATCGGCCGCTCGTCGGAAAACACCTCCATGCGATCGACCAGCGACACGATGCGGTCCGTCTCGTCGGTGATCAGCCGCGTCAGCGCGCGATCCTCGTCGGACGCGGACAATTCGAGCAACTGGGCGGCGCCACGGATGCCGGACAGCGGGTTCTTGATCTCGTGGGCAAGCATCGCCGCAAGGCCGGTGACGGAGCGTGCCGCCCCCCGATGCGTCATCTGCCGGTCGATCTTGTCGGCCATCGACCGTTCCTGAAACATCACCACGACGGAGCCTGGAAATTCCGGCACCGGCGCGACATAGAGATCGACGACCTTCTCGACGCCGAGACGCGGCGACGACACGTCGACCCGATACTCGTTGACCGGAGCCCGGCGCTCGCGCACTTGGTCGACCAGGGTCAGCAGCGGGCTGCCGAAGGGGATCAGTTTCGACAGCGTGTTGCGCGCCAGCATGGTCGCGCTCGAGCGAAAGAAGTCCTCGGCATCGGCGTTGGCGAAGGTGATGAATCCCTCGTCGCTGATCATGATCACCGGGCGGCGGATGGTGTTGAGCACGATCTGGGCGGCATCCGCCATTTCAGTGCCCCGGGCAACGGAAGCGCTCATGCGGCACTCCGCAGGTCCGGTGTTTCCACGACGTTCAAAAATGCATCGCGCAGCAGGGCTATCGTCCTTGCAGGTTCGAATGAGGTGAGAATGGCCTTGCGGCGCTCATCAGCGACAGCGACGGCATGGCGGTCGAGATACCAGCCGAGATGCTTGCGGGCCTGGCGCAGGCCGCTCTCGATGCCATAGAACGCCAGCATGTCCTCGTAATGGGCGACGATATAGTCGGCCAGCGCGGACGGGTTCCGCGGCGCTTCGACCGCCGTCTCGCCTGTCGCTGCCGCCGCGATGCTGCCGGCGACCCAGGGCGCGCCGTAATGCGCACGGCCGACCATCACCGCATCGGCGCCGGATTGGTCGAGGACATTCGCAGCCTCGCTGGGGGAACAGACGTCGCCATTGGCAACGACTGGGATGGATACGGCTTGCTTGACGCGGGCGATGGCGCGCCAGTCGGCCTTGCCCTGATAGAACTGGCAGCGCGTACGGCCGTGGACGGTCACCATCTTGATGCCAGCCTGCTCGGCGCGGCGTGCCAGGTCAGGCGCGTTCAGCGCGCCGTCGTCCCAGCCCAGCCGCATCTTGACGGTCACCGGCACATCGACCGCGCCGACAACGGCTTCGATCAGCGAGAGCGCATGATCGAGATCGAGCATCAGTGCGGAACCGGCATAGCCGCCGGTGACCTTCTTGGCCGGGCAACCCATGTTGATGTCGATGATGTCGGCGCCCTCGCCAGCGGCGATACGCGCGCCTTCGGCCATGTGGGTCGCCTCGCGGCCGGCAAGCTGCACCATATGGACCGGCAAGCCGGAATGGCGTATGCGCAAGCCGCAGCCCGCCCTTCCCTTGGCGAGTTCGCCGCTTGCCACCATTTCGGACACCACCAGGCCGGCGCCATGCGCATGGGCACGCTGCCGGAACGGCTCGTCGGTAATTCCCGACATCGGTGCAAGGAACACGCGATTGCGGATTCTCACACCACCGACGTCGAGAGGCGAGGCCAATTTGGTCAAATCATCCATGCACAAAAACCAAGCATGTCCATTCGTTGCACATTCTCTAGCCAGAACCGCGGCAATGTGCAACGCGGAATGACGTCACAATAAGGCGCAATTGGGAAAATGCCGGCTTGTCGTTTTCGGCCACGACCAGGTGCTGCGCGTTCGTCGGGGCCAGCAAAGGACGCCTTGGACCTTCATATTTGGCGCACGATCTTTTTGAAAACCGATTACACTTTTCCAGATCGTGCGCTAAGCCAATCGGCATGACTGACGCACGTGAAAATCAGGCTTCAGAGGCGAATGGCAAGGTCGCGGTGGTGATTGTAGCTGCCGGCCGTGGCGCGCGCGCCGGACAGATCGACGGCCCCAAGCAATATCAACGGATCGGTGGCCGCGCCGTCATCGCGCACGTCATAGAGATTTTCCTGGCACATCCGCGTATCGGCCCGATCGTGGTTGCCATTCACGCGGAGGACGGCGAGCTTTTTCGGCAAGCGGTCGGCATCGATGCTGATCGGGTCACGGTAATTGCTGGTGGCGCCACCAGGCAAGATTCGGTTCGGCTGGGGTTGCAGGCCCTGAGAAGCCACGGGCCGGACAAGGTCCTCATCCATGATGCCGCGCGCCCGTTCGTCGACGCCGACCTTATCGACCGTACCATCTTCGCCATCAGCGAAGACGAGGGCGCCCTCCCTGCCCTGCCCGTCGCGGATACTTTGAAGCGCGAATCTGCCAGTGGCGTGGTCGGCGAAACCGTTTCCAGGAGCGGGCTTCACGCAGCGCAAACGCCGCAGGGCTTTCCATTCGTGGCAATCATGACGATGCATGAAGAAGCCTATCGCCGCGGCAAAACCGACTTCACTGACGATTCAGCGATCGCCGAATGGATGCAAATGCCGGTAAAGATCGTTCCCGGCTCGCCGGACAATGTCAAACTCACCTGGGCACGGGATATTGCGATGGCGGACCAGCGGCTTTCCAGCGGGCGGACACACTTTCCCGACATTCGCACCGGCAATGGCTACGACGTCCATGCCTTCGAGCCTGGCGACCACGTCACGCTGTGCGGCGTCGCCATTCCTCATGAGAAGAAACTGTCCGGTCATTCCGATGCCGATGTCGGCCTGCACGCGCTGACGGATGCGCTGTTGGCGACCTGCGGCGCCGGTGACATCGGCACGCATTTCCCGCCGTCCGACCCGCAGTGGAAAGGCGCTGCGTCCCGGATGTTTGTCGAACATGCGGCGAAACTGGTGCGCGGGCGCGGCGGACGCATCGCCAATGCCGACATCACGCTGATCTGCGAGGCGCCGCGCGTCGGCCCGCATCGCGAAGCGATGACGGCGGTCCTATCCCAGATGCTGGGTATTTCCGCGGACCGCATCTCGATCAAGGCGACGACCAACGAGAAGCTCGGATTTGTCGGCCGCGAGGAAGGCATCGCGGCGATTGCCACCGCCAGCGTGGTGTTTCCCGGCGAGGTGCCGGAATGACCGACAATGAGCTGGCCAACGCGCTGCTGCAAGCCTGCCAGGCGCGCGGCATCATGCTGGCGACAGCGGAAAGCTGCACAGGCGGCATGATCATCGCGGCGCTGACCGACATTGCCGGGTCCTCGGCGGTGGTCGATCGCGGCTTCATCACCTATTCCAACGAAGCCAAGATGGACATGCTCGGTGTTTCCGCCGCCACGCTCGATGCGCATGGCGCGGTTTCCCGCGAGACGGTGATCGAAATGGCAAGGGGCGCGCTTGCCCGTTCACGGGCCGGGCTTACTCTCGCAGTCACCGGTATCGCCGGCCCTGGTGGCGGTTCAGCGGCAAAACCCATCGGCCTGGTCTGGTTCGGCGTTGGCCTCGATGGCCAGGCTGTGGGCGCTGAACACAAGCTGTTTACAGACAAGGGCCGGGATTTCATTCGCCGCGAAACGGTCAGGCATGCGCTGGAATTGGGTTTGCGTGCGCTCGGCCACGGTCAACCCGACGGTGCGACACCGTAGATGACGTCGGCGCGCTTCTCGAAAGCTTCGGAGAACATGCGGAAGGCGCGATCGAACATGGTTCCCATCACCACGCCCAGGATGCGGCTCTTGAACTCGTAGTCGATGAAAAAGCGGACGGCACAGCCGCTGCCATCGGGTTCGAAACACCAGACATTGCTTAGATATTTGAACGGACCGTCGATATATTTCACGTCGATGGCGTTCTCGTCAGGCTTCAACAGCACCTGCGTGGTGAAGGTTTCGCGGATCGCCTTGTAGCCTATGCTCATATCGGCAACGAGGATGGTGCGCCCGTCACGCTCCTTGCGCGTGCGTACCGTCAGCGCTTCGCAAAGCGGCAGGAATTGCGGATAGGCTTCGATGTCGGCAACCAGTGCGAACATCTGCTGCGGCGTGTGGTCAACGCGACGGGTGGCTTCGAACTTCGGCATGAAACCGGCTCTAAAGCGCGTCGCGTCGAAACGCGGTCATGCGACGCACTTTAGATTCGTTGTTTTTATGCATGTCGTTCTCCCAAAACCGAGGTCACTTTTGGGCGACATGCATCAGAGCGATTTCTTAAGCTGCGCTTCCCGCGCCGCACGCAGTCTGGCGAAATCATCGCCAGCATGATGCGACGAGCGCGTCAGCGGGCTCGATGCCACCAGCAGAAAGCCCTTGGTCCGGCCGATCGTCTCGAAGGATTTGAACTCCTCCGGCGTGACGAAGCGGATGACCGGGTGATGCTTCTTCGACGGCTGCAGATATTGGCCAATGGTCATGAAGTCGACATTGGCCGAACGCAAATCGTCCATCAGCTGCAGGATTTCGTTCCGCTCCTCGCCCAGTCCCACCATGATGCCGGACTTAGTGAAGATCGACGGGTCGAGTTCCTTGACCCGCTGCAGCAGCCGGATCGAGTGAAAATAGCGGGCGCCAGGCCGAACGGTCAGATAGTTAGACGGCACGGTTTCGAGATTGTGGTTGAAGACGTCGGGCTTGGCCGCCACGACGATCTCCAGCGCGCCATCCTTGCGCAGGAAATCGGGCGTCAGGATTTCGATCGTCGTCGAAGGCGTGGCAGCGCGGATCGCGCGAATGACTTCGGCGAAGTGCTGCGCCCCGCCATCGGCAAGATCGTCGCGGTCGACCGAGGTGATGACGACATGGGTCAGGACCATCTGCTTGACCGCATGCGCGACGCGGGCCGGCTCGTCGGGGTCGAGTGCGGTCGGGATGCCGGTGGCGACATTGCAGAAGGCGCAGGCGCGCGTGCAGATCTCGCCCATGATCATGAAGGTGGCGTGCTTCTTGTCCCAGCATTCGCCGATATTCGGACAGCCGGCCTCTTCGCAGACGGTCACCAACTTGTGCGATTTCACGATTTCGCGCGTCTCGGCGTAGCCCTTCGAGACCGGCGCCTTGACGCGGATCCAGTCAGGTTTGCGCAGCACGTCCTGGTCAGGCTTGTGCGCCTTCTCGGGATGCCGCAGTCGCGGCGCGTTGGCGATCGTGTCGAGGACGGTAACCATGTGAACCCTGGCTTGTTTTCGCGACCGCCTGCCGGCGATCGTCACTTCCCTGTCATCTAGGACCTTTCGGCACAAAGAAAAAGGCTGCGGCGGCGCATGCCGCTACGACCGTTTTCGCATAGCCGAAACGATCTCGGCTAACGCCGCACCAGGCGTCCTGCCCAGATCAGCAGGCATGCGCCGATGAAGCCGGTGATCAGATAGGCGGTCCAGCCGACGCCGAACCCGCCGAAATCGAGGGCTCGCAGAATGGCGTTCAGCACCACGGCGCCGACGATGCCCAGGATGATGTTCATGAAGACACCGGTGTTGCTCTTCATGACCATCTCGGCAAACCAGCCTGCAAGTCCGCCGATGATGATGGCTGCTATCCAGCCCACGCCATTCACGTCCATATGCCCTCTCCTTATACGAGTGAAAATGCGTCCGGAAATGACCCAACTTGCCGTCGAGTTCGCGCGTCCTGTGCGCTTTGAGTCTCGTGCGGGGAATCTATCATGCGTTCAGCGCGCGGCCATAGGCGTCGAGCACGCTTTCCTTCATCATCTCCGACAGCGTCGGGTGCGGGAAGATGGTGTGCATCAGCTCTTCCTCGGTGGTTTCAAGGTTCATCGCCACGACAAAACCCTGGATCAGTTCGGTCACTTCGGCACCCACCATGTGCGCACCGAGCAGCTGACCGGTCTTCTTGTCGAAGATCGTCTTGATGAAGCCCTGATCCTCGCCGAGCGCGATGGCCTTGCCATTGGCGGCGAACTGGAAGCGGCCGACGCGGATATCCTTGCCTTCGGCCTTGGCCTTGGCTTCCGTCAGGCCGACCGAGGCGACCTGCGGGTTGCAGTAGGTGCAGCCGGGAATCTTGAGCTTGTCGATGGCATGCACGCCGGGGAAATTAGCGATCTTTTCGATGCAGACGACGCCCTCATGCTCGGCCTTGTGGGCGAGCATCGGCGGGCCCGCGACATCGCCGATGGCGTATATGCCCGGCACGTTGGTCTTGCCATAGCCGTCGACGACGACGCAGCCGCGCTCGGTCTTCACACCAAGTGCCTCGAGGCCGAGATTTTCGATGTTGCCCTGCACGCCAACGGCCGAGATCATGCGGTCGGCAGTGATCTTCTCGACCTTGCCGTCCTTCATCTCGACATGCGCGGTGACTGAGTTGGCGCCCTTCTCGACCTTGGTTACCTTGGCTTCGAGGATGATCTTCATGCCTTGCTTCTCGAACTGCCTCTGCGCGAATTTCGAGACTTCGGCGTCCTCGACCGGCACCACCGCGGGCAAGAGCTCGACCACGGTCACCTCGGCGCCCATGGTGCGATAGAAGGAGGCGAATTCGATGCCGATCGCGCCGGAGCCCATCACCAGCAGCGACTTCGGCATCTCCTTCGGCACCATGGCCTCGAAATAGGTCCAGATCAGCTTGCCGTCAGGTTCGATGCCGGGCAGCGCGCGTGGCCGGGCGCCGGTCGCCAGGATGATGTGCTTGGCGGTATATGTGCCCTCGCCCTTGACGCCTTTCGGCACCGGCGGCTGCGGCTCCATCGGTTTCTTGGCCGTCTTGGACACGACGATCTCGCCCGGTTTGGACAGTTTGGCCTCGCCCCAGATCACGTCGACCTTGTTCTTCTTCATCAGGAAGCCAACGCCGCCATTGAGCCGCAGCGAGACCTTGCGCGAGCGGTCGACCACTGCGGCAGTATCGACACTGACCTTGCCGTCGAGTTTCAGCCCGTAGTCCTTCAGGTGATCCGAATAATGCATGATCTCGGCCGAGCGCAGCAGCGCCTTGGTCGGGATGCAGCCCCAGTTCAGGCAGATGCCTCCGAGGTGCTCGCGCTCGACGATCGCCGTCTTGAAGCCGAGCTGGGCGGAACGCACTGCCGTGACATAGCCGCCGGGACCGGAGCCGATGATGATGACGTCGTAGTTCTCAGCCACGGTTTTCTCCTTCAATCACAATTCCAGCATGACGCGCACGAGCGGCGTCAGGGCCTTGCCGATCTTTCGCGTGTTTTCGGCATCGAGGTGGACGCCGTCGAGAGGTGTCGTTTGCGCCACCGCGCCGGCATCGAAGAAGCCGCAGCCGACTTCTTCGGCGAGCGCCGCATATTGCGGTGCAAGCTGCTTCGAGGCGTCATCGCCGCCGGCAAACATTGCCTTGAACTCGGCATCTTCGGTGCGGGTGACGAGAGGCGGTGAAACGATCAGGATCTGCGGCGCGGACCAGTCGAACGGGTAGTCATGGCCGCGCACGATGTCGATCAGTCGGCTGATGCCTTGCTTGGCCGCGACCGGATTGCCGTGGATCCACGGCTTCATATCGTTGGCGCCGAGCATGATGACAATCAGGTCGATCGGCGCATGCGTGGTCAGCACCGTCGGCAGCGTTCTTGCGCCGTTGCGGTCGGCGCCGGCCAGATGATCGTCGAAGGCCGTGGTGCGGCCATTCAGCCCCTCGGCAATGACATGCACGCCGCCACCTAGTCCGGCCTGCAGCACGCTTGGCCAACGATCCTCGAGCGCATGTCGGCCACCCTCGGCATTGTAGCCCCAGGTCAGCGAATCGCCGTAGCAAAGAACCGTCTTCATCCGATCAACCCGAGCTTGCGAGGATGTAATCTTCCTTGGTGGCGACGGCGAATTCCTGCGCCGCCAAGCCGCCAGCGAATCCGGAACGAATAAAGGCGAAAAGGCTGGTGAAGAATTTCCGCACCGCCTTTTCCTTTCCTAGACCAGCATGCCCATCGGGTTCTCGATCAGCCGCTTGAAGGCGACCAGCAGTTCAGCGCCGAGCGCACCGTCGACGGCGCGATGGTCGGTCGACAGCGTCACCGACATCACCGTCGCGATCTTGATCTCGCCGTTCTTGACCACCGCCCGCTCCTCGCCGGCACCCACCGCCAGGATCGTCGCATGCGGCGGGTTGATGACGGCAGCAAAGTCCTTGATGCCGAACATGCCGAGATTGGACACCGCCGTGGTGCCGCCCTGGTATTCCTCCGGCTTCAGCTTGCGGCTGCGGGCGCGGCTGGCCAGGTCCTTCATCTCGTTGGAGATGACGGAAAGCGTCTTTTCGTCGGCCTTGCGGATGATCGGCGTGATCAGCCCGCCAGGGATCGACACGGCAACGCCGACATCGGCATGCTTGTGCTTGACCATCGCGCTTTCAGTCCAGGAGGCATTGGCATCGGGCACTGCCTTCAGCGCCATGGCCATCGCCTTGATGACCATGTCGTTGACCGACAGCTTGTAGGCCGGGGCCTCGCCCTTCTCGGTCTTCTTCACCGGTGCCGCCGCATTGAGCTGCGTGCGCAACGAAAGCAGCGCGTCGAGTTCGCAGTCGAGCGTCAGGTAGAAATGCGGGATGGTGGTCTTGGCCTCGATCAGCCGCCGCGCGATGGTCTTGCGCATATTGTCGTGCGGGACGAGTTCATAGGAGCCTTCCTCGAACAGCTTCAGCACCTGCTCGTCCGACATCGCCTTAACTGCCGGAGCACCGACCGGCGCTGCCTTGGCAGCAGGCGCGGCTTTGGCACCGCCCCCGGCAATCGCCGCGTCAACGTCGGCTTTCACCACACGGCCATGCGGGCCGGTGCCGGTCACGGCGGAGACATCGACACCGGCTTCCCTGGCGATGCGACGGGCAAGCGGCGAGGCGAAAGTGCGGCCGTTCGACGATTGGCTGATCTCCCCACCCGTGGGGGAGATGGCCGGCAGGCCAGAGGGGGGCGCCTCGCTCCCCGCGGCTGGAGGGACAGCGCCCCCCTCTGTCGACTTCGTCGACATCTCCCCCACGGGTGGGGAGATTGGCGCCTTGTCCTGCTTGGCCTCGGCTTTCGCCGGTGCTGCGCCGCCACCGTTCTTCGCGGCAGCGCCGACATCCTCGCCCTCAGCCGCGAGCACGGCGATCAGAGCATTGACCTTGACGCCTTCGGTGCCGGCGGGAACGACGAGCTTGGCAACCGTGCCTTCGTCGACAGCCTCGACTTCCATCGTCGCCTTGTCGGTCTCGATCTCGGCGATGACATCGCCCGGCGAAACCTTGTCACCCTTCTTCACGAGCCACTTGGAAAGATTACCCTCTTCCATCGTGGGCGAGAGCGCCGGCATGGTGATGTTGATTGGCATTTTGTCCTCCGGCCGGTTCAGCGATACGCGACGGCTTTGACCGCCTCGATGACCTCGCCGACATTGGGCAACGCCAATTTTTCGAGGTTCGCCGCATAGGGCATCGGCACGTCCTTGCCGGCAATAGTGATGACAGGGGCGTCAAGGAAATCGAAGGCGCGCTGCGACACATGGTTGGCGATATGGTCGCCGACCGAGTTCTGCGGATAACCTTCCTCCACCACCACCAAGCGGTTGGTCTTCTTGACCGAGGCGATGATGGTGTCGAAATCGAGCGGGCGGATCGTTCTGAGGTCGATGATCTCGGCGTCGATGCCGAGGCCGCGCAGTTCCGCCTCCGCTTTGACCGCATAAGTCATGCCGATGCCGAACGAGACGATGGTGACGTCCTTGCCTGATTTGTGGATGCGCGCCTTGCCGATCGGAAGCACGAAATCATCCAGCTTCGGCACATCGAAGGATTGGCCGTAGAGGATTTCGTTCTCGAGGAAGATGATCGGGTTGGGATCGCGGATCGCCGCCTTGAGCAGGCCCTTGGCGTCGGCCGCAGTGTAAGGCATCACCACTTTCAGGCCGGGAATGTGGCTGTACCAGGCGGCGTAGCACTGCGAGTGCTGGGCGGCGACGCGAGCCGCCGCGCCGTTCGGTCCGCGAAACACGATCGGCGCGCCCATCTGGCCGCCGGACATATAGAGCGTTTTGGCGGCCGAATTGATGATCTGGTCGATTGCCTGCATGGCGAAATTGAACGTCATGAACTCGACGATCGGCTTCAGGCCGGCCATCGCCGCACCGACGCCGACGCCGGCAAAGCCGTGTTCGGTGATCGGCGTGTCGACGACGCGCCGCGGACCGAATTCCTGCAACAGCCCTTGCGTGATCTTGTAGGCGCCCTGGTATTCGGCGACCTCCTCGCCCATGACGAAGACATCGCCGTCGCGGCGCATTTCCTCGGCCATCGCATCACGCAAGGCCTCTCGCACCGTGGTCGAGACCATTTCGGTGCCGGCCGGAATATCCGGATCGGCGGCGGGCTTTGCCGCCGGGGCGGCGGGAACGGAGGCCTTCGGCGCCTCTCCGGCATCCTGGGGCGTCGCCTTCGAGCCTTCCTCGGCTGCGTCGGTGCGCTGCCCACCAGCCGACACTGCGTCCTGCGTAGAGGCAGGAGCCGGCTTGGAGGCTTTGGCGATGTCGCCAGCGCTCTCGCCGTCCTGCAGCAAAACAGCGATCGGGGTGTTGACCTTGACGCCCTCGGTGCCGGCGGCGATCAGGATCTTGCCCAGCGTGCCTTCGTCGACGGCTTCGACTTCCATCGTCGCCTTGTCGGTCTCGATCTCGGCGATGACGTCACCGGCGACGACCTTGTCGCCCTCGTTCTTCAACCACTTGGAAAGGTTGCCCTCTTCCATGGTCGGCGAAAGGGCGGGCATGAGAATTTCGATCGGCATGTCCTGGCCCCTTACAATACGATGTCGGTCCAGAGCTCGGACGGATCCGGCTCGGCGTCGTTCTGAGCAAATTCGGCGGCGTCGGCGACGACGTCGCGAACCTCCTTGTCGATTGCTTTCAATTCGTCCTCGGTCGCCCACTTCTTCTCGATCAGCCGCGCCTTGACCTGCTCGATCGGGTCACGTTCGGAGCGCATCTTCTGCACTTCTTCCTTGGAGCGGTATTTCGCCGGGTCCGACATGGAGTGGCCGCGGTAGCGATAGGTCTGCATTTCGAGGATCAGCGGCCCGTTGCCGGCGCGGCACCATTCGGTGGCGAGATCGCCGGCGGCCTTGACAGCGCGCACATCCATGCCGTCGACCTGGATGCCGGGAATCTTGAACGAGGCGCCGCGGTGCGAGAAATCGGTCTCCGCCGACGAGCGCGACACCGAGGTGCCCATGGCGTAGCGGTTGTTCTCGATGATGTAGATCACCGGCAGCTTCCACAGCGAGGCCATGTTGAAGCTTTCATAGACCTGGCCCTGGTTCGCGGCACCGTCGCCGAAATAGGTCAGCGAGACATTGTTGTTGTCCCGATAGCGGTTGGCAAAGGCGAGCCCAGTGCCGAGCGAGACCTGCGCGCCGACAATGCCGTGGCCGCCGTAAAAATGCTTCTCCTTGGAGAACATGTGCATGGAGCCGCCTTTACCCCTGGACAGGCCGCCGCGCCGCCCGGTGAGCTCTGCCATGACGCCACGCGGTGACAGCTCCATCGCCAGCATGTGGCCGTGATCACGATAGGCGGTGATCATCTGGTCGCCGTCGACCAGCGCCATCTTCATGCCGGTAACGACTGCTTCCTGGCCGATATAGAGATGGCAGAACCCACCGATAAAGCCCATGCCATAGAGCTGGCCGGCCTTCTCCTCGAAGCGGCGGATGAGCAGCATGTGCCGGTAGGCGGCAAGCTCTTCGTCCTTGGTGAACTCGACAGGCTTGGGTGCTGAAAGCCCCGCTTTACCGTCGGATTTGGATTTGGCAGGCGCTTTTCTGGCTGCGGTGGCCATGCATCACTCCCTGTTGGTGTCTCTTTGCGGACATCAGAGCAGGATCAAAACTGCTCCGGGAAGATCAGCTCTCCCCACCGATTTATGGGAGGCTAACACGTGAGAACGCGTTCCGCCATGTCGAAAATGCATAGCTGGCATGCGCCTAAGCGACTAAAATCATTGAAAATATTGCTGATTAACGGAATACCGGTTAATTCGCCGAGCCCGGCAGCATGATGGTAATTTCGTCAGCCTGGGACAAGTTCAGCGCCTTGCGCGCCTGCTCGTCGAGCATGTCCTTCTCCAGCGTGCCGTCATGCATGAGCCGGACACGCTGCTCGAGTTCCATCCGGCGCGCCTTGACGGCGTCGAGTTGAGCTTGCAGCGCGACCGTCTGGGCTTCCAGCTGATATTTCGAATTGATGCCGAATTCACCGTGATAGGCGTGAAAGCCAAAATAGGCCAGGAACGCCGCGCAGAGCGAGGGAATGATCAGCCGGCCGGTGTTTCTCTGCTTGTGCTGACGCGTCCACATGATCCAGGTCCTCGCAGCCGCGAACTCAGGCCGCCTGCGATCTTTTTCGCCCGATTGTGCTTAACGGATGGTTACGGATGATCATCTTGGCGCATAATGAAAAAGGGCGGGAATGCCCGCCCTTGGTCAACATCCGATGACCCGGCGTTTCCGGATCAGTCCTTCAGCACCGACTTGCCGGCGTAGCGCGCCTGCTTGCCGAGTTCTTCCTCGATGCGGATCAACTGGTTGTACTTGGCCATGCGGTCGGAGCGCGACAGCGACCCGGTCTTGATCTGTCCGCAATTGGTGGCGACGGCGAGATCGGCGATGGTCGAATCTTCCGTCTCGCCCGAGCGGTGCGACATGACGGCGGTGTAGCCGGCCTTATGCGCGGTTTCGACCGCGTCCAGCGTTTCCGTCAGCGAGCCGATCTGGTTGACCTTGACCAGGATGGAATTGGCAACGCCCATGCGGATACCGTCGCGCAGGCGCGCCGTGTTGGTGACGAACAGATCGTCGCCGACCAGCTGCGTCTTCTTGCCGATCAGGTCCGTCAGGTACTTCCAGCCCTCCCAATCGTCCTCGCCCAGGCCGTCCTCGATCGAGATGATCGGATAGTCGGCGGCGAGCTTGGCGAGATACTTGGCCTGAGCCTTGGGGTCGCGCGTCTTCTTCTCGCCTTCATAGACGTAGTTGCCGTCCTTGAAGAATTCGGTCGCCGCGCAATCGAGACCGAGTGCGATCTCCTCGCCCGGTTTGAAACCGGCCTTCTCGATCGATTCCATGATGAAATCCAGCGCCACCGGCGCACTCCTCAGGTTCGGGGCAAAGCCGCCTTCGTCGCCGACATTGGTGTTGTGGCCGGCATCCTTCAGCTTCTTGCGCAGCGTGTGGAAGATTTCCGAACCCCAGCGAACGCCTTCGCGCAACGTCGGCGCGCCGACCGGCAGGATCATGAATTCCTGGAAGTCGATCGGGTTGTCGGCGTGCGCGCCGCCATTGATGATGTTCATCATTGGCACCGGCAGGAGGTGAGCCTTGGTGCCGCCGACATAGCGGTAGAGCGGCAGGCCGGCGGCGTCGGCCGCGGCTTTGGCCACCGCCAGCGAAACACCAAGAATGGCGTTGGCACCGAGCCTGCTCTTGTTGGGCGTGCCGTCGAGCTCGATCATGGTCTGATCGATGTGTATCTGGTTTTCGGCTTCCATGCCGCCGATCGCCTCGAACAGCTCGCCGTTCACCGCTTCGACCGCCTTGAGCACGCCCTTGCCGAGATAGCGGGCGCCGCCGTCGCGAAGCTCAACCGCTTCGTGCGCGCCGGTCGAGGCGCCGGACGGCACCGCGGCGCGGCCCATCGAGCCGTCTTCGAGCACGACGTCGACCTCGACGGTCGGATTTCCACGGCTGTCCAGGATTTCACGCCCGACAATGTCGATGATGGCGGTCATTGCGATGTCCCCGATTGATCTGACGAAGCGTCGCGCACGTCTTAGCCAAAGCGACGCAAAAGGCAATCGGCCCCTTGGCGAATATTGCCGTCTATCCGATTCACGAAGCGCAAATTTCTGTCATCATAAGTCATGCCATCAGGCGCGAATTTCGGTTATGGCTGTTGTTGCGCGGGGCGAAACGGGAGGAGTTTCGCCATGTCTGAGTTGAGCGGTATCGTCAGTCTGTTCCTGATCGCGGCTGCGTTCCTGACGTCGTGCGACAATCAGCAGTCGGCGCCGAAGACGATGGCGCCTTTGGCGGCGTTGCACATCGGCGAATAGGCATCGCATCGCCTCCCCAAAAAAGGCCCCGAAACGGGCCCTTTGGTAGCTGGGCGGTTCGTTGGTAGAATCACAAGCGTCGGCAATCGGTGGACGATGCACCGCGCTCAGCGGGCTTTCGCCACCCGGTCGAACGCCATCAACCTTTCCAGGAGTGCCGGCATGTCTTTCAGCGGCAGCATGTTGGGGCCATCGGAAGAGGTCGAATTGTCCGGGTCCTGGTGCGTCTCGATGAACACGCCGGCGACACCGACGGCGACAGCCGCGCGTGCCAGCGTCTCGACGAAGCGACGCTCGCCACCGGACGAACCACCCTGCCCGCCCGGCTGCTGAACCGAATGCGTGGCGTCGAAGATCACCGGAGCGCCGATCTCGGCCATAACGGGCAAAGCGCGCATGTCGGACACCAGCGTGTTGTAGCCGAAGGACGCGCCGCGTTCCGTAGTCAGCACGTTGGCGTTGCCGGAGCCGGTGATCTTGGCGACCACGTTCTTCATATCCCAAGGGGCGAGGAATTGTCCTTTCTTCACATTGATCACCTTGCCGGTCCTGGCGGCGGCGACCAGCATGTCGGTCTGGCGCGACAGGAAAGCTGGAATCTGCAGCACATCGACATGCGGCGCGACGATCGCGCACTGTTCCTCGGTGTGCACATCGGTGAGCACCGGGAGCGAAAATTCCTTGCGCAGTTCGTCGAAGACCGGCAGTGCCGCGTCCATGCCGGCGCCGCGCGTCGCCGATAGCGAGGTGCGATTGGCCTTGTCGTAGCTGGTCTTGTAGACGAGGCCTATGCCGAGCCTGCCCGTCAGTTCCTTCAGCGCGCCGGCCATGTCGAAGGCGTGCTGGCGCGATTCAAACTGACAGGGGCCGGCGATCAGCGACAAGGCCGCCTTGTTGTCGAAGACGACGTTGCCGACGGTTACCGACGAATTGGGTGCCAGGGGCTTGCTCATGGGGTCTCCCGGAAGATGAAGGCCGCGCCCTGTCCGGATGCCGGCTGCACGACAATATCATTGCCCGACATATCGTGTCGGATGGAATTGGATGCAAGCAGCCTCGATGTGACATCCGCGCTCCGGACTGCAAAGACGACCGCAGCGAAGCGAAGTTTCGTCGGTGAACCGGCCGGAACGCCGAAGCGCGTGGTGAAAGACGCGGGATCGAGCACGCTCAAGGTTGCATTCGGCAAACGGAATACACCACCTTGCCCGCCAGCGGCATCGTCCGCCGCCACGGAAACCAGCCGATGCTGTCCGGCAGGTTGGTCGCTGACCGCCACCACTTCGACGATGCCGGTGGAACCATTGGCGTGGGCCTGCAAAGCAGCGCGGTCCACTCTCGGCGCGTTGATGCGTTGGCAGGCGAAGAAGAAAGCGTCGGTATCCTTGCTGCCGGAAGCGAAGGCAAGCTTGAACGCCGCGACATCGCTTTTTCCCGCCGTGTCGGTGAAAGCGCGCGAAAAGCTCAACGTATCTCCCGCCGACAGACCGGCTTCGACATAGCGCGCGTGATCGGCCTCGGCATCGCCGGTGCCGAGAACCAGCGCGGAAAATCCCTCGTCGCCGAGGCTCTCGCGATAGACGCGGTCACGCGCGACGAAGACATTGCCCGCGGCCACAGCCTTCGTCGCAACCTGTGCGCTGCCGATCGCAAGCGGCTCCAGATAGGTGCCGTCGGCGAGGAAAACGCAACAGTTCTCCGTTCCGAAGGGATGAATGCCGGTTGGGGCGACGACGAAACCCAGCGAGGTGAGCCTGGCCCGCGCCACATCGAGGCTCTGCGTCGGCAGTACCAGATGATCGAGCGGATGAGTGCCGGCGGCTGTTGTTCGGGTCATGCGGGCGCGATGTGCATCATTCCGAGGAGTGGTTCAAGACTTGATCGCGATCTTGGCGAAAGGCCGGGAACGTGCTGGGCGCGCCTGCACATGCTTCATCGGGACGTCGAAAAGCCATCTGCTGAAGCAGGCCAGGGTCAGCTCCCGGCAACGACATCGGCGGAATAACGCAGCTCGCGCAATGGTTTGACCTTGCTGGTCGTCTGGGCATAGAGCGGATGCGCCTTATAGGCGGCCAACGCTGCGTGGTCGGCGAATTCCGCATAGACGACCACGTCGATCTCGTCCGACAGCGGGTCGACCTTGGTGTTGAGGGTCACTTCGAAATGGCTGGAGTGGGGGATATCGCCAAGCGCCAGCAGGCCGGTGCGCACTGCTTCCACATCCTCTTTGCGCCGCGCGCTGAAGAAAACGATATGCCTAATCAACCCCGCCTCCTCGGTCTGGAGCCTGTTCCATCCCGACGGGTCGGGATAGGGCTCCGTCTGGTTGAGCAGGATCTTGTCCGAAAACCAGTTTCCACTTTTCGGGATCACGCTCTGAACGCCGGCTCTTTTGTGACGGTAGACTTCTCGCGTCAACCGTTCATCGCGCCACGCGTCCTTGCGACGCGCCTGAAATTGCTCGGAACTTTATCTTTCGGGAAAACAGGGATCTTCCGGGAAAACAGAGGCGGGATGAAGCATCGGCCCGCTGCCGTTGGATGGAATATCTAGACCTTGCCGGTCACGTAGCGCACGACATGAGAGAAATCCTTGACCGCGATGTCGAGATACCGGCCCTGATTGTACAGGCCGTCCCAGATCACGAAAAAGGCGATGGCGCAGATGACGATCACATAACGCATGGCTAAGCTATCGCACAAGCTCGGCGCCGGCCATAGACGTTTTTGACGCGACCAGCCGCCGCGGTGGGAAGATCATCAACCGGCAAACGCCCTCGACGGTTCCGGGAGACCCGGTGTCGGCCGTTGCGTAGCCGATATCGGCCACCCCATGGCGCGCCGGCATCCTGGCGGCAGACAGGGCAAAGCAGGGCAGTTCCGCAACCACCTTTTGGCTTAGCCCTGCCCGCAGCCTGCCTCTTGAAGTTCCTCGCCATGACGTGGAAGATTGTCGCGGGGATTCACCGGGAAGCGCTGAAGCTCTAAGGGCCGATCGGCTTTCGTTCGAGCTCGCCCATGGCCGAACCGGTCAGCTATCCGGTCGGGCAAAGGCGTTCGACCCGGCGAATTGAACTGCGAAAAGCGCGACCGGCAATTGCACGGGTATCGCGAAAATCCGGGGGCGCGACATGGCTTACGATAATCATTCCGGCACGACGCCGGGCGACGCGGTCAAGCTGGACGAATTCAATTTCGCCGAGATCGTCAAGGGCCTGCCAGCCAAGGCGCGCATGGTGCTGTCGGCGGCGATGAGCCTGCCGCGCGGTTCATTGAAGGTCAGGATGCCGGACGGCCGTGCCGTCCTCGTCGGTGGCAAGGGGCCGGGCCCCGAGGCCGAACTGGTGCTCAAGAACTGGCGGCTGCCCGGCCGCGCCTTTGCCTGCGGCACGATCGGCGTTGCCGAGTCCTACATGGACGGCGATTGGGAAAGCCCGGATGTGACCAGTTTCCTCGAGCTGTTCGTGATCAACTCCGCCCTCGGCGAGAAGGTCGCCGGCGGGGCAAGCTGGGTGGTCAACGCGGTCCAGCGCATCCGCCACTGGTTCAACGAAAACACACCTTCCGGTTCCAAGCGCAACATCTCGGCGCATTACGATCTCGGCAACGCCTTCTACAGGGAATGGCTTGATCCGAGCATGACCTATTCGTCCGCACTCTACGCGAACGGCGCCAACGACCTGGAAAGCGCCCAGGCCGCCAAATACCGGGAACTGGCCAGGGACAGCGGGATCGGCCCGAATGACCACGTGCTGGAAATCGGCTGCGGCTGGGGCGGCTTCGCCGAATTCGCTGCACGCGAGATCGGCTGCCACGTTACCGGGCTGACGATCAGCCGCGAGCAGCACGACTTCGCCAAGGCGCGCATCGCCAAGGCCGGTCTTGCGGACAAGGTCGACATCAAGCTGCAGGATTATCGCGACGAAACCGGCACCTATGACCGGATCGCCTCGATCGAGATGTTCGAGGCGGTCGGCGAGAAATACTGGCCGGTGTTTTTCGGCAAGATGAAGGCCTGCCTGAGACCCGGCGGCACCGCGGGCCTGCAGATCATCACCATCAATGAAGCGGCCTACGACACCTATCGCGCCAGGCCGGATTTCATCCAGCGCTATGTCTTTCCGGGCGGCATGTTGCCGACGCCGTCGATCCTGAAGGCGCTCGGCAGGGATCACGGCCTTGCTCATCTGCGCGAGCGCGTGTTTCCGGACGATTATGCGCGCACGCTCGCCGAATGGCGCCATCGCTTCCGGGCTTCGTGGGAGAAGATCGTTCCGCTCGGCTTCGACGACCGCTTCAAGAAGCTTTGGGAGTTCTACCTGCACTATTGCGAAGCCGGCTTCCGCGCCAGCTATATCGACGTGCGCCAAGTGGTCTACAAGGCGTAGCCCAACGCGCTGACCGCGTTTCGCTGCCTGCGGCAGGCCGACGTCGAGGCCGGTCCTGCCTACAATGGAAGGCCTTTGCGTTTGTGCGGGCGCATTGGAATATTCGCCCGACGACGCACGGCAGGATATCGATGATCAAAGGGTGATGCGGTATTTCGCAAAACCCGCTTCGCCCTCGCCCGCCGGCTCGATCTTCAGCGACTTCACCTCGGTGATGAAATCCTTCGCCTTAGCGCCGGTTTCGAACATCACGCTGGTTCCGGGCAGCGGCGCGAACGACCAGTTGTCGTCCGCCGACGGATTGATCGTGCCCTGATTCACGATATAGCGAACGATGACGTCGCGATTGGTATCCGGCGCCTCATAGATGATTTTCGAGGCTTCGATGCCTGGGAAATTGCCGCCACCGCCGGCCCGGTAATTATTCGTCGCGACGACGAATTTCCGATTTGGATCAATTGGTTTTCCGTCGAACATCAAGTCGACGATACGGTTGGTGCCAGCGTTCGCCAGTCCACCCTTAGGATCGTATTTCGGCGGCTGCGACAGGTCTATCCTGTAGACGACGCCGTCGATGACGTCGAAATTGTAGGATGGGAAATCGGTATTGATGAGGGACTGGTCGGGCTTGCCCGGCTCGATCCTGTTGAAGATGCCGGCCGACATTTCCAGCCATTCCTTGACATCAGCACCGGTGATTTCGACGGCGCGCACGGTGTTGGGATAGAGATAGAGGTCGGCGACATTCTTGATGGCGATGTCGCCCGCCGGGACGTCGGTATAGTAATCGGCGCCGTTGCGCCCGCCAGCCTTGAAGGGTGCGGCGGCGGACAGCAGCGGCACGTCCTTCCATTGCGTGTTCCTCAGGATATCGCGGAGGTACCAGGTCTGCGCCTGGCTTACGACCTGCACCGACGGATCGTCGGCGACCAGCGCAAAATAAGAATAGAGCGGCGCGGAGGTCTTGCCGACGGGGCGTCGCACATAGGCCAGTGTCGCCTGGTGGTCCTGTTCGAGCGCGGCGATGATGCGGTTGTCGTCCGGCACGGTCGGCTTGTTCTTGTTGTCGACGCGTTCGAAGATCGGCCGTGCCTCCGACGTAGCGGAAACGACCTTCCATTTCGATCCGTCGCGCTCCAGCATCAGGTCGATCAGCCCCATATGCGAGCCCCAGAAGCCGCCCATGACGGCAGGCTTGCCCTGCAACGTGCCCTTCTGGGCATCGACGCCCTCAAGCGACTGGAAATCCTTCTTGCCGGGGAAGACCAGATGCTGGTGACCAGTAAACACCGCGTCGATGCCATCGACGCCAGCGACGAAGAACGATGCGTTCTCCATCATATCGCCCTGCTTCACGTCGATGCCGGAATGCGAGAGAGCAACCACGATATCGGCGCCCTCCTCCTTCATCTGCGGCACCCAGGCCTTGGCTGCCTCGACGATGTCACGCGTCTTGACGTTGCCCTCGAGGTTCTTCAGGTCCCAGACCATGATCGGCGGCGGCACGAAGCCGATAATGCCGATCCTGATCGGCTGTTCGGCGCCTGCACCGTCCTTGATCTTCTTGTCGAGGATGACATAGGGCTTCAGATAGAGCTTGTCGTCGCGCGGGTTGGCCGCAAGCTCGGTGCCCCGGATCAAATTGGCACAGACAAAGGGAAAATTGGCGCCGGCCAGCACCTTGTCCAGGAACGACAGGCCGTAGTTGAACTCGTGGTTGCCGAGCGTCGAGCATTCGTAGCCGAGCAGGTTCATGCCTTTCATGATCGGATGCAGATCGCCGTCCTTGAGGCCTTTCTCATAGGCAATGTAATCGCCCATCGGATTGCCTTGCAGCAGGTCGCCATTGTCGATCAGCATCGAATTGACGGCTTCCTTGCGCACGGCATCGATCAGCGACGCCGTGCGCGACAGGCCCATCGTGTCGTTCGCTTTGTCGGCGTAATAGTCGTAGGGCAGCACGTTCACATGGATGTCGGTGGTTTCCATGATTCTCAGATGCGCCTGGTTGGTCTGCGCGCGGGCGGAGAAGGGATGAAGCATGATCAATGCCCCCGTGGCGGCGGCGCCGGCAAGGAGACCGCGGCGAGAGACGGGATGGAGCAGTTGCGACATGTTTTCTCCTTCTTCGACGACCTGACGAGCCCTGCCCCGAAGCGAACTTCGCGCTGAAAACCCATCCGAGTCCATCCGAGAAGTTGCGCATCGGACCGTCAGTCGATCAGCAACAGATGACGCGCCGATGAACAGGCGCAGGCGAAAGAATATCAGCCCTTGTCGTCGTCTCCTTGCGTGATCAGGCGCGCGCTGCGCTGGCCCGTGGCGTAGATCCATAGCCAGCTCAGCGAAACCGCAAGCCGGTTGCGAAAGCCGATCAGGAAATAGATGTGGGCAAGTCCCCACAGCCACCACGCCGGCCAACCGGTCAGCTTCATCCAGCCGAAGTCGATCACGGCTGCCCGCTTGCCGATCGTCGCCAGATCGCCGTCATGCCTGTAGCGGAACGGCCGCGGGCTCGTGTCGCCGGCGAGCCGGGCTTTCAGCGTGGCGGCAACATGCCGGCCCTCCTGCTTGGCGGCAGGCGCCACCCCGGGAACGAGCCGCCCGTCAGGGCGCGGCACATGCGCGGCATCTCCGATCACGAAAATCTCCGGGCTGCCCGGAACGGTCAAGTCTGGCTCGACGAGCACCCTGCCCGCCCGGTCCGCCGGTGTGCCGAGCCATTCGGCGGCTGGCGAAGCGGCAACGCCCGCCGCCCACAGGATCGTCTTCGCCGCCAGCTGCTTGTCGCCAAAGACGACGCCCTCGGCGTCGCAACGTGTGACGGCCCGCCCGAGCTCGATCGTCACGCCCAGCCGCTCGAGCGCCTTCGCAGCATAGGCGGAAAGGTCGGGCGCAAAGTTGGCGAGGATGCGGTCGCCGGCCTCGATCAGCACCACGCGCGCTTGCCCGGTATCGATGTTGCGGAATTCACCGCGTAGCGCGTCATGCGCCAGTTCGGCGATGGTGCCGGCCAGCTCCACGCCGGTCGGCCCGCCACCGACGATCGCCAGCGTGAGCAGCGCCCAGCGTCTGGCAGGATCGGTTTCGCGCTCGGCCTGCTCGAAGGCCAGAAGAATGCGTCGCCGGATGGCGGTGGCGTCTTCCAGCGTTTTCAGCCCTGGTGCGAAGGGTTCCCATTCGTCATGGCCGAAATACGCGTGGCGAGCGCCGGTCGCGAGCACCAGCGTGTCGTAGGCGATGGCGCTGCCGTCCTCGAGCAGGACATTTTTGCCGGCACGGTCGACGCCGTTGACGTTGGCGAGCAGCGTCGTCACATCCTTGCGTTTGCGCAGGAGGTGGCGGATCGGCCAGGCAATCTCGGAGGTTGCCAACGCCGTGGTTGCCACCTGGTAGAGAAGCGGCTGAAAAAGATGGTGGTTGCGCTTGTCGATCATGGTGATACGCACCGAAGCGTCGGCAAGCGCGCGGGTGAATTCGAGGCCGCCGAAACCCGCGCCGACAACGACGACGTGATGGCTGTTCCGGTTCATCTCATCCACTCCAGAACGATGTAAGCTCCCGTCTCAATGTAGGTATTTTGTGCAGCGCAACAATGCCGGACACCTGCCTGGGACTCGTCGCTGGATGTCGTGAATGCAACATGTCAGCCGCCGCCACCGGGTATAGCCTGTCCGAAACCGCACGAAAGGTAACGCGTGGCCAAAGATCCCGGAGACCAAGGTCCGGCGCAGTATTCTTCGCCGCCTTGTTTCATGCACGAGCTCGATCCCGAGTTCCGCGCGCCCTTGAGCGACTGGACCGATGTGAGGCGCTGGCGCAAGGCCGAGCGCGAGCGACTTATCGCTGCCCGGCTGGCGGTTTCAGCCGATGCCCGAACGGCGATGTCGCAACGCATCGCCGAAGGTCTGGACGCTGTCATCGGCGACGTCGCCGGCCGCATGGTCAGTCTTTATTGGCCGTTTCGCGGCGAGCCCGACTTGCGGCCGTGGGTGGCCACCATCAACGCACGCGGCGGCCGCACCGCGCTGCCCATCGTCGTCGAGAAAGCGCAGCCGCTTATCTTCCGTGCGTACAGACCGGGCGACCGGTTGGAAAAAGGCGTATGGAACATCCCGATACCGGCCGAGGGCGATCCGGTGCTGCCCGACATCGTCATCTCGCCGATCGTCGGCATCGACCCGACAAACTATCGGCTGGGCTATGGCGGCGGTTTTTTCGATCGCACACTGGCTGCGATGCCGTTCAAGCCGCTGGTCATCGGCGTCGGCTACGAGCTGCAGCGCATCGTCACCATCTACCCGCAGCCGCACGATATCCCGATGGACCGGATCGTTACCGAGGCATTCGAAGCCAGCTAGGCCATTTCGGGCTTCATGCCCATGGCCGTGCGGTCGACAATCTCGCGCAACGCAAAGGACGAGTTGATCTTCGTCACATGCGGCATCGCCGACAGCCATTCCTTGTGGATGCGCTCGTAGTCGACAAGATCCTTCGCAGCGATGCGCAGGATGTAATCATATTCGCCCGACATCAGGTGGCAAGACAGAACGTTCGGGCAGCGCTTGATCGCGGCTTCGAAATCCGACAGCGTCTTTTCGAATTGCCCCGACAACGATATGTGGACGATCGCCGTCATCTGATGACCAAGCGCCGCGTTGGAGAGCCGTGCATGATAGCCGCGGATGGTTCCGGATTTCTCCAGATTGTCGAGCCGGCGCGAGCAGGCCGATTGCGACAGGCCCACCTTTTCGGCAAGCGCCGCATTGGGTATCCGCCCCTCCTTCTGCAATGTCTCGAGAATGGCGATATCGATCCTGTCGAGCGGCATTTTTCGTGAATCCTGCGAATATCTTGCAATTTCGCGCAACGATTATCGAAACCCGCCTGTTAGCGCAAGCGCATTCGCAAACACCTGCGCAGCGATTCATGGTTCACTTCGTTGATACAGGGAGTGAGCCCAAAAGGGCCGGATCAGGAGAAGAAAAATGCGCGTCGGCTGCCCCAAGGAAATCAAGAACCACGAATATCGTGTCGGCCTCACGCCCGGCTCGGTCCGCGAATATGTCGCCCATGGCCATGAGGTGCTGGTCGAGACCGGAGCCGGTGCCGGCATCGGCGCCGATGACAACGCCTATCGCGCCGCCGGGGCAACCATCGCCAAGACGGCCGCCGACGTGTTCGCCAAGTCGGACATGATCGTCAAGGTCAAGGAGCCGCAGCCCAATGAATGGGCCCAGCTGCGCGACGGCCAGATTCTCTATACCTATCTCCATTTGGCTCCGGATCCTGAGCAGACCAAGGGCTTGCTCGCTTCCGGCGTGACGGCGATCGCCTATGAGACGGTGACCGACGACCGTGGCGGCCTGCCACTGCTGGCGCCGATGTCGGAAGTTGCCGGCCGCCTGTCGATCCAGGCCGGCGCCACGGCGCTGCAGAAGGCCAATGGCGGCCGTGGCGTGCTGCTCGGCGGCGTGCCCGGCGTGCTGCCCGGCAAGGTCACGGTGCTCGGCGGCGGCGTCGTCGGCCTGCACGCGGCCCGCATGGCGGTCGGCCTCGGCGCCGACGTCACCATTATCGACCGCTCGATCCCGCGGCTGCGCCAGCTCGACGACCTCTTTGCCGGCCGCGTCCACACGCGCTATTCCACCGTCGAAGCGCTCGAGGAAGAATGCTTTTCAGCCGATATCGTCGTCGGAGCCGTGCTGATCCCGGGTGCCGCCGCGCCCAAGCTCGTGTCGCGCGAAATGCTGTCGGGCATGAAGAAGGGTTCAGTGCTGGTCGACGTCGCCATCGATCAGGGCGGCTGCTTCGAAACCTCGCATGCGACCACCCATGCCGAGCCGACCTACGAGGTCGACGGGGTCATCCACTATTGCGTCGCCAACATGCCCGGCGCGGTGCCTGTCACCTCGGCCCACGCGCTCAACAACGCGACGCTCCACTACGGTCTGCAGCTCGCCGACAAGGGCCTGAAGGCATTGGTCGACGACCACCATCTGCGCAACGGCCTCAATGTCCACAAGGGCAAGATCACCAACCGTGCGGTCGCCGAGGCGCTCGGCTATGACCTAGTCGAGCCGAAAGCCGTTCTCGCCGCCTGATTCACCCTGAAGGGCTTTCTCCTGTCACCCCGCCGGTTCATGCCGGCGGGTTTTCTTTGAGGGCCACTGCCGCCTAGCCCGTTTCCAAGCATTCGGCGCTGAAACATGTGCCGTAACGTCACTTTGCCCACCAGTGTTGCATTTTTGTCATTCCTAAATTTGCCGAACCCCTGATAGGAATGACTTGGGGTTATTTATCAGGGGTACGGGCTATGTTTATTCGCACATCTGCGAAATCTATTCTTTTTGGTGCCGTTTCAGCTTTGGCTTTGATGTCTGTCGCGCATGCGGCTGATGTGGCGCAGCCGGTCGAAGCGTCCGGCTTTAACTGGAGCGGTGTCTATGTCGGGTTTGGTGTCGGCGCCGGAGCCAATGTCCACGAACTGGGCAGCGATTTTGCTCCCATTTCGCTGAACGGCATTGGCGGCGAAGGCGTTTACGGTGAATTGACGGTTGGCTACGACTACATGGTCTCACCGCGCTTCCTGCTCGGCGGACTGTTGGACGCTCACGTCGGTAATGTCGAAACCACGCTGGATGCTGGCGGACTGAGCGCTTCGATCCAGGAGACCTACGGCTTCGATGCCGGTTTGCGTGCAGGTTATCTCTTCACACCAAACACTCTGGGCTACGTGCTCGGCGGCTATTCCTGGCAGAAGTACAAGCTCGACACGAACGCCGGCTTCGGCTTCGACTGGGACCAGAGCGGATACTTTGTCGGGGCCGGCGTTGAAACGGCCCTTAACAGCAATTGGACGATCAAGACCGAATATCGTTATACCCGCTTTGGCACCAAGGGTGATCTCCTGTCCGAGGCCGGCCTTGTCGGCGCTCCGGATGGCCTGCTCAATCTCGATACGTCGCGGCATACCTTCCAGGTCGCTGCCAACTATCGCTTCAATGCGCAGAATGGCGGTGGTGCTGCCTTCGAGACTCCCGCTTACAATTGGACCGGCTTCTACGTCGGCGGCGGTCTTGGCTCGGGTGCCTCCGTGCATCAGATCAACGTTTCGCCGTTCGGCGATCTGGAATTCAACGGCCTCGGCGGCGAAGGTGTTTTCGGTGAATTGAACGTCGGCTACGACCATGAGTTCGGCAACTGGGTTGCAGGCGTGATGGTCGACGCCCGGTATTCCGGCATGACCTCCAAGCTGGACCTCGGCGGCGGATCGATCAATGTGGATACCGACTACGGCTTCGACGTGCTTGGCCGCGTCGGTATGAAGGTCAACGAATCGACCCTCGCCTACGCGCTTGCCGGCTACAGCTGGCAGCATTTCGATCTGAACGCTTCCGACCCGGTCGGCGATATCCTCGACTGGGGCTCCAGCGGCTTCTCGGTTGGTGGCGGTCTGGAAACGGCTCTGTCCAGCAACGTCACTGTCGGTCTCGAATATCGCTATTCGCTTTTCGCCAAGAAGGATCTTTCCTCGGAGTTCGGTGCGCCTGACGACACCCTCACCGCCACCTCTTCCTTCCACACCGTGCGCCTCGGCGCGAAGTACAAGTTCAACTAAAAGGTCCTCCAGGCTACAGTCCAAGCCCGTCGGCCATGCCGGCGGGCTTTTTCGTTGCCGAAGGCTATCGCGAAGAAAAAGCAGGCAACAAAAAAGCGGAGCCAAAGCCCCGCTTCCTCGATATCGAGATTGCCGCCGGTTCATCCGCGGTCGCCAATCGATCGACGATCCCTTCCTACCGCAACTATGCGACGGGAGTGCGACAGAGTCGGCGCGCAACTCCGCGCCTCAAGCACGCTCGATGCGGCACTGGTAGCAATTGTTGCGTGCCGAGCGGACATGGGCGTAGGCAATATCGTCGCGTTCGAACAGACTCTCGGCCCGCGCAACAATTGCTCCGGTGGGAATGACGCCGCCGCTGCCGTAGACGATGCGATTATCCCTGCCATAGCCGCGGACGATGTAGTCGGGGCTTTCGAGAATCTCGGGGAGTTCCCCGTTCTCCGCGGCACGAGCGCATTCTTTCGCATGCAAAAAAATCGGCCCGGTTTCGGCGTAGGGCTGAAGGTCCGGAAATGGCCGGTAGGCCACAATGAGATAGGCGTCACCCGCGGCAATGTTCTTCAAGCAGTGCCGACAAGGCATGCCATCGCCGTCGGAAATCTGTCGCTCCGGGGTGCGACCGTAAGCGTCAGGGCTACCGCGCTGCAAGGCTCTCACATTTTCGGTCGGCAAGGCTTTGAATTGAACGGTCATGGCGAAAATCTCCGGCGTCGTTGACCCGGAAATTATGTGCCCCCACAGCCGGTCTTCCCACCCGATTCCTGCCAAGGATGTCAGCGATCGGTTCAGGTCCGAGCCTGCGTCACGGCCGCATGACGCTCGCCGAACGCTCGGCGAAAGGCAGCGGGTGTACGACTTCCTTCTTCTGCGCGACCGGCGCGAACCCAAGCTTTTGATAGAGCGGCAAAGCCGCCGGGTGATCGAGCGTGCAAGTCTGCACCGTCACCCGTTTTGGCCCGTACGACCACGCGGCAGAGATCGCGGAACCGAGGAACCAACGGCCCAGACCTTGCCCTGTGGCATGCTCCATCATGCCGAAATAGGCCAGTTCCACCTCCTCGGGCAAATGCGGCTTGAGATCGAAAAACCCCGCCGGTGCGCCGTCGAGATAGAGCACCCTGATGTCGCGATCCTCACGGTGGATGCCGGCCGAAAGCTCGTCGTCACTCAGCCTCAGCACATTGACCCAATGCCATTTGCGCCCCACCCGATCCATCAGGTAGCGGTAAAAATGCAATGGAATATCCTTGGTCTTCAACAGTGCGACCTGCCGGTTGTAAGGCATCGGTGGCGAGGCGGCCGGCGGGGCATGCATTTCGAGAAACGTCACCGTGACCTCGATGTCCTGCAGCGCGCCGTTTTCCATCGTTGTCATTCCTTGCCGGTCGCAGCGGGACCGGTCACCACGGGCGTGTCGGAGAGCCCGCCCCATTCGGTCCATGAGCCGTCGTAAAGCCTGTTGTCGGTGTGGCCAAGCGTCTCCAATGCCAGGGTGACCACGGCAGCCGTGACGCCGGAGCCGCAAGAGGTGATGACAGGCTTCGACAGATCGATGCCGGCGCCTTCGATCACCTTGCGCAGCCGGTCCTTCGGCAACAGCACACCGTTTTCCGACAATGCCGAATACGGGAGATTGCGCGCGCCCGGCATGTGGCCGGAGCGGATACCCGCACGAGGTTCGGGCTCCGTGCCCGTAAAGCGGCCCGGTCCACGGGCATCGGCGATCTGGCTTTCCCCGGTGTCGACGATCCGGCGCATATCGGCGAGGCCGGCGACGCGACTGGCGTCGAAATCGGCATAGAACACACTTGGCGCTATCTTCGTCGGCTCGGCCGTCACCGGCCGGCCAGCCGCTTTCCAGCCATCAAAGCCGCCGTCCAGGATATAGGTCTGGAAAACGCCCATCACCCGGAACATCCACCATGCCCGGGGCGCCGAGAAGAAGCCCGGACCGTCATAGACGACGATCGTATCATCTGCCGTAACGCCCATCGCACCGACATATTGCGCGAAATGCTGCGGCGACGGCAGCGTATGCGGCAAAGCGGCGTCCGGATCGGAGACGGCATCCTGATCGAGGAAGCGGGCCCCCGGAATGTGCGCGGCGTCATATTCGGCGCGCGCATCGCGTTTTTGGGCCGGCAGGTACCAGGACGCATCGATGATCGTCAGCCCCGGCTCGCCCAAGCGCTGCTGCAGCCAATCCGCGTCGACGGTGAAAGGACTGTCCTGGGCCATTTCTTCTCCTGTTCGCTGGTCGAAGACTTGCGCGTCAGATCGCCGGCATCGGGCCGAAGCGTATCCGGAAGCGCCTGTTTTCACGACCCTTCTTCTCGATCTTACCGATATGGATTTCCCCGATCTCGCCGGTGCTTCTGACATGCGTACCGCCGCAAGGCTGGCTGTCCACCGAAGCATTGTCGCCGATGCAGACCAGGCGGATGCTGCCTGTGCCGACCGGCGGCCGGACATTCTTGGACTTCACCAGGCCAGGATTGTCGGCCAGGTCCTCGTCGCTGATCAGTCTGGTGAAGATCGGGTGATCGGCTCGCACCAGATCCATCAGGCCAGCCGTCACCTCTTCCTTGCTGAAGCTGGCGTCGGGCATGTCGAAATCAACGCGGCTGTCGTCTTCGGAAACCGCCGCACCCGTGATCGGGAACGGGCAGACGACGGTCAGCAGGTGGCAAGCCGCATGCATGCGCATCAAAAGGTGCCGCCGCTCCCAGTCGATCGCCAGGCTCAGACGTTCACCTGGCTCGAGCGCGGCCTGCTCTGGCGCCGGCACATGGATGATCTCGTCCTTGGTTTCACCCGAGATGGTGGCGGCTATGGCGACGCGGCTGCCGTCGGTACGTTCGAGATAGCCGGTATCGCCCGGTTGACCGCCCGAGGTGGCGTAGAAGATCGTCCGGTCGAGGATAATGCCGCGGTCATTGATGGCGATCACCGCCGCGTTCGTCGTGCGCAGATAGGCATCGTCGCGAAACAGCGATTGCGTCTTGTGCGCCATCACGCGACCTTTTCGAACGGCACAGAAATCCTGCTCTTCAGCTCCATCCAGCCTGGCACCGGCAGTTTCTTCTCACGCAGGAATTCCGGGTTGAACAGCTTCGACTGGTAGCGCGTGCCGTAGTCGCAAAGCATGGTCACGATGGTGTGGCCGGGGCCCAATTCCCTGGCAAGCCGGATCGCCCCGGCGATGTTGATGCCGGTCGAGCCGCCGACGCAGAGGCCTTCTTCCTGGATCAGGTCGAAGACGATCGGCAGCGCATCTTCGTCCGGAATCTGGAACGAAAAATCCGGCGTGAAGCCATCGAGATTGGCGGTGATGCGGCCCTGCCCAATGCCTTCGGTGATCGAGCTGCCCTCGGACTTCAATTCACCGCTGGTGTAGAAACTGTAGAGCGCGGCGCCCAGCGGATCGGCGAGCGCGATTTTGACGTCCTTGCTCTTTGCCTTCAACCCGTAAGCGACACCGGCGAGCGTGCCGCCGGAGCCGACAGCCGAGACAAAACCATCGACCTTGCCGCCGGTCTGGGCCCAGATCTCCTGCGCCGTGGTGCGGATATGCCCGTCGCGGTTGGCGACATTGTCGAACTGGTTGGCCCAGATGGCGCCGTTCGGTTCGGTCTTGGCCATCTGCTCGGCCAGCCGTCCCGACAGTTTCACGTAGTTATTCGGATTCTTGTAGGGCACGGCCGGCACTTCGATCAACTCGGCGCCGAGCAGCCGGATCGTGTCCTTCTTTTCCTGGCTCTGCGTGTCCGGAATGACGATGACGGTGCGATAGCCGAGCGCCTTGGCAACCAGCGTCAGCCCAATGCCCGTGTTGCCGGCCGTTCCCTCGACGATAACCCCACCAGGCGCCAACAGGCCGCGCTGCTCGGCGTCGCGGATGATGAACAGGCCGGCGCGATCCTTGACCGACTGTCCCGGGTTCATGAACTCGGCCTTGCCCAGAATCTCGCAGCCGGTTGCTTCGGAAGCTTTGTTGAGGCGGATCAGAGGCGTGTTGCCGATCGCGTCGATCACAGAACGGGGCATTCAAGATTCCTTGTGTGCGTGCAGCGAAACCCTAGAAACCCGAAGCTTCGGTTTCAAGGCAAGAATTCGTCTGGTCCAGTCGCATTCCAGCACTGCGGTGCGTGGATGCCGGCGAAAACGGATCGATATCGCACGGTTCATTTGCACCCGCGGCCGAAAAGCACTCTTTTCATTCGATTTCTTCACGGCTAGAGCAGGACACCAACAACTCGACGGGGCGCAGCATGACACTCTACCGGGCCGACCCCAAGCACGGCGTCGCCTGGATCACGGGCGGCAGCAGCGGCATCGGCCGCTCGCTGGCCAGGGATCTTGCGTCCCAAGGCTATGCCGTGGCGGTGACGGCGCTCGACAACGATCCGATCGACACGCTTCTCGTCGAGACGGCCCA
Source organism: Mesorhizobium sp. M0152 (assembly GCF_040322415.1). Lineage (NCBI taxonomy): Bacteria > Pseudomonadati > Pseudomonadota > Alphaproteobacteria > Hyphomicrobiales > Phyllobacteriaceae > Mesorhizobium > Mesorhizobium sp. M0152. Next base: position 385,416 of record NZ_JAMYTH010000001.1, read on the forward strand.
GATGCCGGGCAGCGTCACGGCCTTTCCCTGCGACGTCACCGACGAGCCGCGCATGGCAAGAACGGTCGCCGCGATCGAGAAGGAACTCGGCCCCATCGTGCTGGCGGTCTTCAATGCCGGAAATTACATCTCGACGCCGGGCGAGGCCCTCGTCGTCAAAGACTTTCGGCGGTCTTTCGAGGTCAACTATTTCGGTATCATCAATGGGCTGGTGCCGGTCCTCGAGCATATGCGTGTCAGGGCGCGCGGCCATATCGTTCTGGTCGGCTCGGTCACCGCCTATTTCGGCTGGCCGACCACGGCCGCGTATGGCGGCACCAAGGCCGCGATCAACATCCTGGCCGAGTCGCTGAAATACGATTTCGACAAGATGAATGTGCGCATCCAGGTGATCAATCCGGGCTTCATCGACACGCCACTGACCGAAAAGAACATGCTGCCGATGCCCGGGCTGATGCCGGTCAGCCGGGCGACGCGCCGGATGGCGCGGGGCATCAAGTCCGGCGGCTTCGAGGTCACTTTCCCGTACCGGACGAGTTGGCCACTGAAACTGCTCAGCCTGCTGCCGAGGCCTTTATGCCGATCGGTGATCAGCATGATGACGAGCTGGAAGGCACGGCCGCTGAATTACGACCGCAAGCCGCCGAGCGAATAAACACAGTCCACTGGATTGGCGGAAATCGGCGCGATGGCCGGCCGTTGCCTGCTTGCGGCCGCCATCATAGGTTGAGACATTCTTTGCGTGAGGTCTGCGATGGGGCGACGAATCGTGCTTGCTGTGCTGGGCCTCGTCGCCATCCTCGCACTGGTTTTCGTGCTTGGCCCTCGCGTTCCCGTCGACACAAATATCCGTTTCGACGCGTCCGTCATCGGTGACGATCCGCAGGCCTACGTGGCAAAGGTGGAGGCCACCGTATCCGGCATCCGTGACGGGCTGGAGAAGGAGATCGTCTGGGCCAATCCGATGGTGCATGCCAGGACGTCGCTATCGATCGTCTATGTCCACGGCTTCTCCGCGTCGAAGGGCGAGGTCAGGCCGTTGGCCGACGAGGTAGCCGACCAGTTCGACGCCAATCTCTTCTACACCCGCTTGACCGGCCACGGGCAGGACGGAGCGGCGATGACGCAAGCCAGCGTCAATGCCTGGATCAACGACTATGAGGAGGCGCTCGCCATCGGCCGGGCGATCGGGGACAAGGTGATCGTCATCTCGACCTCGACCGGCGGTTCGCTGGCGGCCTGGGCGGCAACGCAGCCAGGCGCGTCGGACGGGGTGGCGGCGATCGCATTCATCTCGCCCAATTTCGGCGTCAAGGCCTCCGGCGCCGAGATCCTGACCATGCCATGGGGCAAACAGATCGCCGAACTCGTCGCCGGCAAGGAACGCAGCTACGTGCCGCGAAACGCGCTGCACGAGAAATTCTGGACCACCAAATATCCGATCGCCGCGACGCAGCCGATGCAGGCTCTGACCGAGCTCGCCTACGGCGCGCCAGTGGAGAAGGCTGATATCCCTGCGCTGTTCATCTTTTCGGATTCGGACAAGGTGGTACGGCCCGACCGCACACGTGAAATCGCCGGCCGGTGGGGCGCGCCGCACGAACTGGTGCCGGTCGACGACACCGGCGACCCCGACGATCATGTGATTGCCGGCGACGCCCTGTCACCGTCGACGACGGCCTTTCTGGTGCAAAGGATCGGCGTCTGGATCGAGGCCGTGGTCAAGTAAGCCCGGTATCAAACGCAAAGGGCAACCGCAGGATTGCTGCGGTCGCCCTTTGTTTGTCAGTCACAAGCCAAGGCCTCATGGCCTGGCCGATGCGCGCGATGAGACTTAAGCAGCGCGCGCCGCGGGGCGCTTGCCGCCGAAGCGGCGTTTGTTGTTGCCCTTGAAGGGCTTGGCGCCCTCCGGCTTGCGTTCGCCGGCGAAGGCCGGCTTGTCGCCGAAGCGCTTCTTGCCAAAACCGTTGCCCTTGCTCTCGCCACCGGGCCGCCTGCCGTCGCGACGGCCATTGCGGTCGTTGCGATCATTGGCCGGTTCGAAGCGCTCGTTCTTTTCAGCCGGATTGCGCTGCGGATCGGGGCTGCCGAGATGGTCGGCAACGATCGGCAGCTTGGTGCGGATGATGCGCTCCACCTGGCGCAACTTGCTGTTTTCCGAAGGATCGCAAAGCGTGATGGCGATGCCGTCCATGCCGTTGCGGCCGGTGCGGCCGATACGGTGGACATAGCTCTCGGCTTCGTCCGGCAGGTCGAAATTCACGACATGGCTGATGCCGGGGACGTCGATGCCGCGCGCCGCGATGTCGGTCGCGACCAGGATGCGCACCGATCCATCGCGAAAGTCGTTCAGCGCCTTCTGACGGGCGTTCTGCGACTTGTTGCCGTGGATGACGGCGGCCTTGAAGCCGTCGCGCTCAAGATCCTTGGTCACCCGGTCGGCACCATGCTTGGTGCGCGAAAAGATGATGACGGACCTCATCGCCTCGTCGGCGAGCATCGTCGACAGCACCTGGCGCTTCTGCTTGGTGCGGGCGAAAACGACGCCCTGCACGATCTCGACCGCCGCCGTGCTTTGCGGCGAGACCTCGACACGAACGGGGTTCTTCAAGAGGCCCTTGGCGAGTTCGGCGATCTCGTCCGGCATGGTGGCCGAAAACAGCGCCGTCTGGCGGTCGGGCGCGGTCGCCTTGGCGATGCGCTTGACGTCGTTGATGAAGCCCATGTCGAGCATGCGGTCGCCCTCGTCCAGCACCAGCCATTTGGTGTCGGAGAGAATGAGGTCGCCCTCTCGCACCAGGTCGGTCAACCGGCCTGGGGTGGCAATCAGGATGTCGACCCCGGGAGCAACCTTCTTCACCTGGCTGAAACGCGAAACGCCGCCCAGCACGAGTGCCGTCGAAACATGTGCGCCCTTGGCGAGGATCTTGATGGTGTCCTCGATCTGCACGGCAAGTTCGCGTGTCGGCGCAAGAATGAGCGCGCGAGCCGTCTTGGCGCGCCGCTTGGTACCGAGCGCGATGATCTTCGACAGGATCGGCAGCGCGAAGGCCGCGGTCTTGCCGGAGCCGGTCTGTGCGATGCCGAATATGTCACGGCCTTCCAGCTGTGGCGGGATGGCCTGCATCTGGATCGGCTTCGGGTCGGTGAAACCGGCGGCATGGGTGGCCTTGAGCAGCGCACCCGTAATTCCCAGTGCCGCGAAACCGGAGAGTTCCCCAGTGTCCTTGCCGGGCAAAGTGTTTTCGTTGGTCAAAATATTTCTTCTTTCACGCGGCCTCTGGCCGCAAACATCAATGGCGGCAGGGCGCAACCTGCCGTCGGAAAACTGTTATGGAACGACAAGGCGGCGGACGGTTTCGTCCGCGCGGCTGCGCTGTCGTGCCCGCAGGCGTCATGCCACGGGGCTTTTTCGCCACCTTGCTAACCAATCGGTGCCGATCAGCAGGAAAGAGGGAAAACAGACGCAACCAGTCTCATTCATCGAGAAGGCCGGATTCGCTCCCGGCCCAAGCGCCTATGCCGTGCATATGGCTTAGTTCGCGCCGAAATGCAAGGGCGGCATGTTGCAGCGCAACAAATGCCACGACGTAAGCGGCGCTTGCGCTCGCTTACCGGCACGATTACCACGGATGCCGCTGGCCTGGGAGGTAACCGATGAAGGATGTACTCAAGGAACTCGAGCGCCGCCGCGAGATTGCCCGCATGGGCGGCGGACAGGCCCGCATCGATGCCCAGCACAAGAAGGGCAAACTCACCGCGCGCGAACGCATCGAGGTGTTTCTCGACGAAGGATCTTTCGAGGAGTTCGACATGTATGTCGAGCACCGCTCGACCGACTTCGGCATGGAGAAGACGAAGATCGCCGGCGATGGCGTCGTCACCGGCTGGGGTACCGTCAACGGCCGTCCGGTCTATCTCTTCGCCAAGGACTTTACCGTGTTCGGCGGTTCGCTCTCTGAGGCGCATGCCGAAAAAGTCATCAAGGTGCAGGAGATGGCGCTGCGCAACCGCGCGCCGATCATCGGCCTCTACGATGCTGGCGGAGCGCGCATCCAGGAGGGCGTGGCGGCGCTCGGCGGCTATGCCGAGATCTTTCAGCGCAATGTGCTCGCCTCCGGCGTCATTCTGCAGATTTCCGTGATCATGGGGCCTTGCGCCGGCGGCGACGTTTATTCGCCTGCGATGACCGACTTCATCTTCATGGTGCGGGACACATCCTACATGTTCGTCACCGGGCCGGATGTGGTGAAGACCGTCACCAATGAGACGGTGACAGCCGAGAGCCTCGGAGGCGCCTCCGTCCACACGACCAAATCCTCGATCGCCGATGGCGCCTATGACAATGACGTCGAGGCGCTTTTGCAGATGCGCCGGCTGATCGATCTGCTGCCTGCCTCCAACACTTCGGAACTCCCCGAGATCGAATGCTATCAGTCGGTCGCCGACCATGATTTGTCGCTCGACCGGCTGATCCCCGACAATGCCAACAAACCCTACGATATCAAGGAATTGATCATTAAAGTTGCCGACGAGGGCGACTTCTTCGAGATCCAGCAGAGTTTCGCCAAAAATATCGTCACCGGGTTCGGGCGCGTCGAGGGCCGCACGGTCGGCTTCGTCGCCAACCAGCCGATGGTGCTGGCCGGCGTGCTCGATTCGGACGCCAGCCGCAAGGCCGCGCGCTTCGTGCGCTTCTGCGACTGTTTCTCGATCCCGATCGTCACCTTCGTCGACGTCCCAGGCTTCCTGCCGGGGACGGCGCAGGAATATGGCGGGCTGATCAAACATGGCGCGAAGCTTCTGTTCGCCTATGCCGAGGCAACCGTGCCGAAGATCACCGTCATCACCAGAAAGGCCTATGGGGGCGCCTATGACGTGATGGCGTCGAAACATCTACGCGGCGACATGAACTATGCCTGGCCGACGGCGCAGATCGCGGTGATGGGCGCCAGGGGGGCGGTCGAGATCATCTATCGCAAGGACATCGGCGATGCCGAAAAAATCGCGGCTCATACAAAGGCTTACGAGGATCGCTTCCTGTCGCCTTTCGTCGCCGCGGAGCGCGGATACGTCGATGAGGTGATCATGCCGCACTCGACCCGACGCCGCATCGCCCGCGCGCTCCGGATGCTGCGCAACAAGGACATGCAGAACCCCTGGAAGAAGCACGACAACATTCCGCTGTGACCTGAACGTCGCCGCTCAGCGCTGGCCGCGAGTCGCGACCAGATCACGAAGAACAGGCACCAGCGCCAGCGGCAGATCCTCGGCGATCAGTCCCGGCCCGAACCGGCTGCCCGCCTCGGCATGGATCCAGACCGCCGCGCAGGCCGCTTCGAAGGCCGGCATGCGTTGCGCCAGCAGGCCGGCGGTGATGCCGGACAGCACGTCGCCGGACCCGGCGGTGGCGAGCCACGGCGCGCCGTTGGAATTGATCGCCGCCCGGCCATCGGGAGCGGCGATCACCGTATCCGCGCCCTTGTAGACGATGACGGCATCGGCAAGCGTGGCCGCGGCGCGGGCCTTGTCCAGTTTCGATGTGGTTTCATCCTCGGCGATGTCGGGAAACAGCCTGGCGAACTCGCCTTCGTGCGGCGTCATCACAAGAGCAGGCGCACTCGGTTGGCGAGCGGCTTCGAACAAAACGTCCGGCGCCTCGCGAAAGGATGTGATCGCGTCGGCGTCGAACACCAGGCCGTCAACCCCGGCGGAGGCGTCCCGTGGCTGACCACTGGCGAGCAGTGTCAGCGCGAACGCCCGCGTTCTTTCACCGACACCAAAGCCGGGCCCAAGAACAAAGGCCGACGGCCGGCGCGCTCCGACAAACGCCTTTATGTCCTCGATATCGTCGGTCTTGCGCAGCATGATCGATGTGAGATGAGAGGCGTTGACTTGCATCGCGTTCGCGGGCGACAGCACCGTTACCGCCCCTGCCCCGCTCCTTGCCGCGGCAAGCGCCGACAGCCGCGCCGCGCCGGTGGCGCTCGGGCCGCCGGAAAAGACGCCGACATGGCCGCGCTTGTATTTGTGTGCATCGGTGGCCGGCATCGGAAAATCGGCCAGCCAGAGTGCGGGCGTGTTTCCGAACGCCCGAGGCTGAAGGCGTGCAATGATGTCCTCGCCAATGCCAATATCGGCAAGCACGATCTCGCCGCATCGTTCCCGGCCGGGCAAAAGCAGATGGCCGGGTTTCTTGCGCGCAAACGTCACGGTGATGTCGGCGACAAATGCCTTCCCAAGCACCTTGCCGCTGTCTCCGGAGACCCCGGAAGGCAGATCGATCGCGACGACCGGCAAATGCAAGCTGGCCGCAAGGTCGACGGCTTTCGCGGCATCGCCCGACAGTGGCTTGAAGAGCCCTGCCCCGTAAAGCGCGTCGACCACCATCGACCCGGCCTCGGGATCGAACTTCGACAGCGGACGCGGTTCGATCGAACATTCCGCAGCTGCGAACGCCGCATCGCTTCCGGACCTCGGCGGGCCGGATGCCCAGAGGATGGTGTCGACGCCGCTATCGGCCAGGATGCGGGCGACGACATAGCCATCGCCGCCATTGTTGCCGGGCCCGCAAAGCACGTGGACCTGCTTTGCAGTGGGATAGCGCCTGAGAACCTCGGCCGCGACGGCTTCACCGGCGCGACGCATCAGGCCGATGCCGTCGATTGCGCCGGCGGCAATTGTCAGCCGATCCGCCTCGCCCATCTCGGCGGAAGTAAGAAGTTCGTCGCTCATGGATTGCCGATCCGCATTCGATCAAGCATTGTCCAGTTTTCGGTTCGACGCAAACGGAGAGGAGTTGCCGCCGCAGGGTGCCGCCATGTCTGGAGGGACGCCGCAAGCGCAGAAGCGCCCGCAAAATGGGCGGTATGCCTATATTTTGTTCAGACGTAAGCGCAGGCGCTGTTTAGGCTCCAGCAGCCCATGACGCGCCTGATGCAGCGAATGACGCGAATTTGCATACCGGCGCGGCAGGGCTTTGAAATCGTATGAGACCGCTTCAAATCCATCTACTTGGCACAATTCGTGCTTGATGGAGGCGCAAGCGGGGGGTCAACAACCCGTTTTTTTGGCAGTGGAGGCCACTTTTTACATGAAAAAGATCGAAGCGATCATCAAGCCATTCAAGCTGGACGAAGTGAAGGAAGCGCTTCAGGAGGCCGGACTGCAAGGCATCACCGTCACCGAGGCCAAAGGTTTTGGTCGCCAGAAGGGGCATACCGAACTCTATCGCGGCGCCGAATATGTCGTTGATTTCCTGCCCAAGGTGAAGATAGAGGTCGTGCTTGGCGACGACGCGGTGGAAGGGGCGATCGAGGCCATCCGCAAGGCGGCCCAGACCGGCCGTATCGGCGACGGCAAGATCTTCGTTTCCAACATCGAGGAAGTCGTGCGCATCCGCACCGGCGAGACAGGTATGGACGCGGTCTGATCCGGCCCGGCCCTCCTTCCGAAACGTCATCATCAAAAAAATCATCACAGGGATACACGACATGACGACAGCCAAAGACATCATGAAGCAGATCAAGGACAACGACGTGAAATTCGTCGACCTGCGCTTCACGGATCCGAAGGGCAAGCTGCAACACGTGACGATGGATGTCATCGAAGTCGAGGAAGACATGTTTGCCGACGGCGTCATGTTCGACGGCTCTTCGATTGCCGGCTGGAAAGCCATCAACGAGTCCGACATGGTGTTGATGCCCGATCCGGACACGGTCCACATGGACCCGTTCTTTGCGCAGTCGACCATGGTCATCCTGTGCGACATCCTCGATCCGGTTTCGGGCGAATCCTACAACCGCGATCCGCGCGGCACGGCCAAGAAGGCCGAGGCCTACATGAAGTCGGAAGGCATCGGCGACACCATCTATGTCGGTCCGGAAGCCGAGTTCTTCGTCTTCGACGATGTGAAGTACAAGGCTGATCCCTACAATACCGGCTTCAAGCTCGACTCCACGGAACTGCCGTCGAATGACGACACCGACTACGAAACCGGCAATCTCGGCCATCGCCCGCGCATCAAGGGCGGCTATTTCCCGGTGCCGCCGATCGATTCCGCGCAGGACATGCGCTCCGAAATGCTGACCGTGCTCGCCGAAATGGGCGTGCGCGTCGAAAAGCATCACCATGAGGTCGCCGCCGCCCAGCACGAACTCGGCATCAAGTTCGACACGCTGGTCCGCAACGCCGACAAGATGCTGATCTACAAGTATGTCGTGCACCAGGTGGCCAACGCCTATGGCAAGACGGCCACCTTCATGCCGAAGCCGATCTTCGGCGACAACGGCTCGGGCATGCACGTCCACCAGTCGATCTGGAAGGCCGGCAAGCCGACCTTTGCCGGAAATGAGTATGCCGGCCTGTCGGAAAGCTGCCTGTTCTATATCGGCGGCATCATCAAGCACGCCAAGGCGATCAACGCCTTCACCAACCCGCTGACCAACTCCTACAAACGCCTGGTGCCGGGCTACGAAGCGCCGGTGCTGCTCGCCTATTCGGCACGCAATCGTTCGGCTTCCTGCCGCATTCCATTCGGCTCGTCGCCGAAATCCAAGCGTGTCGAGGTCCGCTTCCCAGATCCGGGCGCGAACCCCTACCTCGCCTTCGCCGCCATGCTGATGGCCGGCCTCGACGGCATCAAGAACAAGATCCATCCCGGCCAGCCGATGGACAAGGATCTGTACGACCTGCCGCCGAAGGAATTGAAGAAGATCCCGACCGTCTGCGGCTCGCTGCGTGAAGCGCTCCAGAGCCTGGACAAGGATCGCGGCTTCCTGAAAGCCGGCGGCGTCTTCGACGACGACCAGATCGACAGCTATATCGAGCTGAAGATGGCCGAAGTGATGCGCTTCGAAATGACCCCGCATCCGGTCGAGTACGATATGTACTACTCGGTTTAAGATCGTCTTCGCATCGCGGTTCAAAGCCCTCGAAGGATCCTCCTTCGAGGGCTTTTTGCCGTCTGTGAAACACCACACCGACCCGGTTGCATCCGGCCAGCCTGCATTTCGTGCCACTTGTTTGGCCTGCTTTGGCAAGCGTCAGACACGAGCGGCTGGTCGAGCGGCGACATTTATGCCGAGCGGAAAGGCACGGCTCAAGCGACCCGGTGAATGGCTTTTCGACTGAAAAAAATACGCCAGGAGCGAGCGGCACACCGCCTCAGGCTGCAATGCCCGCTCGTCCGGCGCCCCCGCCAATGCTGCTGTTCAGAAAACCCCCGCCCGCCGAACAGCACCCGCGATGACGTACCCCAAGGCCTCCGAATACGCATGACGCGGCCTCATCTGTCAACGCCCGCGGCCGGCTGTGCAAACCGCCGATTTCAGTGCATGAACAGCAGCTTATAAAAGCGCCCGCAAGCGCGAGAAACGGTCGAATCGGGCGGATTTGCGGGCTTTTTTGTACATGATGGTTCGCCGGGAGGGCTTCACGACAGCGATGCAAGAGCCCGGATTGCCTCGCCCCTATGCTCTCGGCGGCGATCTTTTCCGCCTGACTTTTTTTGGGGGAATTCGCCATGTCAAAGGCACGACGAAAAAGACACCCGACGGGCCGGGGTACGCTCTGGTCGCCGAACAGCAGATGATCGGCCGCGGCGGCAACCGTACGCCGGCCTTGCGCCCGCCAAGATGCCAGCGGCGCTGAAAGCACGCGGAGTGGTTGCCGGCTAAAGCCGAAGCAACGCGCCGTTTTTTCAATCGGGCAGTTCGCAAACAAAAACCCCGACGCTGGAGCGCCGGGGCCTTTGTTTCACCGATGCCGCGACGGTTACGCGGCAGCTGACACCTGGGCGCTCGCCGGCACCGAGGCGATCGTCTTCAGGATCTGCGAAGCGATCTGGTAGGGGTCGCCCTGCGAGTTCGGGCGGCGGTCTTCCAGATAGCCCTTGTAGTCGTTCTTGACGAAGGAATGCGGGACGCGGATCGAGGCGCCGCGGTCGGCGATGCCATAGCTGAACCTGTTCCACGGCGCGGTCTCGTGCTTGCCGGTCAAACGCTTGTCGTTGTCGGGGCCGTAGACGGCGATGTGGTCCATCAGGTTCTTGTCGAAAGCGGCCATCAGCGCTTCGAAATAGGCCTTGCCGCCGACTTCGCGCATATAGGAGGTCGAGAAGTTGGCGTGCATGCCAGAGCCGTTCCAGTCGGTGTCGCCGAGCGGCTTGCAGTGGTACTCGATGTCGATGCCGTATTTCTCGGTCAGGCGCTGCATGAGATAGCGGGCCATCCACATCTGGTCCGCGGCCTTCTTGGAGCCCTTGCCGAATATCTGGAATTCCCACTGGCCCTTGGCAACCTCGGCGTTGATGCCTTCGTGGTTGATGCCAGCCGCGAGGCAGAGATCGAGGTGCTCCTCGACGATCTGGCGGGCGACGGAGCCGACATTGGAGTAGCCGACGCCGGTGTAGTACGGGCCCTGCGGTGCGGGGTAGCCACTCTCCGGGAAGCCGAGCGGACGGCCGTCCTTGTAGAAGAAATATTCCTGCTCGAAGCCGAACCAGGCGCCCTCGTCATCGAGGATGGTGGCGCGCTTGTTCGAGGCATGCGGGGTGACGCCATCCGGCATCATGACTTCGCACATGACCAGCACGCCGTTGGTGCGGGCCGGGTCCGGATAGGCGGCGACCGGCTTCAGCACGCAGTCGGAGCTGTGCCCCTCGGCCTGCATCGTCGACGAGCCGTCAAAGCCCCACAGGGGAAGCTGCTCCAGCGTCGGGAATTCCGCATAGTCCTTGACCTGCGTCTTGCCGCGAAGATTGGGGACCGGGGTGTATCCATCGAGCCAAATGTACTCGAGCTTGTATTTCGTCATTCTAGCCTCTCGTTGCTTGATCACCGAACACTGAACGGCGTCGACATGCGTCTGCCACCAGCAGCCGGCCCTGCCGGTTCACTAAAATGCAAGTCGTGTGCCACTCTCGTCCCGAAGGGTGCGGCAAAATTGACGTCGCATTCGGCTGAAGTCGGCAAGCCGCCTAAGCAATGCGCCCGGATCGATCACAGTCACAAATCGCATAAATATTAGGCAAATACTGATCTTTTCGTGGGCATATTGCCTAACTTGATTGCAGACCTTATCTTCGGGACAAGTTGAATCGACAAGGTTCGGCAGAAGAAAGGAGCCCGGCAATGGAAATCGTTTCCGCCCGTCCGTCGGCCAAAATTCTGATGTTCCCGGTGGCAGCGCACGCCTCTGCCTCAAATTTGAGCGGAAAGGCTAAGTTTGCAGCAGAGCTTGCCTCGCTGCGCGGCGCCCGAACCGATTTCGGCGATGGTTGGTACCATGAAGCAGCCATCGAGGAAGAGGCCCAGGGGCGCAAGAGCTGACCGCAAGGCCAGCCAGCCTTCGGCAGCGAATTGGCGTAGATAAATTGAAAGCCCGGCGCGATTGCTCGCGCCGGGCTTTTCCGAGGCCGTTGTGCCCGATTACTGCTTGGTATTCAGATCGGTGCCGAGCGTATCCTTGACGAAGATCATGCCGATGATCAGGGACATCGCCGCGATCACCACCGGATACCAAAGGCCGTAATAGATATCGCCCCTGTAGGCGCTGAGCGCGAACACGGTCGCTGGCAGCAGGCCGCCGAACCAGCCATTGCCGATGTGATAAGGCAGCGACATGCCGGTGTAACGGATGCGGGTCGGGAACATCTCGACCAGGATCGCCGCGATCGGCCCGTAGACCATGGTCACGAACAGCACCAGGATGAACAGGATGCCGATCGTCACCGGCCAGTTCACGGCCGCCGGATCGGCGAACATGGCGAAGGGACCACCGCCGGGTATGTTGTAGGCGGTGACCTCGGTGGCGCCGGCAGCCTCGTCGGCGGTCACCAGCTTGTCCTTGACCGCCTGATCGACCGGTACCGTCGCTTTCTCGCCGCCGCGGATGGTGGTGGCATCTAGCTTCAGTTCCGGATTGGCCGCGATGAAGGCGTCGAGCTTCTGGTCGGCAACCTTGATCGCCGCGCGCTTCAGCGGATAGCCGCTGTCTTGCAGCGACATGTTGACGGCCTTGACGAAGGCCGCGTCCTTGGCCTTGGCCTGATCGCCGGCGGCGATGGCGTCATAGGACTCCACCGTCTCGTTGCCGATCTTGACCGACGCCGCCGTTCCGGCCGCGGCCGTCGAGACCACGTCAAAGGGAACCGAGTTCTTGGTCAGGAACGAGGTTGCGATGTCGCAGGAGGTTGTGAACTTGGCAGTGCCGACGGGATTGAACTGGAACCTGCAATCGCCGGGTGCCGCCGTCACCGTCGCGCGCGTGTTCTGTTGGGCGGTGGCGAGCGCCGGATTGGCGGCCCAGGTCAACGCCTTGAACAGCGGGAAGGTGCAGACGATGGCGAGCGCGAGGCCAGCCATGATGATCGGCTTGCGGCCGATCTTGTCGGACAGCCAACCGAAGACGACGAAGAAGATCGAGCCGATAGCCAGCGCGATGGCGATCATGATGTTGACCGACTGAGCGTCGACTTTCAGCACGTTCTGCAGGAAGAACAGCGCGTAGAACTGGCCGTTGTACCAGACGACGGCCTGGCCGGCGGTGAGGCCGAGCAGCGCCAGCAGGGCGATCTTGGCGTTCTTCCACTGGCCGAAGGCTTCCGAGAGCGGCGCCTTGGAGCCCTTCCCTTCTTCCTTCATTTTCTGGAACGTCGGCGATTCGGAGAGAGACAGCCGGATCCAGATCGAAACGGCGAGCAGCACGAACGAGACGATGAAAGGAATGCGCCAGCCCCAGGCTGCGTAGGTTTCCTTGCTCTGTGACCCCTGGACGATCAGGATGACGATCAGCGACAGGAACAGGCCGAGTGTCGCCGTCGTCTGGATCCACGATGTGTAGAAACCGCGGCGGTCGTCGGGCGCATGCTCGGCGACATACGTCGCGGCACCGCCATATTCACCACCGAGTGCCAGCCCCTGCAGCATGCGCAGGATGATCAGGATCACGGGCGCCGCGATTCCCAGCGTCGCATATCCAGGCAGCAGGCCGACCAGGAAGGTCGACAGGCCCATGATCGTCATGGTGACGAGGAAAGTGTATTTGCGGCCGACAAGATCGCCGATGCGGCCGAACAGCAGTGCGCCGAACGGACGGACGAGGAAGCCAGCGGCAAAGGCCAGCAGCGCGAAGATGTTGCGCGTCGCCTCGGGAATGGTCGGGCTGAAAAAGGTCGATCCGATGAAGGCGGCCAGCGAGCCGTAGAGATAGAAATCGTACCATTCGAAAACAGTGCCGAGCGAGGAAGCGAAGATGACCTTCTTCTCCTCCCGCGTCATGCCGCGGCTCTTTCCGCCGGCGGTCGATGCGATTGCCATTGATATATCCTCCCGTGAGACCCGTGTCCTCGATGCGCGCCAAAGTCCGCGTTCTCCTCCGAACGCAGACTCAGAAAGTGGAGCCATCACGGAAAAAATGACAGAAAGTGCTGCCCAACGGCAACGCGTCTTTGGGATTATGACTTTGGTATTAGGTGCAATGCGGCATCAACCCGTACGAGTTGCGCACGTCAGCCCTTGAGCGCTTCGAGGAGGCCGACGGCGGCCATCATGTCGCGCTTGCGGGCGGAACGGCGCGCGACTGCTTCGGCGTCCTGCCCCCAATGCTCGATCTGCCAGTCCTCGTCGACATGGCCGGCGGCCCAGGCCGCCTCGCCATCGAGTTCGCCGAAATCGACGGCCAGCGCCAACAGCGCCGAACCTGTCAGCGAGGTCATGACGTGAATGGCGGCAAGGCGCAGAGGCTCGGCGCGCTGGCTGAGATGGGCGCCAAGCACCGCGATGGACTCGCGGGGCTGCTCGACATGGATGATCCCCTCGGCGAGATTGAAGCGAGCTCCAAGTGCGGCCCGTGCCCAATCGAGAACCGGGTCCCAATGCTGGTTCTGCCGCTCGACCAGACCCTGCGGCACGTCGGCGCGGTAGCAGAGCAGATCCGACGAGGCAAAGCGCAATATGTCCTCCAGCACCGCCTGGGGATCGTTGGCGACACCGTCCAGAGCAGTGTTGACCAAGCGCATCACCGGCATCGTCACCGGATCGATGGTCTCGCCCTGGGCGGAGAATTCATCTGCGACCAACAACGCCGCCTTCTCGGTCGGCAACACCAGCAACGCCTTGCCTGGCGTGCGAACCGGCTTGCCGTCGAGATGGACGGCAAAACCGCTGTCCACAGGCGCGACCGAGACGGTCTTGTAGAAGCGCTTCGGCAGCGGCTTTCTCATCTGGATCTGGGCGCGGCGCACCGGATCCGGATCCGAAAGCTGTTTGCCCGTTTCGAGGTCGTTGAGGATATCGCGCATGGAAGTCTCTCTTATACCGGTATCAGCTTGCGCGCCGGCCGGTTGACGATGATCAGTCCGGCGGCAATCAGGCCGAGTGCCAGAAAGATGCGCATGGTCAGCGGCTCGTTCAAGAAAATCGCGCCGCATAGGACGCCGAAAACCGGCGACAGGAAGGTGAAACTGGACAGGCCCGACGCCGGATAGCGACGCAGCAGCCAGAACCACAGCACATAGGTGAAGGCGACGATATAGATCGCCTGGAAAAGCAGCGCCAATGTCGGCAATACGGCAGGATCGCGAATGGGCGGACCGGCGAGAGGCAGCACCAGGAAGCCGACGATCGCGGCGCCGGCGAGCTGATAGAGCAACAGTTTCTCCGCGCTCGCCTCGACCAGCTTCGACCGCTTGATGAGGATGTTGGTCAAGGCCCAGAAAAATCCGGAACCGAGGCTCAGGAGGTCGCCGAACAACATGTCGCCGCCACTGCCAAGTTTGTCCGAAAACACGGCTGCGAGGCCGGCGAAGGCCAGCAACAGGCCGAGGAATTTGCGCAAGGTGATCTGCTCGCCAAGCAGGAAATGGCCACCGACCAGCATCCAGAACGGCATCGTGTTGACCAGCAGCGTGTTGCGGGCAACGGTGGTGTGTTCCAGGCCGACATAGAGGCAGAGGAATTCGATGCCGAAAAGCACGCCCACGGCGATGCCGGCGAGCAATGTGCCGTCGCGCGTGAAGAGAGCGATGCCGCGCCAGCGGCACCAGAGGAAGACGCAGAAACCACCGACGATCGAGCGCGCGATCGACAGGAAAACCGGATCGTAGCCGGCATAGGAGACCTTGGCGGCGACGTAGTTCAGCCCCCAGGAAAAGGTCAGGCCGACCATGATGGCGGCGGCGGCCATGTCGACGGTTTGGCGCCGATCGAGCGCATGGCTGGCGCCGCTCAAGATCAGTCCTCCGCGCTGGCGTCGTCGAAACCGATCAGGTTCCAGCTCTGGCGCATGTGCGGCGGCATCGGTGCGGTGACGTCGATGAAGCCCTTGTCCGGGTGCGGAATGACGATGCGACGGGCGTGCAGATGCAGGCGGTTTTGAATGCCGCCCGGAAAATCCCAGTTGGTGTCGGCCTCGAAATATTTCGGATCGCCGAGTATCGGGCAGCCGATGTAGGCGGCATGAACACGAAGCTGGTGGGTGCGGCCGGTATAGGGCTCCATTTCCAGCCAGGTCATCGTCTGCGCCGCCTGCTCGATGATGCGGTAGTAGGACACGGCATGGTCGGCGCCTTTTTCGCCATGCGCGGCGATCCGCACGCGGTCGCCGTCGGGTGTCGGCTCCTTGATCAGCCAGGTCGAGATCTTGTCCTCGCGCTTGGGCGGCACGCCCTTGACCAGCGCCCAATAGGTCTTCTTGGTCTCGCGCGCGCGGAACGCCTCCGAGAGCTTCATCGCGGCCAGCCGCGTACGGGCAACGACCAGCACGCCCGACGTATCGCGGTCGAGCCGGTGGACCAGCCGCGGCTTCTCGCCCTTCTGGTTGCGCCAGGCCTCCAGCATGTCGTCGACGTTGCGGGTGACGCCCGAACCGCCCTGCACCGCAAGGCCCGCCGGCTTGTTGAAGACGAAGACCTTAGGATCCTCGTGGATCAGCATCTTCGCCAAAACGTCGGCATCGCCCTGGTTGCGGATCGAATGACCAGTCAGCGCGCTCTCGCCTTTCTTGTCCACCTCGAGCGGCGGAACGCGCACCATCTGGCCCGGCTCGACGCGGGTATCGGCCTTGACCCGGCCGCCATCGACTCGGATCTGGCCGGAGCGCAGCAACTTCTGCAGATGGCCGAAGCCGAGGCCCGGGAAATGGGTTTTGAACCAGCGGTCGAGCCGCATGCCCGCCTCGCCGGCCTCTACCGTGATCTGTTCAACGCCTGCCATGTTTTCTTCGCTTACCTGTTTCCTGAGCAGGCTCGGCCTGCCTTTGGCGCGGCAATAGCATTAAGGCAGGCCTCTTGCGAGCCAAAGTCCCAGAAACAGGGCGATAATGGCGCCAATGACGCTGGCCAACGCATATCCGAACGCCGGCAGCGTGGCTCCTCGCTCCCACAAGGTCGCGAAATCGAGCGAAAAGGCGGAAAAGGTGGTGAACCCGCCAAGGATGCCGGTGGCGACGAAAAGCCTGAGTTCGCTCGATCCGCCACGGCGCGCCAGGGTGGCGATGAACAGGCCCATGGCCAAGGAGCCGACGATGTTGATGACCATCGTGCCCCAGGGATAATTCGGGCCGACGAGGCGCAGCGCGCCCATATTGGCCAGGTGGCGCATGCCGGCGCCGATGCCGCCGCCGATCGCAATGAGAAGCAGATTGAACATGACCGTTTACTGCCCCTGTCGGGGCGGCAAGGTCAATCCCTCGAGCCGAACGTGTTCCGCCGGACAGCGCAGGCAGAGCGGCCAGCCTGGGCCACGCGCAAACTCGTTCACGTGATCGTCACCACTCCGGCGTCGTCCAACCAGGATATTTCTTCCTGAACTCGCCGTAGAGCGCGTCGATTTCCGCTTTGCTCACCGGACGCACCTGCTCATAAAGGTAACCGGTAACGCCGCCGGACAACTGATACGTCGCAATGCGCTTGTAGGCGGCACCGATGCCTTTCCCTTCGAGAATGTACTGGTTCGGTGTTGTGACGCAGATCTGAGCACCCGGTTGCAAATGGGTGACTGGACGATCGGTCACGACAACAAATCTGGATTTCAACGCTTCCGGTTGGAATTGGTCACGGCTATCAACCTGGCAGGACCATCCGACATACGCGAAAAGGTCTCGATTCATGCCAAACAAAAGCGAGTCGCTCATAGCCGGGCCAGAGGCAAATACCGAAAACCGGTCTTCGGGTCCCATTTTGCCGACAAGATCGGCAATCAGGCGTCTGTATTCGGGAAGATTGTCCAGGCGAAGCGGAAGCGTGTCTTCCCTGGCGAAGAAAACAGAGCCCACCGGCGACAGGACCTGACGGCCGGCCGGGAAAAAAGTGCCCCAAAATGCAAGTCCAGCAGCAGCAGCCACGGCTATCGTCGACCATCGCGATCTTAGCACCGGCACAGAAACGATCGCGACGATTGCTTGGGCATAGGCAGGAAATAGCCAAAGAAACATCGGCAATGAATGATGGCGATCTGGATCCTGCATCCGGGTAAAAAGCAGAAAGGTGAGTACCGAGGCAACAGCGCATAACAAGGAAAACCTGTTGCCACGCACAACAGAGAAATAAAGCCCCAATGCAATCAACAGCCAATTCACATAGCTGAGCCGGGCTGCCATTTCGCCAAGCTGGGTGACGAAATTGGTCCTATATCCGCTGTAAAGATCGCCATAGCTGGTTCCCAGAATCCTGGCGATCAGCGGAAGCTGGAAATTCCATGCGGCTCCCAGGATAACCGCAACCGCACACAGTCCTGCCAGCGAAGCTTTCCGAAGACCCGGGAGGTCGCGGTCCCTCGCCACCTGCAACAGACAAAAGAACGCCGCAGAAATTGCGATCCCGATGACGGCGTAGGCGTACCAGCGGCGCAGCATGAAAGCCAACCACAGGCACGCGCCGACGGATATCGCGCTGATCACCGGTTCGCGGGTCAGAAACTTTGACTTCCAGAGAAAATAGGTCGCTGCAACAAGCGGGAGACATCCGGCAATGTCTGGCCACCCCCGAAGCGTTGCCGCCCATAGCGGGGTGTAGAGAAAGACCGCGATCCAGACCGCAAACCAGCTTCGAGATGGAGACGTCTCGGAGACCGCCTCCAGGTAGCTCATTCTTCCCATGAAGAGAGCCGTCGGGACCAGGTAAACCGTCACTATCGCGGCGATGTATGAAAGCCTCGAACCGCCAAAAAGCATGTGAAACGGCATCAACGGCACCAAGATTGCCGCGCTGTAGTCTTCCGTCGCGATGGAGGTGCCCAGTCGGCTCAGCCACTTGAGCGGGTTCTCGATCAGGAGCGCTCCCTCCCGGTTGAACACATTGAAATAGGCGGCGAAGTCCCAATAATAGACCGAATCCTCAAGGTTTATGTACATGGCGCTGATGGCAACGCCAAGCAACACGGTGCCTATGTAGGTTCCGACCCAGAATCCCAGGGTTTTGTTGTTTGTCACTTGAGGTCGCCAGGAGAGAGGGAAGAGCCAGAACCGCCGAGGTCAGACCGAAACTACCGCCGATGCAGTTAAGAATCGTTCCGGCAGAACAGGAATCCCATGGGATTCATGTGATGAACTGTTGAAATCTTGAAAGGAAGTATGCTTGAACGCGCGGGCGCCGCAAGCGTTGAGCACGTCCCGGGGACCACAGGGGCAGCGTGCTGATAGTTCAGGGCTCGCCGATGTACGGCGACTTACGAGCGGCCCGCAACAGCAGCCAGATCTCACCCATGCGAACCGCCGAAACACTGCCGACAGCGCCCGGCAGCGCCGAGGAATTTCAGCTCAGGTGGTTTCGGTCTTCTTCGGCTTGGTCGAGCCGATCATCTTCCAGTTCTTATAGAACATCGAATTGATGCGTTCGACGCTCACCGAGACGACCGCGAGCATGCCCGCGATGAGCCGAGGGACCGGGGACGGGCGGATGATGTCCATGAACACGCAATAGCGGCGGCCGTCATACTCGTTGACCGAGCGATGCAGCAGCGTGTCGTCGAAGACGAACAGCGGATTGTCGTACCAGTAGTTCTTGACGTTGCCGCACTCGACGAAGATCTCCGACTTCACCGGGACCAGATTGTAGAGGATACGCAGGCTGAGCCGCAGCGGGCCGAAATGCCAGGAAGTCGATTCGCGCTTGCTGAAGACCGAAACCGCGATGGTCTTGATGTATTTGAAATCCTTGTTGAACTCGGCGACGTTATCGATCTTGTGCTTGCCGTACCACTGATAGACATACATGCCGCGCCGGCCGGCGCCGAAATTGGCGTCGATATCGGCGATGATCTCATCCTTGCGCGCCTTGAAGATGTCCAGGACCTCGTTGACCTCGCGCTGATAATCGGCGGGAAACTGCTCCAGCTTCCACACGCCGGGATTTCTGTAGCACAAGAGATCGACCAGCAGATTGAACGGCGAAAGCAGCCAGGTGAAAAGGCCATTGCCGAGGAAATAGCCGCTGAACAGGGACAAATCCTTCCTGTCGTTGCGCAGCACATCGATCAGGCCGCAAACGATGAAAATCGTCGTCAGAATGGGAACGAAATAGAACCCAAGGGCGAGAAGCGGGATGGCAATGGCAAATTTGCGAAGAGATTTGCGAAGGGTTTTTGTCATTTTTCCACGCGCGAAGCGCGATCCTGTTGCGAATGAGATGTGCCCGAACAACGGCAACGACCACCGCCCGGCGGCGCCGCCTTGATAAGGTCTTTTGGGCCGGTGCACAACGGCCATGGAAGCGCGAAGACCACCGGTCGCGCAAACCTGCTATTCCCGCTCTTTGCGCAGCTTCGCCCAATAGTCGAGCCGCTTCCTGATGTCGCGTTCGAAACCGCGCTCAGGCGGATCGTAGAAGGTCTGGCGGCCCATCTTCTCGGGAAAATAGTCCTGGCCCGAAAAGGCGTCCGGCTCGTCGTGATCGTACCTGTAGCCGGCGCCGTAATCCTCTTCTTTCATCAGCTTGGTCGGCGCGTTGAGGATGTGCTTCGGCGGCAGCAGCGAGCCGTGCTCCTTGGCGGCGCGTGTGGCCGCCTTGAAAGCGGTGTAGACGGCATTGGATTTGGGCGCGGTGGCGAGATAGACCGTCGCCTCGGCGAAAGCGAGTTCACCCTCCGGCGAGCCGAGATAATCGTAGGCGTCCTTGGCGGCATTGGCGACGACCAGTGCCTGCGGATCGGCAAGGCCGATGTCCTCCATCGCCATGCGCACCAGCCGGCGGCCGAGATATAGCGGATCTTCGCCGGCATCGAACATGCGCGCGAGATAGTAGAGCGCGGCATCGGGGTCCGAGCCGCGCACCGACTTGTGTAGCGCCGAGATGAGGTTGTAGTGGCCGTCCTGGCCCTTGTCGTAGATCGGCGCGCGGCGTTGCACGATGCGTTGCAGGCCCTCGGGATCGAATATCTCACTGGGCTTGGCGGCGCGCCAGACTTCTTCCGCAAGGGTGAGAGACGCGCGACCATCGCCATCACTCATGCGGATGAGCATCGCCTTCGCATCGTCATCGAGCGGCAGCGCCCTGCCCTCGGTTTCCTCGGCGCGGGCCATCAGCTTGGCGATGCTTTCCTCGCCGAGCGAGTGGAAGACCAGCACCCGCGCACGCGACAGCAGGGCGGCGTTGAGTTCGAAGGATGGGTTTTCGGTTGTGGCGCCAACGAGCACGACCGTGCCGTCCTCCATGACCGGGAGAAAAGAATCCTGCTGGGCGCGGTTGAAGCGATGGATCTCGTCGACGAAAAGCAGGGTCTGGCGGCCGTTGGCGCGGCGCAGCTTGGCTGCCTCGAACACCTTCTTCAGGTCGGCCACGCCGGAAAACACCGCCGATATCTGCTCGAAGGCAAGGCTGGTTTCGCCGGCGAGCAACCTTGCCACCGTGGTCTTGCCGGTGCCGGGCGGGCCCCAAAAGATCATCGATCCGAGCGAGCCGGACCCGATCAGCCGGGTCAGCGCGCCGTCGGGGCCGGTCAGATGCTCCTGGCCGACGACCTCGCCAAGATTTCTTGGCCGCAGCCTGTCGGCCAGCGGCCGTCCGGGCGGCGGCTTTTCCGGTTCGTCAACGCTGAACAGATCGGCCATGCTTGTCTTCAGGTTGGAGCACGACCCTCCCGGATCGAACTCAGTAACGCAACACCTGGCGCAGTATCTGCCCGCCGCGCTCGACGGTAAAGCGCCACCAGCGCGTATCCTGCTGGGCGACCTGCGCCAGCACCGCCGCCGTATCGATGGTCGTACCGTTCACCTCGCGCACGATGTCGCCCGGCTGAAAGCCGAAATCTGCGGCCGGCGAATCGCGATTGATGTCGATCACCGTCACTCCCTTGATGTCGGTGCGCAGGCCGAGCTTCTGGGCAAGCCGTGGCGACAATTCCGCAACCTTGGCGCCCGAGAACGGGCTGCGGCCATGCAGCGTCACCTCGGAGAGTTTTGCGCCTTCCGGCGCGCGCTCCAGCGCGATGTCCATCGCCGCCTGCTGACCCTTGCTCAGCACCGCGAAATTGGCTTTGGTGCCGATCGACAGCGTCGCCATGCGATAATCCAGCGCCTCGATGCTCTCGACCGGCTTGCCGTTGATCTGCATCACGACGTCGCCCGGCTTCAATCCTGCCTTGCCCGCCGGCCCTGCCGCGTCGACGGACGAGACCAGCGCGCCGGTGGGCTTTTCCATGCCGAGCGATTCAGCGATCTGCGGCGTCACCGCTTCGAACTCGGCGCCGATATAGGGGCGCTCGAAGAAATCCAGACCGGCCTTGGCGGCATCGGCGAAGGCCCGCACCATGTTGGCGGGGATGGCGAAGCCGATGCCGATAGAGCCGCCGCTGCGGCTGTAGATGGCGGTGTTGATGCCGACCAGCTGGCCGCCCATATTGATCAGCGCGCCGCCGGAATTGCCCGGATTGATGGCGGCATCGGTCTGGATGAAATAGCCGGAATCCGAAACGCCGATATGGCTGCGGGCAAGCGCCGAAACGATGCCGCTGGTGGTGGTCTGGCCGACACCAAAGGGATTGCCGATGGCCAACACCAGGTCACCGACCTCGAGCGCGTCGGAATCGCCGATGGCGATGACCGGGAACGGCTTGTCGGATTCGATCTTGAGCACGGCGAGATCCAGCGTCTCGTCCTTGAGCATCACCTTGCTGGTGAATTCACGCCCGTCGGCGGTCGCCACCTTGACCTCGTCGGCATCCTTGATGACGTGGAAGTTGGTGACGATGACGCCGCTCGGATCGACAAGCACGCCGGAGCCCAGCGATGACTGCGCTCGCGGCTGCGCACGGCCGAAAAACTCCTCGAAGAACGGATCGCCTTCGAAAGGCGACGTGACCTTGGCGGTCTGCGATGCATAGACATTGACTACGGCCGGCGCGGTCTGCTTGACCAGCGGTGCGAACGACAGCTGCACCTCCTCGCGGCCAAATGGCACGCGCTTGTCAGGCCCCGAGGTGGCGTTTTCGCCTTCCACGCCGTGCAAGAGGTCAGTCAGCACATCGGACAGCCCGGGATCGGCCTTGGGCGCCTCCTCGGCAAGCGCCTGCCTGACTGTCGGCGCGGCTGCGAACGCCAGCATCGCGCAGAGCAGAACAAGGGACAGTCTTTTGGCGCGCATCGCGAATCCTCCGGGGCGAGTTCGGGGGCATTGTCCCGACGAATGTGCAAAATAAAAGGCTAAGCCGCTGAAATCCGATTATTTTTGCAGCCAGCGGGTCAGCATGAGCGCGCCTTGGCGCACCCGAACAAGAAAAAGGGGCCCGCAGGCCCCTTCAATTCACTTCGAAAGACCGAGCCTTATGCGGCCGCGGCTTCCGCGTCGGTGCCTTCGGCCTCGAGACGGGCGCGGTCGCCGGCGCCCTTGGCATCCGGGTCGCGGTCGACGAACTCGATAACGGCCATCGCCGCATTGTCGCCGTGGCGGAAGCCCGCCTTCATGATGCGCAGGTAGCCGCCGTTGCGGGTGGCGTAGCGCGGGGCGATGGTGTCGAACAGGCGCTTGACGACGCCTTCATTGCCGATCTGCGCGATCACCTGGCGGCGGGCGTGCAGGTCGCCGCGCTTGCCGAGCGTTACCAGCTTCTCGACGATCGGACGCAGGTCCTTCGCCTTGGGCAGCGTGGTGACGATCTGCTCGTGTTCGAGCAGCGACACGGCCAGGTTTGCAAACATCGAGTTGCGATGGCTTATGCTGCGGGCGAACCGGCGGCCTTTAAATCCATGGCGCATGGCTCTTCTCCTTCATTCCGGGTTCAGAGGCAGGCGCCTCTTGTTGGTTAGCCGCATGATCTCCCGAAAAGTCGCGCGACCTTTCGGGATCATGCTCAATATTGATCTTCGTAACGCTTGGCGAGGTCTTCGATGTTTTCCGGCGGCCAATCCGGCACTTCCATGCCGAGGTGGAGGCCCATCGCCGCCAGGACTTCCTTGATCTCGTTCAGCGACTTGCGGCCGAAGTTCGGGGTGCGCAGCATCTCGGCTTCGGTCTTCTGGATGAGATCGCCGATGTAGACGATGTTGTCGTTCTTCAGGCAGTTGGCCGAACGCACCGAAAGCTCGAGCTCGTCGACCTTCTTGAGCAGCGCCGGGTTGAAGGCGAGCTCGGTGACGGCTTCGGTGGCGACTTCCTTCTGCGGCTCGTCGAAGTTGACGAACAGGCCAAGCTGGTCCTGGAGGATGCGCGCGGCGAAAGCCACGGCGTCTTCGCCCGAGATCGAACCGTCGGTCTCGAGGGTCATGGTCAGCTTGTCATAATCGAGAACCTGGCCCTCGCGGGTGTTCTCGACCTTGTAGGAGACCTTCTTGACCGGCGAGTACAGGCTGTCGACCGGGATCAGGCCGATCGGCGCGTCCTCGGCGCGGTTGCGCTCGGCCGGCACATAGCCCTTGCCGGTGTCGACGGTGAATTCCATGCGGATCTCAGCGCCTTCGTCCAGCGTGCAGATGACGTGGTCGGGATTGAGGATCTCGACGTCGCCGACCGTCTGGATGTCGCCAGCCAGGACCGCACCCGGTCCCTGCTTGCGCACGACCATGCGCTTGGGGCCATCGCCTTCCATGCGGATTGCGATTTCCTTGATGTTCAGGACGATGTCGGTCACGTCCTCGCGCACGCCGGCGATGGACGAGAATTCATGCAGGACGCCGTCGATCTGCACCGCAGTGACGGCCGCGCCACGCAACGACGACAGGAGCACGCGGCGCAGCGCATTGCCCAGCGTGAGGCCAAAGCCACGTTCGAGCGGCTCGGCGACCAGTGTGGTCAGCGTCTTCTTCTTCGACGAGAACTCGATTTTGTTCGGCTTGATCAGTTCTTGCCAATTTTTCTGGATCATAATGCTTTCCTTCCGTTGACCCGCCACCATCCAATCGTGGCGGGCGACCTGGAATACCGCGGAGGAACGCCTTGTAGCGTTCGCGCGGCGTTCAATAATTTAGACGCGGCGCTTCTTGCGCGGGCGGCAGCCATTGTGCGGGATCGGCGTCACATCACGGATCGAGGTGATGGTGAAGCCAGCCGCCTGCAGGGCACGCAGAGCCGATTCACGACCGGAGCCCGGTCCGCAGACCTCGACTTCGAGCATGCGCATGCCGTGTTCCTGGGCCTTCTTGGCGACGTCCTCGGCAGCCATCTGGGCGGCGAACGGGGTCGACTTGCGCGAACCCTTGAAGCCCTGGGCACCGGCCGACGACCAGGCGATCGAATTGCCCTGCGCGTCGGTGATGGTGATCATCGTGTTGTTGAAGGTCGAATTGACGTGGGCAACGCCCGACGAGATGTTCTTGCGTTCGCGACGGCGAACACGAGCGGCTTCCTTGGCCATGATAGTCCTTTCAGTTGATCTCTGCACCGCCGTAATGCCAGCGGCTCCACCTTCGTAAGGGAGTAGGGGAATAGGGCAGTAAGGGAGTAGGAAAGTACGGCCCGATCGGCGGGCATTCCCTACTGCCTTACTCCCCTACTCCCTTATTCCCCTAAAAAATCACTTCTTCTTGCCGGCGATCGACTTGGCCGGGCCCTTGCGGGTACGTGCGTTGGTATGCGTGCGCTGACCGCGAACCGGCAGCGAACGGCGGTGACGCAGGCCGCGGTAGCAGCCGAGGTCCATGAGCCGCTTGATGTTCATCGACACTTCGCGGCGCAGGTCGCCCTCGACCTGATAGTCGCGGTCGATCGCCTCGCGGATCTGGAGCACTTCGGCGTCGGTCAACTGGTTGACGCGGCGCTCGGCCGGGATGCCGACCTTATCGACGATCTCCTGGGCGAACCTCTTGCCAATGCCGTGAATGTATTGAAGCGCAATGACGACGCGCTTGTTGGTCGGAATGTTGACGCCGGCTATACGAGCCATGTTCTCTCTTCTCCATATGGGCCGGCCAACCTTCAAAAAAGGCAGGCCCGGCGCTTCAAGATTGCCCCGCGTCCGGTGGAGGCCGGCCCTTGCGGGTGTTTCCAGTTCAAAACGACTGCCTTGCCCTTGCGGACAAGCAAAGTTCACGCCTGATAGGAAGACGGGCCGCCATACCGCAGCGTTCCGTCGCCGTCAAGCCAATTCTTAACTTTCCTCAGCCCCTTGTGCCGCCGCGGCGAGCACCGCCTCGATTTCGGCGGTCACCGCGTCGATGCTGGCCATGCCGTCGACGCCCTTGAGCTTGCCCTTGGCGTAGTAGTAGCCGGTCAGCGGTGCGGTCTTCTTGTAGTACTCGCGCAGACGCTCTTCGAACACCGCGGGATTGTCATCCTTGCGGACCGGCTGCCCGGCCGCCTTGGCCTCCTCGGCGCGCTTGACGATCCGGCCGACCAGGGCCCGGTCGTCGACGACCAGCTCGATCACCGTGTCGAGGCCGATGCCGCGTTCGCCGAGCATCGCCTCGACCGCGTCAGCCTGTGGCAGCGTGCGTGGATAGCCGTCGAGGATGAAGCCCCCGGCGCAGTCCGGCTGGTCGATGCGCTCGGCAACGATGGCGTTGACGATGGCGTCGGACACCAGTTCACCGGCATCCATCACCGCCTTGGCGCGCTTGCCGACTTCCGTTCCGGCCTGGACCGCTGCACGCAGCATGTCGCCCGTCGAAAGCTGGGGTATGCCGTGTTTTTCTACCAGTCTTTGTGCTTGTGTCCCCTTGCCCGCTCCTGGCGGCCCAAGCAAAATCAACCTCATCTGGCTTTCTTCCCCCCGCGCAGCTTCGACTTCTTGATCAGGCCTTCATACTGGTGCGCGATCAGGTGGCCCTGAATCTGCGCAACCGTATCGAGCGTGACACTGACCACGATCAGAAGCGATGTGCCACCGAGGTAGAATGGTACGCCAGTCGCCGAGATCAGGAACTCCGGCAGCAGGCACACCAGCACCAGATAGATGGCGCCGACGACGGTGATGCGGGTGAGAACGTAATCGATGTAATCGGCGGTGCGCTCTCCCGGACGATAGCCCGGGATGAAGCCCGAATGCTTCTTGAGCTGGTCGGCGGTGTCCTTCGGATTGAAGACAATCGCAGTGTAGAAGAAGGCGAAGAACACGATCATCGCCGCGTAGAATGCCATGTAGAGCGGCTGGCCGTGGCCGAGCGAGGCCAGGATGGTGCTCGCCCAGGCCGGCATGTTGGTCGTCTGCGAGAAGCCGGCGATGGTGGCCGGCAGCAAGAGCAGCGACGACGCGAAGATCGGCGGGATAACGCCCGACGTGTTGAGCTTGAGCGGCAAATGCGAGGTATCGCCCTGGAACATGCGGTTGCCGACCTGGCGCTTCGGATACTGGATCAGCAAGCGGCGCTGGGCGCGCTCGAAGAACACGATGAGCGCGATGACGACGATGGCGAGCACGATGATCGCCAGGATCAGGCCGGTCGACAGCGCGCCGGTGCGGCCAAGTTCCAGCGTACCGGAGATGGCATGCGGCAGGCCGGCGACGATGCCGGAGAAGATGATCAGCGAAATGCCGTTGCCGATGCCGCGCGCGGTGATCTGCTCGCCGAGCCACATCAGGAACATGGTGCCGCCGACCAGCGTGACGACGGTCGAGATGCGGAAGAACATGCCGGGATCACTGACGATGCCGTTGCCGCCCTCGAGGCCCACCGAAATGCCATAGGCCTGCACCAGCGCCAGAAGCACGGTGCCGTAGCGGGTGTACTGGTTAATGACCTTGCGGCCCTGCTCGCCTTCCTTCTTCAGCGCTTCCAACGACGGGATGACCGAGGTCATCAGCTGCATGATGATGGAGGCGGAGATGTAAGGCATGATGCCGAGCGCAAAGATCGCCATGCGCTGCACGGCGCCGCCGGCGAACATGTTGAACATGCCGAGCACGCCCTTGCTCTGCGAGGAGAAGGCCTGCGCGAACGCGTCGGGGTTGATGCCGGGAAGCGGGATATAGGTGCCGAGACGATAGACGAGCAAGGCGCCGATCGTGAACCAGATGCGTTTCTTCAGATCCTCCGCCTTGGCGAAGGCCGAGAAATTCAGATTCGAGGCTAGTTGTTCAGCAGCCGAAGCCATGCCTGATTCTCCGCTTGGTAACGCTTGATGGCCCTGAGGTCAGGCGGCGCGTCGCACCGAAACTCACGAGATAAGCTCCGGGCTGTAAACATGCAAGCGGCCGCGTTGACGCGGCCGCCTGATTGAGCAGATCAAAGCGCGATCGCGAGCAAAAACGGTTCCCGCTCTTGCCGGCCGCGCTTCAAATTGCTGTTACTCGGCAGCCGCCGTCTCCGGCAACTTGACCGAGCCGCCGGCCTTTTCGATCTTCTCGATCGCGGCCTTGGAGGCACCGGCCACGTCGAAGGCGAGCTTCGCCTTGATCTCGCCGTCCGAAAGGATGCGCACGCCGTCCTTGACGCGACGGATGACGCCGGCAGCAACCAGCGATTCAGCCGTCACGGTTGCCTTGGCATCGAGCTTCTTGGCATCGATGGCCACCTGGATGCGGGCCAGCGAGACGACGGTGAAGCTCTTGGCGAAGATGTTGTTGAAGCCACGCTTCGGCAGGCGCCGATACAGCGGCATCTGGCCACCCTCGAAGCCGTTGACAGCGACGCCGGAGCGCGCCTTCTGGCCCTTGACGCCGCGACCGGCTGTCTTGCCCGAGCCGGAGCCGATGCCACGGCCGAGACGCTTCTTGGAGTGCGTCGCGCCGTCCTTGTCACGCAGATCGTTGAGTTTCATCTGAGTTCTCCTGCGCTTCTGATCAGCCCTCGTCCACGACGCGGACGAGATGCTGAACGGCAGCGATCATGCCGCGCACGGAAGGCGTATCTTCCAGGGTGCGCTGCTTGTGCATCTTGTTGAGGCCGAGGCCGACCAGCGTCGCGCGCTGCTCCTTCGGACGGCGGATCGGCGAACCGATCTGCTCAACGGTGATGGTCTTGGTTGCTTTCTTGGCCATGGTCAAAATCCCTGGTCAGATCGACTATTCTTCAGCCGCGACGGCGGTGCCGCGGCGGGCCTGAAGGGTCGAATACTTGATGCCGCGCGCGGCAGCCACATCCTTGGGATGCATCTGGCTCTTCAGCGCGTCGAAGGTGGCGCGAACCATGTTGTAGGGGTTCGACGAACCCATCGACTTGGCGACCACGTCATGCATACCGAGCGTCTCGAAGACGGCGCGCATCGGGCCGCCGGCGATGATGCCGGTACCTTGCTTGGCTGCGCGCAGCAGAACGCGTCCCGCGCCCCAGCGTCCTTCGACGTCGTGGTGCAGCGTACGGCCCGAGCGCAGCGGCACGAAGATCATGTCGCGCTTAGCCGATTCGGTCGCCTTGCGGATGGCTTCCGGCACTTCGCGCGCCTTGCCGTGACCGAAGCCGACGCGGCCCTTCTGGTCGCCGACGACGACGAGTGCTGCAAAGCCGAAGCGGCGGCCACCCTTGACGACCTTGGCGACGCGGTTGATGTGGACGAGCTTGTCCACCATGCCGTCATCGCGCTCTTCACGATCGCGGCCGCGGCCGCCATCCCTACGTTCCTGTGCCATATCCTGTTCCTTGTTTTTTTCCGGAAGCACGGTTGCTGATAAGATCCGGCACCTCTGTGGGTTGCCGGGGGCGAAAATCATTTTTTCCTTTGCATGATCCTATCCGAAAGTCTGCAACTTTTTGCTGCGCTGACCTCCGGTTCGGGATCAAGCATTAGAAGCTCAGACCACCTTCGCGGGCAGCTTCGGCCAGTGCCTTGACGCGGCCGTGATAGATGTACGGACCGCGATCGAAGACGACTTCCTTGACGCCAGCCTTGGCGGCGCGCTCGGCGATCAGCTTGCCGATCGCGGCGGCGGCAGCAGTGTCGGCGCCGGTCTTGAGCGAACCCTTGAGGTCCTTCTCGAGCGTCGATGCGGCAGCGATGGTGTGGCCCTTGGCGTCGTCGATAACCTGAACATAGATGTTCTTCGACGTGCGGTGCACCGACAGGCGCGGACGCTCACCGGCGACCTTCTTGATCTGGCGGCGGACGCGATGCGCGCGGCGCAGCGTGGCTTCTTTGGTACCCATGGTGGTCTTCCTTGCCTTCAAAAAACGGGGGCCGCCCTGTGCGGTAGGCGAAAGCGCCTCCCGCGACCGCTCCCCGCGGCGCTACACTTCTTGGCTTGGCCCTTTCCGAAAAGTCTGCGACTTTTCGGGGTCAACCCACTACTTCTTCTTGCCTTCCTTACGGACGATCTTCTCGCCGGCGTAACGGACGCCCTTGCCCTTGTAAGGCTCGGGACCACGATATTCGCGGATCTCGGCGGCAACCTGGCCGACCTGCTGCTTGTCGATGCCGGCCACGGTGATTTCGGTCGGCTTCGGCACCGTGATGGTGATGCCGGCCGGCGTCTCGTAGACGACGTCGTGGCTGAAGCCAAGCGCTAGCTGCAGGTTCTTGCCCTGAAGCGCGGCGCGATAGCCGACGCCGGTGATCTCAAGCTTCTTCTCGAAGCCGTCCTTGACGCCCTGCAGAATGTTGACGATCTGCGTGCGCGACATGCCCCACTTGGAGCGGGCGGTCTTGGTCTGGTCGCGCGGCTGGACAGCGATCTCGCTGCCTTCCATCTTGACCAGCACTTCGTCGTTCACCACGAACTTCAGCTCGCCCTTGGGGCCCTTCGCCGTCACGGTCTGGCCGTTGACGGTCGCGGTCACGCCTTGCGGCAGCGAAACGGGTTTCTTTCCAATACGAGACATTTTGTTGTCCTCGTCACTTCTCTTGTTTCAGGTCTCTGTCTTCGGAACGATCCGAAGACCGGATTCCATTTTTCGGGATCGCGCTGCCAGATCAGAAGATCTGGCAGAGGATCTCCCCACCGACGTTCTGTTCGCGCGCTTCGTGGTCGGCCATCACGCCCTTCGGCGTCGAAAGGATGGCGATGCCGAGGCCGTTGGCGACATGCGGAATCGACTTGGCCGAAACGTAGACGCGGCGGCCCGGCTTCGAGACGCGGGCGATTTCGCGCACGACCGGCGCACCGTCGAAATACTTCAGCTCGATTTCGATTTCGGACTTGCCGTTGTCGAAGTCGGTCTGGCTGTAGTCGCGGATATAGCCTTCAGCCTTCAGCACGTCGAGGACGCGGGTGCGCAGACGCGAGGCCGGGGTCGAGACACTCGACTTCTTGCGGCCATAGGCGTTGCGGATGCGGGTCAGCATATCGCCGAGAGGATCGCTCAATGACATGTTATGTCCTCCTTACCAGCTCGACTTGACCAGGCCCGGAATCTGGCCGTTATTGCCGAGATCCCGAAGCGCGATGCGCGATACTTTGAGCTTGCGATAGTAGGCGCGCGGACGGCCGGTGACTTCGCAGCGGTTGCGGATGCGGATCTTGGCCGAGTTGCGCGGCAGGGCAGCAAGCTTGAGCTGAGCGCGGAAACGCTCTTCCATCGGCTTGGACTGATCCATGATGATCGCCTTCAGGGCAGCGCGCTTGGGACCGTACTGGTCGGCAAGCTTGCGGCGCCTGTTGTTCTTCTCGACTGAGCTGGTCTTTGCCATTTCAGATTTTTCCTTTTCTCGCTGCCGTTACTGGCGGAAGGGGAAGTTGAAGGCCTTGAGCAGTGCCCTGGCTTCGTCGTCCGTCTTCGCAGTCGTACAAACGATGACGTCC
The DNA here is from genome assembly GCF_040322415.1 of Mesorhizobium sp. M0152. NCBI lineage: Bacteria > Pseudomonadati > Pseudomonadota > Alphaproteobacteria > Hyphomicrobiales > Phyllobacteriaceae > Mesorhizobium > Mesorhizobium sp. M0152. The sequence goes on from NZ_JAMYTH010000001.1 coordinate 416,453, forward strand.
ATGCCCCAGATCTGATCAACCTTGTCGTAGTTGATCTCCGGGAACACGATGTGTTCCTTGATGCCCATGGCGTAGTTGCCACGGCCATCGAAGCTCTTCGGATTCAGTCCGCGGAAGTCGCGGACGCGCGGCAGCGCAATGTTCACGAGGCGGTCGAGGAACTCGTACATGCGTTCCTTGCGCAGCGTGACCTTGGCGCCGATCGGCATCTTCTCGCGGACCTTGAAGCCAGCGATCGAATTGCGGGCGCGGGTGACGACGGCCTTCTGGCCGGCGATCATCGCCAGGTCCTCGGCCGCGATCGAAGGCTTCTTCGAATCGCCGGTCGCTTCGCCGACGCCCATGTTCAGCACGATCTTGTCGATGCGCGGAACCTGCATCTCGTTGTCGTAGCCGAACTGCTCCTGCAAGGCCTTGCGGATGGTCTCGTTGTAGACCTGCTTGAGGCGCGGCGTGTTCTGAGCAGTCGCCTGCTTGGTTTGAGCCTTAGCCATTGATGACTTCTCCCGAGCGCTTGGCGACGCGCACCTTCTTGCCGTCCTTCTGGAAGATGAAGCCGACGCGGGTCGGCTTGCCATCCTTGGGGTCGGCCAGCGCGATGTTCGACAGCTGGATCGGCGCTTCCTTGGTGATGATCCCGCCCTCTTGGGACTGGGACTGCTTCTGGTGACGACGGATCATGTTGACGCCGCGCACCAGCGCGGTGTCTTCCTTCGGCTGAACCGAGAGGACTTCGCCTGAACGGCCCTTGTCCTTGCCGGCCAGCACGACGACCTTGTCGCCTTTTCTAATCTTTTGCATTGGTCCGGCTCCTTACAGCACTTCAGGCGCGAGCGAGATGATCTTCATGTGGTTCTTGGCGCGGAGTTCGCGCGGAACCGGTCCGAAGATACGCGTGCCGATCGGCTCTTTTTTGTTGTCGACGAGAACGGCCGCGTTCTTGTCGAAACGGATCACGCTGCCGTCCGGGCGGCGGATGTCCTTGGCCGTGCGAACCACGACCGCCTTCATCACATCGCCCTTCTTAACGCGGCCGCGCGGAATGGCTTCCTTGATCGACACCACGATGATGTCGCCCACGGAAGCGTATTTCCGCTTCGAGCCGCCCAGCACCTTGATGCACATGACACGACGGGCGCCGGAATTATCCGCGACGTCGAGGTTTGTTTGCATCTGAATCATGACTGGCCGCCTTCTTCTTTTCTAACGGGATGGGCTCGAAGCCCCTCCCCGGTCTGTCCAAAATTCGTTTGTTTACGCCCAGAGATCAGGCTTGGTCCGAAGACACGACGATCCAGCGCTTGTCCTTGGAAATCGGCTTCGATTCCTGGATGAACACCTGATCGCCAACCTTGTGGGCGTTGTTCTCGTCGTGCGCCTTGTACTTCTTGGTCATGCGCACGGTCTTCTTCATCACGGGATGCGTGAAGCGCCGTTCGACCTTGACGACAACCGTCTTCTCGTTCTTGTCGCTGACGACGGTGCCCTGCAGAATGCGCTTTGGCATGTTTTTCGTCCTTAAGCCTTCTTAGCCGCGGACTTTTCCGCAGCGATGGTCTTGATGCGCGCGATGTCCTTGCGGACCTGTCTCACGCGCGCGGTCTTCTCGAGCTGGCCGGTGGCCTTCTGGAAGCGCAGGTTGAACTGCTCCTTCTTCAGGCTGGCCAGATCGTCGGTCAGCTGGTCCTGGGTCTTGGTCCGGATGTCTTCGGCTTTCATGATCAGCCCGTCCTTATTCTGCGATGCGCTGTACGAAGCGCGTCCTGACCGAGAGCTTGGCCGCGCCGAGACGCAGCGCCTCACGGGCGGTTTCTTCATTGACGCCGTCTATCTCGAACATGATGCGGCCCGGCTTGACGCGCGCCGCCCAGTAATCGACCGCGCCCTTGCCCTTGCCCATGCGGACTTCGGTCGGCTTCGACGTGACCGGCAGATCCGGGAAAATACGGATCCAGACGCGGCCAGCGCGCTTCATTTCACGGGTGATCGCGCGGCGGGCCGCCTCGATCTCACGCGCGGTGACGCGGTTCGGCTCAAGCGCCTTCAGCCCGAAACCACCGAAATCCAGGTTGGTGCCGCCCTTTGCGGTACCATGGATACGGCCCTTGAACTGCTTGCGGAACTTTGTGCGCTTTGGCTGCAGCATCGTTCTAACTCCAAATTCCTAAATGTCTCAGGCGTTCTCGCGACGACGACCGCGTTCGCGTTCGCCACCACCGCCATGCGCATGTTCGCCTTCAGTCGCGCGACGCTCCGAAGCCATCGGGTCGTGCTCGAGGATCTCGCCCTTGAACACCCAGACCTTGACGCCGCAGATGCCGTACGCCGTATTCGCCTCGGCCGTGCCGTAGTCGACATCGGCGCGCAGCGTATGCAACGGCACGCGGCCTTCGCGGTACCATTCCATGCGCGCGATCTCGGCGCCGCCGAGACGGCCGGCGCAGTTGATGCGGATGCCTTCGGCACCGAGACGCATCGCCGACTGCACGGCGCGCTTCATGGCGCGGCGGAACGCGATACGGCGCTCGAGCTGCTGGGCGATCGACTGGGCGACCAGGGTCGCGTCGATTTCCGGCTTACGCACTTCAACGATGTTGAGGTGCGTCTCGGACTTCGTCATCTCCATCAGCTTCTTGCGAAGCTTCTCGATGTCGGCGCCCTTCTTGCCGATGATCAGACCCGGACGCGCGGCGTGGATGGTGACGCGGCACTTCTTGTGCGGACGCTCGATCACGACCTTCGAGATCGCGGCCTGCTTGAGTTCCTTCTCAAGATATTTGCGGATCTTGATGTCCTCATGCAGCAGCTTGCCGTACTCGCCGGTGTTCGCGAACCAGCGCGAATCCCAGGTGCGGTTGATGCCGAGGCGAAGACCGATCGGATTGACTTTCTGGCCCATTATGCGGCCTCCCCTTTTTCTTCGACTTCACGAACGACGATCGTGAGGTGCGAGAACGGCTTCTCGATACGGCTGGCGCGACCGCGGCCACGAGCGTGGAACCGCTTCATGACGATCGACTTGCCGACATAGGCTTCCGCCACGATCAGCGCATCGACGTCGAGGTCGTGGTTGTTTTCCGCGTTGGCAATCGCCGATTCCAGCGTCTTCTTGACCGTGCCGGAAATCCGCTTGGCCGAGAATTCGAGATCGGAAAGCGCTGTCGCGACCTTCTTGCCGCGGATCAGCGCGGCAACCAGGTTCAGCTTCTGCGGGCTGATACGGATCGTGCGCAACACGGCGCGCGCTTCGTTGTCAGCAAGCCTGCGCGGAGCTTTGGCCTTGCCCATGATTATTTCCTCTTCGCCTTCTTATCCGCGCCGTGACCGTAATAGGTCCGGGTCGGAGCGAATTCACCGAACTTGTGACCGACCATGTCCTCGTTCACCGAGACGGGAACATGCTTCTGGCCGTTGTAGACACCGAAGGTGAAGCCGACGAACTGCGGCAGGATGGTGGAGCGACGGCTCCACATCTTGATCACCTCATTGCGACCACCTTCACGAACCTTGTCCACCTTCTTGAGAAGGTAGCCGTCGATGAAGGGGCCTTTCCAAATAGAACGAGTCACTTGGCGTTACCTCTTCTTAGCTCTTGCGCTGATGGCGCGAGCGCAGGATGAACTTGTCGGTCGCCTTGTTGGACCGCGTCTTCTTGCCCTTGGTCGGCTTGCCCCACGGGCTGACCGGATGACGGCCACCCGAGGTGCGGCCTTCACCACCGCCGTGCGGATGGTCGACCGGGTTCATGGTCACGCCGCGATTGTGCGGGCGCTTGCCACGCCACACCGTGCGGCCGGCCTTGCCGTCGTTGATGTTGCCGTGGTCCGGGTTGGAAACGGCGCCGACGGTGGCCATGCAGGAGCCGTGAACGACACGCTGCTCGCCCGAGTTGAGGCGCAGGATCGCCATGCCCTGGTCGCGACCGACGAGCTGGCCATAGCCACCCGCCGAACGAGCGACCTGGGCACCCTTGCCCGGCTTCAGCTCGATGTTGTGGACGATGGTGCCGACCGGCATCGAGGCCAGCGGCATCGCATTGCCCGGCTTCACGTCGACCGCTTCGCCCGACACGATCTTGTCGCCGGGAGCCAGACGCTGCGGAGCGATGATGTAGGACAGCTCGCCATCGTCATACTTGATCAGCGCGATGAAGGCGGTGCGGTTCGGATCGTATTCGATGCGCTCGACCGTGCCGACGACGTCGAACTTGCGGCGCTTGAAGTCGATGATGCGGTACGAACGCTTGTGACCGCCGCCGATGAAGCGAGCCGTGATGCGGCCGTGATTGTTGCGGCCGCCCGACTTGGTCAGGCCTTCGGTCAGACCCTTGACGGGCTTGCCCTTGTAGAGGCCCGAGCGGTCGACGATGACCAGCTGGCGGGTGCTCGGCGTTACCGGGTTGAATTTTTTAAGTGCCATTGTCCTGTCCTCGCGGCCTTGCTCAGAGACCCGTCGCGACGTCGATCGACTGGCCTTCGGCCAGCGTCACGATCGCCTTCTTGACGTCGCTCTGGCGGCCGATGGTGCCGCGGAAGCGCTTGATCTTGCCCTTGCGGACAAGCGTGTTCACTGCCGTCACCTTGACGCCGAACAGCGCTTCGACGGCGGCCTTGATTTCCGGCTTCGACGCCTTCTTGGCGACGTTGAAGACGACCTGGTTCTGCTCGGAGGCCATGGTCGACTTTTCGGTGATCGCCGGCGAGACGATCACGTCGTAATGACGAAGGTCGGTCATTTAAAGCGCTCCTCGAGAGCCTCGACGGCGGCCTTCGAAAGGACCAGCGTGCCGCGGCGCAGAATGTCGTAGACGTTGATACCCTGGATGGGCAGCACGTCGATGTTGGGGATGTTGGTCGCGGCCAGCTTGAAATTGTTGTCAAGCTCGGCGCCGCCAATCACCAGGGCGTTGGTCAGGCCCAGCGTCGCGAAATTCGCGATCAGTGCCTTGGTCTTGGCCTCGGTCAGCTTCAGCTCGTCGATGATGATGATCGACGCGCTCTTGGCCTTGGCCGAGAGAGCATGCTTGAGGCCAAGCGCGCGAACCTTCTTCGGCAGATCGTGCTCGTGGCTGCGAACGACCGGGCCGTGGGCCTTGCCGCCGCCGCGGAACTGCGGAGCGCGTGCCGAATGGTGGCGGGCGCGGCCCGTACCCTTCTGCTTGTACATCTTGGCGCCGGTGCGCGCGATTTCGGCGCGGCCCTTGGTCTTGTGCGTGCCCTGCTGCTTCTTGGCGAGTTGCCAGCGCACGACGCGCTGCAGGATGTCCTCGCGCGGATCAAGGCCGAAAATCTCCTCGGAGAGTTTCACCTTGCCGGCGTCCTTGCCGCCCAGCGTTGTGATCTTGAGATCCATTATTCCGCTCCCTCTGTGGCCGGAGCCTCGTTCTTGGCGACAGCGCGGATCGCGGCAGGCTTCGGCGCGTTGGCCGGCAGTGCCACCTTGGCCGCATCGCGGACCAGGATCCAGGCGCCCTTCGATCCGGGAACCGCACCGCGGATCAGGATCAGGCCGCGGTCGGCGTCGGTCGATACGATCTCGACGTTCTGCGTGGTGACGCGGGTGTCGCCCATGTGGCCAGCCATATGCTTGCCCTTGAACACCTTGCCCGGGTCCTGGCGCTGGCCGGTCGAACCGTGCGTACGGTGCGAGACCGAGTTACCATGGGTCGCGCGGCCACCACCCATGTGGTGGCGCTTGATGACGCCCTGAAAACCCTTGCCGATCGTCGTGCCCGTCACATCGACCTTCTGGCCGGCGACGAAATGCTCGACCGTGATCTCGGCGCCGACATCGATCATGTTGTCGGCGGAGACGCGGAACTCGGCGACCTTCGCCTTCGGCTCGACGGAAGCGGTCGCGAAATGGCCGCGCATCGCCTTCGACGTGTTCTTCACCTTGGCAAGGCCAACGCCGAGCTGAACGGCGGTGTAGCCATTCTTCTCCTGCGTGCGCTGCGCCACGACCTGGCAGTTCTCCATCTGGAGAACAGTGACGGGAACATGTTCCCCGGCATCGTTATAGATGCGGGTCATTCCCACCTTCTTTGCAATCACACCTGAACGCATCGGTTCAATTCCTTTAGAGTTCCGGGCCAGGGGCACCGCCCCTTCCTCGCCTCTCGTTCCTTAGAGCTTGATCTCGACGTCCACACCGGCCGCCAAATCGAGCTTCATCAAAGCATCGACGGTCTGCGGGGTCGGATCGACGATGTCGAGCAGACGCTTGTGCGTGCGCATCTCGAACTGCTCGCGGCTCTTCTTGTCGACGTGGGGCGACCGGTTGACCGTAAACTTCTCGATCCGCGTCGGCAGCGGAATGGGGCCGCGGACGTTGGCACCGGTGCGCTTGGCCGTCGACACGATTTCCTTCGTCGAGGCGTCGAGCACGCGGTGATCAAACGCCTTCAGGCGGATGCGGATATTCTGTCCGTTCATGCGTCACTTCCTTGTTCTGGCGCGGCGCGGGCAGCGCCCGCGACAGATCGGTTTAAGTCCAAATTACTCTTTGATGGTGACGACGATGCCGGCACCGACGGTGCGGCCGCCTTCACGGATGGCGAAGCGCAGCTTCTCTTCCATGGC